>JAPZUA010000001.1:1200000-1500000 GCA_027532905.1 Magnetospirillum sp.
CTGCCACGGCGATTTGCCCATCTGCATGTGGCGCACGATATTTTCGATTTCGACGATTGCGTCGTCGACGAGAATGCCGGTCACCAGCGTAATCGCGAGCAGCGACACGAGATTGAGCGAGAACCCCATGAGGTCCATCGCGAAGAAGGTCGGTATGATGGCAAGCGGCAGCGCGCAGGCCGTGATCAAGGTTGCGCGCCAATTGCGCAAAAACACGAGCACCACCACGACGGCCAAGAGCGCGCCCTCGACAAGACTCGCCATCGCCGAATGGTAGTTGCCGAGCGTGTAGGCAACGTAGGTGTCGATCTGCTGGATCGCCACCTGCGGATAGCGCGCCTGCAACGCCGCGATGCGCGCCTGCACAAGCGTGGCCAAGGTCGCGTCGCTGGCCCCTTTCGAGCGGCTCACCGCGAAGGCGACCACGGGCTCGCCGTTGATGCGCGCGAATGTGCGCCGCTCGGCCGCCCCGTCGGTCACGCTGCCGAGCTCGTCGAGCCGCACCTTGCGCCCGCCCGACAGCGAAATCGCGGTCTCGGCGAGTTCGTCGAGCGTATCCGTGCCCGCCAGCGTGCGGATCGATTGTTCGCGCCCCGCGATCTCGCCGCGCCCGCCGGCGAGGTCCACATGCGTGGCACGGAGCTGGCGATTGACCTCGGCGGCCGTCACGCCGAACGCAGCCAGACGGTCGGGATCGAGTGTCACGCGAATTTCGCGCTCCACGCCACCTACGCGCTCGATCTTGGACACGCCGCGTATCCCTTGCAGATCGCGCGCGATCACGTCGTCCACGAACCACGACAATTCTTCGACCGACATTTGCGGGGCGCGCGCGGCAAAGGTCACGATCGGCAGGCCCGCAATATCCACGCGCTGCGTGATCGGCTCGTCGATGGTGCGCGGCAGATCCGAGCGGATGCGCGCGATCGCGTCTTTGACGTCGTTGAGCGCACGGTCGGCCGAGACCTCGAGGCGGAACTCGATCGTCGAAGTGCTGACGCCCTCGCTGATGCTCGAGGTGATGTGCTTGACGCCGAGCAGGCCCGCGACCGCGTCTTCGACCTTCTTGGTGACTTGCGTTTCGAGCTCGGTGGGGGCGGCCCCGGCTTGCGTGACCGTCACCGACACGAAGGGGGCGTCGATGTTCGGGAAACGCGTGATCGGCAGCTTGGCGAAGCCGTAGAGCCCCAGCACCGTCAGCACGAGAAACAGCACGATCGACGGCAGCGGCTTTTTGATGGCCCAGGCCGAAACGGGGAATGCCATGCTGCGTTACTCCGTCGCCGTCTGGGTGCGCACGCGGTCGCCGTCGCGCAGGAACGGGGCTGCGCGCGCCACCACCAAATCGCCGGCGCCAAGGCCGCTCTGGATTTCGGCCCAGCCGTCGGCGATGAGGCCGAGGACCACTTTGCGCACGACGATCTTGCCGTCCACGACGATCTGCAACGTCGCCTGGCCCTCGCCATAGACGACCGAACCTGCAGGCACGGCCAACACGGTCTTGCGCGCAAGCTCGACCGTGCCGCGCGCAAACGTGCCGATGCGCAAACCCGCTTCCGCCGCCTGCGGTGCTGCGGCGAGTGCAATGCGCAGCTTGCCCAGGCGCGTGGTGCGGTCGACCTCGGCGGGCACAAGCCGCACCTTGCCCGGCACGTCGGTGCCGTTGGCGGCATGGATCGTCGCTTCCATGCCTTCGCGCATGCCGGCCAGGCGCGTTTCGAGCAATTCGGCTTCAAGCTCGATTTCGCTGTCGGCGAGAATGCGGAACAAAGGCTCGGTGCCGCCGGTCATCTGGCCGATGCGCGCCGAGCGGCGCGACACGAGCCCGCCGCGCGGCGCTTTGACCTCGCTGCGCTCGGCGCGCACGGAAAGCTCGCGGCGCTGCGCTTCGATCTGGGCACGCTCAGCATTGGCGAAGGTAAGCCCGTCGCGGGCGCCCGCAAGCCGCCCTTCGGCCGCGCGGAACGCCGACAGGCGCTGTTCGACGGTGGCTTCCGTCGCGTTGCCGTTGGCGCGCAACGCGCGCGCGCGCTCGAGGGCGGGCAGCGCTTCGTTGTAGGCGGCCTCGGCCTGCACGATCTGCGCGCGCGCCTGCGAGATCGCGGCCGTGGCGCGCTGCAGCTGTGCCGCATTCTGGGCAAGTTGCGCATCGAGCAGATCGCGCGACAGGCGTGCAAGCACCTGGCCTTGCACGACGATGCTGCCCTCGTCGGCGAGCACGTCGACGATGCGCACGCCGTCGTTTTCGGCGAACACCATCACGTCTTCGCGGGGCACGAGCGTGCCGGTCACGCGCTGCCGGTCCACGAGTTCGCGCGAGGCTGCCGCAACAACCGTGACGGTCGGTGCGGGTGCCGCCGGCGGATTGGCGGCGTTTGCGACGAATGGCTCAAAAGCGACAGGCAGCGCCGCAACGAGAGCGAAAGCGAACAGAAAGGCGGTACGCGTCATTTGCGGGCAACTCCGATGCGGGACGGCAGCTTACGCGCGCGGCGCTGCTTTGGATCAGGACGTTTGGTTTCGGAGCGTGTCGGCTCGGAACGTTTTGTTGCGTGCCGTTTCGCCGTGTTGCGCTTGGTTCCGGCGGGCAGCAGGTCGGCGCGCAGCAAGCGCATCGTGTGCGCGATGTCGGGCCGCGGATCGTAGCCGGGCACGCGGCTCAATTGCACGACGAGGCCGTCGAACAAGGCGATCAGGAACATGGCGATGCGCCGAGGCTCGCAATCGACGCGCAAGCTGCCGGCCGCAATGCCCTCGCGCACGATGTCTTCGAGCGTGACGCGGATGAAGGCATGCACGCGCAAACCAAGGGCTGCGACGGCCGCATTGCGCGAGCCCTCTGCCGTGGTCTCAGCCCACAAAGCGTAGTCGGCGCGCTGGCGACCGCACAGATGCTGCACCATCAAAGCCTCGAGCGAGGCCAGAATGTCGGCACTGCGGCGCACATGGGCGAAGCCTGCGGCGGCATCGTCCATGTCGCGCGCGCAGAGCCCTGCGATCAACGCGTCCTTGGACGGAAAATAGCGGTAGAGATTGCCCGCACTCATGCCGGCAGCGGCACAGATCTGCTGCATCGAGGCGCTGTGGAAACCGTGGCGCACGAAACATTCCTTGGCCGCATCCAGGATGCGCGTGCGCCGGTCGGCGCGGTCGTGGTCGGCGAGTTTGGGCATGATGGCGCCTATAAAATGAATGTTCGTTCACTTTGTCAAGCGACGCGTTTTTCCCGGCGTTACGGTGCCGGACGCCAGCCCCTGGAGTATCGCTTCGAGTGCGGTCAGCGCATGGGCGGCCTTCATGCCGTCGGCGACATCCATTGCGGCGCGTTCGAACATCGCCGAAAGCACGCTCGCCAGCGCTTCGATCGGCAAGGGCGGCAAGGCGCCCGCCGCCATTGCCGCGGCAAGCCCGTTTTTGAGGCTGCGGTCGCCATGCTGCGCTTCGATGCGTCGCATCGCCGGGCGTCCGAGCACGGCAGGTCCTTCGACGAGCAGCAGCCTCACGCGCCCTTCTTCACGCATCGCCTGCACATAGGCCGCCGCACCGGCAAGCAACGACGCCATCGGCGAGTACGCCGGGCCGTCGGCCGTTTCGATGGCGTCGGCAACCGCCGCGGATTCGGCTTCGACGACCGCGCGGAAGAGCGCTTGCTTATCGGGGAAATGGTGGTACAGCGCGCCGCGCGTCGCCTTGGCGGCATCGACGATTGCGGGCGTGCCGGCGGCGGCATAACCCTGGTCGACGAACAGCCGCCGGGCGGCGGAGACCAGCCGCGCGCGCATCTCGGCGCTGCGCTCGGGATTGCTGCGGCGCGACGATTTCATTTGCGTACATCCTGCCTGTTTGTTACATTCAAAAACATACAGAAAGTATGTTTTTGAATGGAGAAAGGAAAGCATGAAGGTTACGAGCTATTACCCGGTGCTGATGGTTGCGGACGTCGCGGCGACGACGGCGTTTTACATCCGGCACTTCGGGTTCAGGGCGCTGTTCGAGGCGAATTGGTACGTGCATCTGCAACTCCGCGACGATCCGAACGTCAATCTCGCGATTCTCGACGGCACACATGCGACCATCCCGGAAGCGGCACGCGGCCGCGCTGCGGGCATTCTGCTCAACTTTGAAGTGGCGGACGTCGATGCCGTCCACGCCCGCGCGATCGCCGACGGACTCCCGGTCCTGACGCCGCTGCGCGACGAGGCGTTTGGGCAACGCCACTTCATCACGCAGGATCCCAACGGGGTTCTGATCGACGTCGTCACGCCGATCCCGCCGAGCGCCGAATTCGCCGCGCAGTACGCTGCCGGTGCGCTGTCGCGCTGATCGGTCGGCGTCGCTTGCGCACGATGCGCGCGCCGCACGTTCCGCCGACTGGATCGGCGGAACAAGAGCGAATCGCCTTCACCAACCTTGCCAAAACGCAAGGAATATGCTTCTATATGGCATCCGCCGTAGGCTTCACGGCGGGGCGCTGTTTCTCATTGTGAAGAACGTGTTTTCCTTATCCTGCGGGGTTATTCGGCGATGTAACACGAATTGGCGCCGTGGCGACATCCCTGCAAAATCAAAGGAATATATAGGCGACCGTCGCGCTTCGTCGCGTTTGGCAACCTATTTCAGGCCAGCGAATCCAGCTGCTGGCGGGCGGCTTCGTAGTTGGGATCGATCGCAAGTGCGCGGTCGAACGCCGCACGCGCTTCGTCGAGGCGCCCCAAGCCCAACAAGGCGGCGCCGCGCCCGAAATGGCCGCGTTTGTCTTTAGGCGCGGCTTCAGCGAGCATGTCGAGCATCGCCAGCGCCTGGGCGAAATCGCCGTAGCGCATATAGGCGATCGAAAGATTGATCACGATGTCGGGCTGGCCCGGCATCAAAGCGCGCGCCTGCGACAGGAGGCCGATCGCCTCGAGATACGCCCCCTGGCTCATTCGCACGAGGCCGAGATTGTTGGCCGCCAAGCCGTTGCCGGGCTCGAGATCGAGGGCACGCTTGAAACACGCGGCGGCCTCGTCGTTGCGCTCTTCGGCCCGGTAGACCGCCCCCAAATTGGCGTGCGCGTCGGCGAAATCCGGGGCAAGTGCGATCGCTTGTTTAAGGCGCGCGATCGCGGCCGGTCGCTTGCCGAGCGCATGCAGCGCCAAGCCGCCGAGATTGAGCGCGTCGAGATCGTCGGGGTTGGATGCAAGCAGCTGCGCGTAGATCGCTTCGGCCTCGGCGATCTTGCCTTTGGCGTGCAGCTCAAGGGCCGCCCCCAGCGTGGCTTCGGTCATGCTCTCTCCTCAGGCGCCGATTCGGCGCCGCGCCCCAAAGCGCGCTGCATCATCACGCTATCGACCCAGCGTCCATGTTTGTAGCCGATCGCCTCGAACACGCCAACCATGCGAAAACCAAGCGCTTTGTGCAGGCCGATCGAGCCCGAATTGGCGCTGTCGCCGATCACCGCGACCATCTGGCGCGCGCCCCACGCCTCGGCGCGGCCAAGCAGCTCGACCAGCAAGCCGCGCCCGATGCCGCCGCCGACCGCATCGGGGGCCACGTAGATCGAGTCCTCGAGCGAATAGCGATAGGCCGCACGCGGCCGGAAGGGCCCGGCATAGGCGTAGCCAACGATTTTGTCGGCGCGCGTGGCCACGATGTAGGGAAGCCCTTTGGCAAGCAGGCTCGCGCGCCGCTCGGCCATCGTTTCGAGCCCGGGCGGGATTTCCTCGAAGCTGCCGAGGCCGTGCGTGACGTGATGGGCGTAGATGGCCTGGATGGCGGCGATGTCGGCGTCGACCGAATCGCGGATCGAAAGCGGCTCGGTCATGCGGACCTCGGCACCAAGGTTCTGGAAAGATCGGCGAGCTTGTGGACGAGCACGCCCAGATCGGCCGCAAGCTTGGCGAAGCCCGGCGCTTTGGCGATCGCGAGTTCGTCCATGTAGAGGCCGCGATTGATCTCGATCTGCAGCGCATGGCGTGCCGCCGACGGCGTGCCGTAATGGCGCGTGATGAAGCCGCCGGCATAAGGATCGTTGCGCCCCACCGCATAGCCCATATCGCGCAGACAGCTTTCGGCCGTGGCGATCACGGCGGGCGCGCAGGCCGCCCCGAAACAATCGCCGAGCACGAAATCCAAGCGGCGGCGGCCGGGGTCGCGGTCCATCGGCCCGCCGACCGACGGCATCGAATGGCAATCGACGAGCAGGCACGCACCGAACTGGGCTTGGGTGCGGGCGAGCAGCGCTTCGAGGGCCGCATGGTAGGGCATGTAGAGCGCTTCGATGCGCCGGCGCGTTTCGGCGAAATCGAGCTTGCCGCGATAGATCTCGGCCCCGTTCGCGACCACGCGCGCCACCGTGCCGAGCCCTCCTGCCACGCGCGGCGACTGGCGGTTCACGAAAGCCGGCAGCGGGCCCTCGAACATCGCCGGGTCGAGCTCCCACGGCTCGCGGTTGGGATCGACGTAGGCGCGCGGGAACAAAGCTCTGACGAGGGCCGCCCCGTTCGCGGCTGCGGCGGCGGCGAAAAGTTCGTCGACGAACGCGTCTTCCGAGCGGCGCAGCACGGTCGGGTCGAGGCGCGAAGAAGCCAAGAAAGCGGCCGAATAATGGGCGCCGGAATGCGGCGAGGAGAAGACGAGCGGGGCTGCCGGCGCCGTCGCCGGCACGATTTCGAACGGCGGATCGGGCTCGTAAATCGGGGTCGGCGGACGCTCCGACGAGGTGGGCGAGAAGGCGGGCATCGGGATGGGGTCGTTTCGAAGGCTTGCCAAAAAATCGAGGATCGGTATATTCCGCGCCTTCCCGGTCCGGATGGGCGCTTAGCTCAGCGGGAGAGCACTACCTTGACATGGTAGGGGTCACAGGTTCAATCCCTGTAGCGCCCACCATCCGGACCCGAAGAGGCCTCTTGGGCCTAGACCGTCGGATTCGCATCCATCGCGCGGTCGAGCATTTCCGACACATTGCGGCACAGATCGTTGTAGGGCTGCGACGTGCGGAAGCTCGTCCCCCGCGGATATGGGGCGGGGACGGCGAGTTCGCCCACCACGCGGCCCGGCCTTGCCGCCATCACCACGATGCGCGTCGAGAGATAGACGCTTTCGTAGACGCTGTGGGTGACGAACACGACCGTCCAGCGCTGCTTCTCCCACAAGGCCAGCAGGTCGTTGTTGAGCTTGAAGCGCGTGATTTCGTCCAACGCCGCGAACGGCTCGTCCATCAGCAGCACTTTAGGCCGCAGCACGAGGGCGCGCGCGATCGACACGCGCATCTTCATCCCGCCCGACAATTCGCGTGGGTAAGATTTGGCGAATCGGTCGAGCCCGACCATGGCGAGCGCTTCGTGCACGCGGTCCGGCACGTCGCTTTTGGGCCGGTCCTTGAGCGTGAAGGGCAAGGCCACGTTGTCGAAGACCGTGGCCCACGGCATCAAGGTCGGCTCCTGGAATACGAAGCCGATTTCGCGCATCGGCCGGCCGGCCGCATCGTAGCTCGAGGACGGCCAGTCGATCATTCCTTCGCTGGGCTCGCCGAGGCCAGCGATCATGCGCAAGGCCGTCGACTTGCCGCAGCCCGAGGGACCAAGCAGCGAAATGAACTCGCCGCTGCGCACGTCGAGATCGAGGCCGCGAATGGCTTCCGTACCGTTCGAGAAGACCTTGCGAATGCCGGCAAGGCGCACGAGGGGTTTGGGTTCGGACATGGGCTGGGCCGCGCTCAATTCTCGCGCCGCACCTGGCTCTCGTGCCAGCGATGCAGGAGCGCCCATTGCAGCCACATGGTGAGATAAAACAGCACGATGCCGAACACCGACAGCATCAGAAGGGCCGCAAACATGCGCGGGATATTGAGCATGTTGCCGCTCTCGACGATGCGCCAGGCAAGGCCGGTGGCCGTACCCGATCCCGCCACGAACTCGGCCACGACCGCACCGATCAGCGCCAAGCCGCCCGACACGCGCACGCCGCCCAGAATGTAGGGCAAGGCCGACGGGAACTGCAGATAGCGGAAGCGCTTCCAGCGCGAAGCGCCGTAGAGCTCGAACAGATTCTTGAGCCCGTGGTCGGCCGAGGAGAGGCCGATCGTGGTATTGGAGAGGATCGGAAAAAACGCCACGAGCCAGGCGAGGATCAGCAAGGCGAGCCACAGTTTTTCGAAGCCGACCCAGATGATTACCAAGGGTGCGATCGCAACGACAGGGGTCACCTGCAGCATCACGGCGTAGGGCCACAGCGTGCGCTCGAGCGTGCGGTTGAGCGTGAACAGCACGCCGAGGCTAATGCCCGTTGCCACGGCCGACAGAAACGCACCCAAAGTCACCTTGGTGGTGAACCACAACGACTGCATCAGCGAGGGCCCATCGTTGATCAAGGCGGCCGCGATCAGGCTCGGCGCCGGCAGCACGAATTTGGGCACGTTCCATGCCGCCACGGCCCATTCCCACGCGGCGAGGAACACAAGGCCCGCCCCTGCCGGCAACGCGTAGCGCGAATGGCGGGCCCAGAGGCCGTCGGTGCTGCTCGAACTCATTCGGCGGCGATCGGAGCAGGGGACGGGGTCGCGCGCGTTTCCTGCTCGCCATGCGCTTCGAGGAGTTCGCGCAGCTTGCGGCGCATGGCAAGGCCCGGCCGATCCGACGGCATGTGGAATTCCTCGCCATCGACCACGGCCAGAGGCACGTCGTAGCTGCAGCCTTCGAGGATGCGGCGGTCTTCCTCGATGATCTTGCGGTCAAAGGCGATGACCTGCTCGGTCGAGGCCATCTCTTCGGTGTCGTTGCGGAAGCAAAACTGCACCAGCATCGTGCGGTCGTCGGTCATCGGCGTGGCGGCCGTCACGATCGTGTGGCGCAGGCCGTTCGGGTAGGTGATGCCAAGGCGCCGCACGAACGGCATGTACCAGGTGTTGGTGCGCCGGCGCGTGGTGGTCCCTTCGGCTACTTTGAGCGTATCGGCCGCATCGGACCCGCGCACCGAAACTTCGCTTTCGACGAAATAGTCGAAGCCCCAGGGGCCCTCGACGACGGTCGGCATCACGGGCGGCAGCGGGCGTGAGGTGTCGCCGAAGGTGCTGCGATGCACGAAGGCCGGGTGCGCCACATCGAACGAGTTTTCCATGAGCCGCAATGCGCCGATCGCCCATTCTTCGTAGAACTGGTCGATGCGCCGGAAGCCGGCTTCCTCGGCTTCGGGGATCTGCGGCAACGCGCACAAAGGCTCGCCCAGCGCCACCCACACATGCCCGTAACGCTCGACGGCCTTGTAGCCGTCGACCGCGATGCGGCCGGTGTTCTCGGGGTTCTCGCGCTGTGGAATGCGCACGCATTTGCCCGTGCCGTCGAAGGTCCAGCCATGGTAGCCGCACACGATATTGCCGCCTTCGAGATAGCCCAGCGACAGCTTGGCCGTGCGATGGCAGCAGCGGTCGGCGATGGCGGCAAGGCCACCGTCGGGCTTGCGCCACACGACGATGGCTTCGCCCAGCAGCGTGAAAGGCTGCGGGCCGGCATCGAGCCGCCCCGTCGGCATGACCGGATACCAGAAGCGGCGCAGAACCGGCTGTTGCGTGGGCAGCATCAGATTGCGCCTTTCCTACTCGGCCGCCTGGGCCGGACGGCGATGGCGAGTCACTTCGGTTTCGCCGTGGCGGGCGAGAAGCTCGCGCAGCATGCGCCGCATGCGCAAGCCCGGCATGTCGCTCGGCATGTGCGTTTCGAAGCGCTCGTCGAGCGGCACGTCCGGATCGCACGATTCAAGGATAACCTTGTCCTCGAGTGTGACGAGCCGGTCGAACGCCACGATGTCGGCAGCGGGCGCCTGCTCTTCGGTGTCCGAGCGATAGCACCATTGCACAAGCATCGTCGTGTCGTCGGTCATCGGCGTGGCGGCCGTGATGATCGTGTGGCGCAGGCCATTGGGATAGGTGATGCCCAAACGCCGCACGAACGGCATGAACCACGTGTTCTTGAGTTTTCGAACGGTGTCGCCTTCGCCGGCACTCAAGACCTTGGTCGCGAGATCGCCGCGGATTTTGACCGGGATCTCGGCGCGGAGGTGAAAACCGTAATCGTATTCTTCGAGTTCGTTCTTGGCCGGGATCGGCTCGGAGGCTTCGCCGAACGTCTTGCGGTGCGTGAAGGCCACATGCGCGTTGTCGAAGGAATTTTCCATGAGGCGCAACGCGCCGATTTTCCACGGCTCGAAGAACTGGTCGATCTTGCGCAAACCCGGCTCGTCGGCTTCCGGAATATGAGGAAGATCGGCCAACGGTTCGCCCAGCGCCACCCACACATGGCCGTATCGTTCGACCGCGCGATAGCCCGATACGCCCATCTTGCCGGTCGCTTCGGGGTTCTCGCGCTGCGGAATGCGCACGCATTTGCCCGACGCGTCGAATGTCCAGCCATGGTAGCCGCAGACGACGTTGCCGCCCTCGAGATAGCCCAGCGAAAGCTTGGCCGAGCGATGGCAGCAGCGGTCTTCGATGCAGGCGATCGAACCGTCTTCCTTGCGCCACAGCACGATTGGCGTGCCCAGCAGCGTGAAACCGTAGGGCGCGTCGCCGAGCTTGCCCACAGGCATGATCGGATACCAGAAACGGCGCAGAACCGGCTGTTGCGTGACCAGCATGGATCGCTCCTCCTCTTAAAATCTCAAAGGCCGCGGCGCTTGTTGATGAAGTCGAGCGTGAAAGCCGAACGCCAGTCGAAATCCGGCTTGTAGAGACCTTCGTCGCGCATCATCTCGAAATGGCCGCGAAAGCGCGCCTCGGTCATTGTCCCGATGCCCAGACGCTTGGTGTCTTCGGTTTCGACGATACCGTAGCTCTTCATTTTGTCGATAGCATAAGCGATCAAAGCGTCGGTGTTGTCCGGATTGTCGCGCTTGATCAGCACCGACGCGGGGGCGGGATCGCGGAAGAAATCGATCCAGCCGTCGGTCGTCGCGTCGACGAAGCACTGGATCGCGCGCGGCTTCTCGCGAATCGTTTTGGTCGGGAAGATCGGCATCGACGAATAGCTGAGATAGCCCAGATCCGACAGCATGAACACGACGGGCTCGACATTGGCTTCCGTGCGCACCTTGAACGGTTCGCTCGAAATGAAGCCTTGCTGGATCGCCATTTTGTCGACGAGCCAGGGGCCCATCTGGAAATTGTAGGCGCGGATCTGCGCGTCGGTGAAGCCGTAGCGCGCGCGCAGGAACGGCCAGAAAGTGGTGCGCGAGCTCTGCCCGATCATGATCGGGCGGCCTTTCATGTCTTCGAGCTTTTCGATGCCGTTGCCCGGATGCGTCATCAGGATCTGCGGCGTCTTCTGGAACGAGGCCATCACGGCCTGGGCCGGAAAGCCCGCCTCGTTGAGGCGGAACGGATCGTCGGTGAACGAGCCCATCATGCCGTCCACCGCCCCGCCTGCGAGCAGCGCCTTGGCGTCAGTGCCGGGCCCACCCATGCGGATCGTCACGTCGAGGCCGCACGCGCGGTACATGCCCTTGGCCACGGCTTGGTAGTAGCCGCCATGCTCGGCCTGCGCGCGCCAGCTGCTGAGGAACGTTATCTTTTCCTGGGCTTGCGCGATTTGCGGAGCGAAAAGGGCGGCCACAAGAGCAAGGCCAGTTGCCAACCGAGCGATCATCGAAGGGCTCCCACCGAAAACGAGCGCAAGCGCCCGACGCGCCTGCCTGATCCCACAAATGCAGCAAGCATTGTGCCAGCGAGCGGACAATCGCGGATCGCGCTTGGCGCCGTTGTTGCATCGTTTCGAGCAGGACAGGGCCGTGCTGCGCCCAAAATTTCAGCATTCGTTCGGAAGGCGCGAAATGGCCGAATCCATCGCGAAGCACGATGCCGAGAATGCCGCCCGTTTGGCGCGCTTTCGCCACGCGCTGGGCGCGATTGCCTACGACGACGCGCATCAGACGCTGAAAGCGATGAGCCGCGATTGGTCGGCCGTGAGCCCGCTCCTGCGCAAGTCGCTTCGCGGCCGCGTGGCCGACGCGATCGTGGCCCCAAAAACGCGCGAAGAGATCGTCGCGATCATCAAAGCTGCCGTCGCGTTCGGCATCAAGCTCATCGCGCGCGGCGGCGGGACCGCCAATTACGGCCAAAGCGTGCCGCTCGACGGCGGCGTGCTCGTCGATTTCCGAAACTATGCGGGCATCGTTGGCGTCACGCCCACGCATGTGCGCGCGCGCGCCGGCACCAACATGGAAGCGCTCGATGCCGAACTACGCCCGCATGGGCTCGAGCTGCGCATCCACCCTTCCACGCGCCATGCCTCGACCCTGGCGGGCTTCATCGCCGGCGGCTCGGGCGGAATCGGCAGCATCCGCTACGGGCTTTTGCGCGACCGCGGCAATATCGCAGCGATCGAATTGCTGAGCATCGAGGCCGAACCGCAAACGGTCGAGCTGCGCGGCAAGGCAACGGGCCTTGCCCACCACGCCTACGGCACCAACGGCCTCATCACCGAAATCGAACTGCCGCTCGCACCGGCCTGGGAATGGCGCGAAACGGTATTCGCTTTTTCGGATTTTGGTGCGGCACTTGCCTGCGCCGTGCGCGCAGGCTCGGAAGACGCATTGCTGCTCAAAGTGCTGTCCTTGCAGGAAACGCCGATCGCGCAGTTGATGCCGGCCATGTCCGGCATCGTGCCCGAGGGCCATACGATGCTGTCCGCGATGGTGGCCAAGCAGCATCGCGACGAACTTGTCGAACTCGTAGAAGAGTTCGGCGGCCGCCTCGTGAACGAGGCGGGCGAAGGCCAAGGGCCTTACGGCGAGCCGCTCTACAAATTCTGCTACGGCCACAGCCTTGCACAGGTGCAGAAACGCGAACCCAAATTCACGAGCGTGCAGACGCTGTTCGCCGGGGCCGCCCTCAAACGCCAGATCGGCGATCTGCATCCGCTCTTTGCGGGCCGCCTTCCCTTCCGGCTCGAGTTTCAGAAATCGCAAGGCCGCCTTGTCGCGGTAGGCTCGCCGCTGTTCGTGTACGAAAACGAAGCCCAGATGAGCGCCATCGTGGCGCAGATCCAAGCAGGCGGCGGCCAGGTCGCGAACTCGCACACCACCTCGGTGCGCGCGGTCGGCATGAAAGTCGTGTCCGACGCCGACATCGCGTTCGTGCGCCGCATGGATCCGCACGGGCTGCTCAATCCCGGCAAGATCGATCTTGCGGCCCACGAAACCGATGCGCTGAAGACCGGGCTCGCCACATCGGGCTGGCATGTCGAAGAACGCAGATTGGATTCAGCCCCGGCGCGTGCATCGGACAGCCGAACGGCCTAGGCTTGGGCCCATGGAACGACTCGAATTCGGCAATCGGCATTTGCGCGCAGAAGCGCTGCCGGAACTGGGCGGGCGCCTCGCGCGCCTGCAATATCGCGCGGGCGACGGTGCGCACGACGTGCTGGTGCCGATCGGCGCCGACCCGGCGCTGCCGCCAAGCTGGCCCAAGGGTGGGGCCTATCCGCTGATCCCCTATTCAAACCGCATCGCGGATGCGCAAGTGCTGCACGCGGGCAAAACCCATGCGCTCGCCCCGCATCCGGATGCCAAGCCGCACACGCTGCACGGCCACACGCAATTGCGGCCCTGGGGCGTTGCCGCACGCAGCGAATCCGGTCTCACGCTCGCGATCGAGCATGCCGGCGACGCGCAATGGCCGTGGGCTTTTGCGGCTACCCAGCGCTTCTGGATCGATGAGGCAACGCTTCATGTCGCCATCGAGTTTCGCAACCAAGCGGCCGGCGACGCGCCCGTCGGCATGGGATGGCATCCGTATTTCGCGATTTCCGGTGATCCGGCGGTCGTTATGAACGCCAAAACCGAATGGCTGCAGGACGACGTCAATCTGCCGACCGGCGAAACGACAGCCGCACCGCAAGGCGGGCTCACGCTCGATCGTTCAGGCGGGACGCGTTATCTGGGCGGCTGGGACGGCACAGCCAAATTCGAAACCGGGCTTGGCCTCGGCCTCACGCTGCGCGCAGACCGAATTTTCGGGCAGATGGTTGTCCATCGGCCACGCAATATCGATTATTTGTGCCTCGAACCCGTTTCGCACGTCGCAAACGGCTTCAATCTCGCGGCCAAGGGTTGGCGCGAAACGGGGACGATCAGTCTGAAGCCTGGAGAATCGGTTGCCGGTCAACTCGCCCTCACGGTGGAGAGCAAGTAACCATTGAGGGCAGCTGAATCGAAACCAGCGCTGCACCGCAAGAAGCGCCCAGCCTGACAGGTGGAACCTGATAGGGCGGGGCGCGTCGTTGCCGCAGGCCCCAGAAGGGACCTGCGAAGCCAAAAAAGGCTTAGATGACCTTCAGATTGTCGGCCGAAGTCTTGCCCTTCTTGGGATCGGGCTTTTCTTCGTACGACACCTTCTGGCCTTCATTCAGACCGCGAAGCCCAGCGCGCTCGACCGCCGAGATATGAACGAACACGTCAGCGCCGCCGCTTTCCGGCTGGATGAAGCCGTAACCCTTGGTGCCGTTGAACCACTTGACCGTACCTGTAGGCATATTGATCACTCCTAGATGTCAGTTACCGGCTATGTCCATAACCGCTTAACAAAAAATTAGCAACAAGCGCGATTCGCATGGTTGCACGGTCTGGAGCAGCGTTTTACGCGTACCGCACGCTGATGGCGATCCTGTTCCGCGGCAACCGACTACCTGAATAATGTTCCATTACAAGCGCTTGATGCAAAAACAGCGCTATCGCGCCGGGGGTGGCGGCGGGCATTTTCGCAAAACCGTGCCGATGGCGCGGCGGGCGATATTTTCGATCGTGGGGTCGCTCGCCTCGATATTTGCGATCGTCATGCGCCCATTTTCGCCCGGAAGAGCGAATGTCTGAGCGAGCCGTACCCCGCCTTGGCCGTATTCGATGCGCATCGTGGCGGGCGTGGGTTGCGAATAGGCGGCATCGAAACTTTGACGCGCAGCGCCGATCACAGCCGTGTAGCGGCGGCGTTCGAACTCAACATAGTTGATTTCGCAGTTCGTTGCCGGATTGCCGATCGCCCAGCGCCCGTCGATGTCGGGCGGCGGTCCTGAAAGAATCGCCTCGGCCTGCAATTCGGAATCGAGAATCGGCGGCAGCAGAATCACAAGCCCGACCGCAAGCGCGGCAACCGCGAAGCTTGCGCCGGCCACGAGATATTTGCGCCGCCGCTTGGCCGCGAGCCGTGCCGCAACCGCGCGATACAGCAGCGGCAGCTCGTCGCGCTCGAACGCTTGCGCACGCAGCGAAAGCGAATCGTCGGCCGCACCGAGGGCACCGGCAAAAACCGTGACCCTCTCGGCGGCCGGATCGCCCGGAACATGGCCCACAATATGGATCTCGATCGCCGCCCCGATCTTGCCGAAATTGGCGGTGCCGAGCGCCATGCGCAGGCGTTGGGCCGTGACAAGCGCCCAATCGGCGGCGGCATCGGCGGCGGCGAAATTGCGCGTGGCCAGCCGTTCCCGGCCGTTGCCGACCGACAGCGTGGCGCGGCACACAAATTTAAGGTCGCTTGCGGTCACGCGGCATTATAGCGAGCGAACCTGCCCACGCCAGCAAGTCAGCCGCGCTCGCGAGTCGTACGGAAGGTAAGGCCCGGCCAATCGGTCTGGATGCGATTGAGCTCCCAGGCATTGCGCGCGAGAAACACAGGTGCGCCGTCGCGGTCGTCGGCAAGGCTGCCGCGATTGCCGTCGACGAATTTCTTGAGCGCGGCCGCATCGGTGCTCGACACCCAGCGTGCGGCCTCAAACGGGGCTGGCTCAAACCCGGCTTTGACGTCGTATTCGGCGGCAATGCGACTGGCGAGCACGTCGATCTGCAGCGCACCGACCACGCCGACGATCCATTGCGAGCCCAGCAGCGGGCGGAAGACCTGCGTGACGCCCTCTTCGGCGAGATCCTCGAGCGCACGGCGCAATTGCTTGGCTTTCAACGGATCGTCGAGCCGCACCCGGCGCAGGATTTCGGGCGCGAAATTGGGGATGCCCGTGAAGCGCAGCGCTTCGCCTTCGGTGAGCGCGTCGCCCACGCGCAAAGTGCCGTGGTTCGGAATGCCGATAATGTCGCCGGGCAGTGCCTCTTCGGCGAGTTCGCGCTCTTGGGCGAAAAAGAAGATCGGGCTGTGGATCGCGATCGCCTTGCCGGTGCGCACCTGCACGAGCTTCATGCCGCGCTTGAAGCGGCCCGAGCACAGACGCAGGAACGCGATGCGGTCGCGATGGTTGGGGTCCATATTGGCCTGGACCTTGAACACGAAACCGGTCACGCGCGCTTCTTCGGGGTCGATGTTGCGCGGCTCGGCGGGCTGGAAGCGCGGACTCGGCGCGAACTCCGCCAGCCCGTGGATCAGCGATTCCACGCCGTAATCCTTCAGCGCACTGCCGAAGAACACCGGCGTCATGTTGCCGCTGCGATAGGCTTCGAGATCGAAGGTGGGATACGCCGACAGCGCCAAGCCCGCCTGCTCGCGAAACTCGCGCAAGGGCCGCTCGGCGACGGCCGCATCGAGGGCCGCATCGTCGATGCCGCTCGTCGCTTGCGTGCGCTCGTAATTGCCGCCGACCTTGCCGGTCAAAAACGCGTTGCTGCGCAGATCGAAACAGCCGTGGAAATCCGAGCCCATGCCCACGGGCCACACCATCGGGCACACGTCGAGTTGCAGCGTCTTTTCGATTTCGTCGAGCAAGTCGAACGGGTCGCGGCCTTCGCGGTCGACCTTGTTGACGAAGACCGAAATCGGAATGTCGCGCAGGCGGCAGACCTCGAACAATTTGCGCGTCTGCGTCTCGATGCCCTTGGCGGCGTCGATGACCATCACGGCCGAATCGACCGCCGTCAGCGTGCGGTAGGTGTCTTCGCTGAAATCTTCGTGGCCCGGCGTGTCGAGCAGGTTGAACGTCGCCCCTGCATAGTCGAACGTCATGACCGAGCTTGTGACCGAAATGCCGCGCGCCTGTTCGATCGCCATCCAGTCCGAGCGCGCGCGACGGCGTTCGCCCCGCGCTTTCACCTGGCCCGCAAGGCGGATCGCCCCGCCGAACAGCAACAGCTTTTCGGTCAGCGTCGTTTTGCCCGCGTCTGGATGCGAGATGATGGCAAAGGTGCGGCGCGTGGCGGCACCGCTTTGGGGGTTTGGCGGCATGAGCGGCCTTGCACATAGCCCCCAGGGCCTGCGGCTGCAAGGCCCAAAATGGCGGGCTTGCTACAGCGGCAAGCGGATGCGCACGCGTGCGCCGCCCATCGGCGATTCTTCGATGCGCACGTCGCCGCCATGGCCGCGCACCACGTCGCGCGCGATGGTGAGGCCGAGGCCCACGCCGCCGGTTTGCGCGTTGCGCGCCGGATCGAGGCGGAAAAAGGGCTTGAACACGTCTTCGCGCGATTCGGCCGGAATGCCGGGGCCGTCGTCGTCGATTGCGACTTCGACTTCCGATGCGTGCCGCACGGCGACGACGCGCACTTGGGCTGCGTGGCGCACGGCGTTGGCGATCAGATTCTCGAGGCAGCGTTTGATCGCGTGCGGGCGCACCGGCAGCGTGAGATCGCCCTCGATGCTGAGTGCGACCGAATGGCCGCCGCGCTGGGTGGCGGCGATAATCCCGTCGAGCAGTGCGGCAAGATCGGTCGTCTCGATCTGCTCCTCGCCCTCGCCGCGCACAAAGGCGAGATAGGATTCGACCATGCGCGCCATGTCGCCCACATCGGCCTTGAGGCCTTGCGCCGAGGGATGGTCGCCAAGCATCGCCAGTTCGAGCTTCATGCGCGTGAGCGGCGTGCGCAGATCGTGGCTGATGCCAGCCAGCATTTCGGTGCGCTGGGCCATGTGGCGCGCAATGCGCTCGCGCATGGTGAGGAAGGCCGCCGCCGCCTGGCGCACTTCACTGGCCCCGTGCGGGCGGAATTCGGTGTCGATGCGGCCTTTGCCGAAATCGTCGGCGGCCTTGGCCAGAAGGCGGATCGGCCGCACCTGGTTGCGCATGAAGGTCGAGGCGACCGCGATCAAGATCAACGACGTGCCGACCATGAAGAGCAGGAACACGTAGACGTTCGTCGTGAACACGCGCTGGCGCGAGGCGACGAGATGCAGCACACCGTCCGGCAGCTGCACCGCGAGCTTCAAATCGGCCGGATCGCCCCACGCATCGAGCAGAAACGGCCGCCGCACGCGCTCGTTGAGGCCCGAGACGAGATAATGCTCGAGCAGCGTGTCCGGCGCTTCCGGCCCCGTGCGTTCGAGAATCGCCCCGCCCTCGAAACGGTAGGTCGAGCCGTAGGCCAAATGCATCGTCTGGAACAGCCACGTGCGGTCCGCACCTTCCGGAAAGCGGCCCAGCGTCTGCACGACCGTCGCCACTTCACCCGCGAGCGCGTTCGACAGACGCCGCGACACCGTGTCCCAGACGCGGTCGTAGAACACGAGCCCTGCGACGAGCTGCACCAGCACCATCGGGGCGACGATGATGATGAGCGCGCGCGCATAGAGCGTGCGCGGCAGATATTGGCGTAGCGTGTGGCCGAGCGCGCCCATCGTCAATCCGTGCGCAGGAGGTAGCCGGCCCCGCGCACCGTCTGCAGGAAGCGCGGATTGCGCGGGTCTTCTTCGATCTTCGGACGCAGGCGCGTGACGGTTACGTCGACCGTGCGCACATTGCCCGACAGGCGCGAGCGGCGCAGCAGCTCCTCGCGGCTCACGGGCGCGTTGGCCGAACTCGCCAGCACCTTCAAAAGCGAGGTTTCGGCCGAGGTCAGCTTAATCTGCGACGTGCCGCGCGTGAGCTGTTCGCGCGCAATGTCGAAGCGGAAGCCACCGAAATCGACCGCTTCGGGCGCTTCGCTGGGCGGGGGGGCCCGGCGCAAAATGGCGCGAATGCGCAGCACGAGTTCTTCGGGCTCGAAGGGTTTTGGCAAATAATCGTCCGCCCCCGAGGCAAGGCCCGAGATGCGGTCGGCGGTTTCGCCGCGCGCGGTCAAAAGCACGATCGGCACGTCGCGCTTGGCGCTGCGCAGGCGCTTGGTGAAGGCAATGCCATCCTCGCCCGGCAGCATCACGTCGAGCACCACGAGGTCGAAGGCGAGTGCCGCAAGCTGCGCTTCGGCCTCGGTCGTGTCGGCGGCGGTCGCCACGCGATAGCCCTGCTCGGCCAGGAACCGGCGCAGCAATTCGCGCGTGCGCGTATCGTCGTCGACGACGAGGAGGTGGGCCCCTTCAAGCATGGAGATGAATTTAGGGCTGCGGGGTCCGCCTGCCAACAGACCATTTGGCGACAAATTCATGCGCGTTGCTTGGCAGCGAGCGGCGGCGTCTTTGCGGGCTCGGCCGCGACTTTGCGGCGGTCGCGCTCGTCGATGAGGCCCAGCATCACGCGCCGGAAGCCTTCGACGGCCGCCGGCCCCGCCGCCCGGTAGGCGGCCGCGATGCGCCGGCGCTGGTTTTCGGACAGTTTGCGCTCAAGAGATGCCCCCTGCTCGGTCAGCTCGAGGCGGCGTTGGCGGCGATCGGACGTGCCTTGGCGCTGCAGGATGTAGCCCTTGCGCACCAATTCGCCCAGCACGCGCGACAGGCTTTGTTTGGTGATGCGCAGGATCGCCAGCAATTCACCGACATTGATGCCCGGATAGCGGCCGACGAAATAGATGGCCCGGTGGTGCGCGCGCCCGAAGCCGATTTCCTCGAGCATCCGGTCGGGCTCGGCCGTGAAATCGCGATAGGCATAGAACAGCAGCTCGATGCCGAGGCGCAGAT
Organism: Magnetospirillum sp.; assembly: GCA_027532905.1. NCBI lineage: Bacteria > Pseudomonadati > Pseudomonadota > Alphaproteobacteria > Rhodospirillales > Rhodospirillaceae > Magnetospirillum > Magnetospirillum sp. The sequence goes on from JAPZUA010000001.1 coordinate 1,219,733, forward strand.
CTTCGTCGCGCAGATAGAGATGCTGAAGGCCGGGGCGCAAATCAGGCATGTGGTTTTTTCATGCTCCGAATATGTCAGTGTTGTTGACATATATGCCGCAAGAGTGTTTCTTTGCGCAAGCCCAAAACGGGCGGTTAATTGCGCCTGCAGCGTCGCAGGCGAAACGAAAGACCCCTATAGCGAGGAAATCCGCCATGGCTCTGGTTCCCTTCGACGATCGCGACGGTTTTGTGTGGTGGAACGGCGCACTCGTGCCGTGGCGCGATGCCAAGCTGCACGTGCTGTCGCACGGGCTGCACTACGCCTCGGCCGTGTTCGAGGGCGAGCGCGCCTACAACGGCAAGGTCTTCAAGCTGCGTGAACATTCGCAGCGCCTGCTCGATTCGGCGCGCATCCTAGGCTTCGAGATCCCCTACACGGTCGAAGAGATCGACGAAGCCACCAACGCGGTCGTCGCCGCCAACGGCCAGCCCGACTGCTATTTGCGCCCGATCGCCTGGCGCGGCTCGGAAATGATGGGCGTGTCGGCCCAGCAATCGAAGATCAATGTCGCGATCGCGAGCTGGGCCTGGGGCAGCTACTTCTCGGACAAGGAGAAGGGCATCCGCATGTGCTGGGCCAAATGGTCGCGGCCCGCCCCCAACACGGCCCCGACGAATTCGAAGGCGGCCGGCCTCTACATGATCTGCACCATGTCGAAGCACGAGGCCGAAAAGAACGGCTATGCCGACGCGTTGATGCTTGATTGGCGCGGCCAGATCGCCGAAGCGACGGGTGCCAACATCTTCTTGGCGATCGACGGCGTCTTGCACACGCCCAAGCCCGACTGTTTCCTCGATGGCATCACGCGCCGCTCGGTCATCGCGATGGCCAAAGCGCGCCAGATCCAGATCGTCGAACGCGCGATCTGGCCGGACGAATTGGCGCAGGCGCAAGAAGTGTTCCTGACCGGGACCGCCGCCGAGATCACGCCGGTCGGCGAGATCGACAAGTATCGCTTCACGCCCGGCCCGATCACCAAAGCGCTGCTCGAAGATTTCGGGCGTGCCACGCGCGGCGAGGTCGATTTCCCGATCTCCTAATGCCCGAGAACCCTGATGCCCGAGAACAGGGTCCCGGCGGCTGAAATCGCGGCGCGCTTTCAAGCCGCCTGGGACCGGTTCGCGCGCTCCTATCCCGAACCTGCCGCAGGGCCGCGCCTAATCGATCCGCTGCTGCGGCTGTTCGGCAAAGACTCGCAAAGCTTTGCCCGAATTGAGCGCGCGCGCGCCCTCGACCGGCTCGCGCGCGATGCCGTGACGGCCGAAATGATTGGCGAAGGTGTAAGCGCCGACGCGGCGCACGCAACGCTCGACGCGTTTATTCAGGGTGCGCGCGGCAGATAGCGGTCGGCGAGCATGAACATCGCCGCCACGCCCACACCGAACATGCCGTTGATGAATACGCCGCGCGCCATGTTCTCGATCACGAACCCGGCCGCGACGGGGCTCCCGCGCAGCGGTGCGAGCACGAACCAGCCGAAGAGCGTAGGCCCCAGCACGCCGAACACGAAGCCCATCGGCAACGGATGCAAGTTCGCCGGGAAACGATGCCGCAAGGCGGCATAGACAAGCGCCCACACCCCGCCCCAGAAGGCTGCGTTCAGCACCAAGGGCACGCCGAGCGGGCCAACAGGGCGCATCCGGTAGGGCGGGTTGGCAAGGATGCCGGACTTGAACAGCATCTGGATCGCCCCCTGGTGGAACACCAGCACCGCCAAAGCGCCGCACGCAAAAGCAAGGGCCACCCAATAGGGCGAGAGGTCGCGCAGCTTCATCGATCCTGCTCCCAGCGGCGCGCCGCATCGTCGTCGCTTGCTTTGGCGCCGACCCATTGCGGACCGGCTGCCGTGTCTTCGAGTTTCCAGAAGGGTGCGCGCGTCTTGAGCCAGTCGATCAGAAAATGGCACGCGGCGAAAGCGGCTTCGCGATGCGCACTGGCCGCAGCACACAGAACGATGGGCTCGCCCGGTTCCATAAGCCCGTAGCGATGCACGATCAGCGTGGCCTGCAGCGGCCAGCGACGATTGGCTTCGGCTTCGATTTCGGCGAGCTGCTTTTCGGTCATGCCGGGATAGTGCTCGAGCGTCATCGCGCCGATCGCGGCATCGCCCGCCATGTCGCGCACGAGGCCCACAAAGCTCGTGACCGCACCGATATCGGTACGCCCGGCCGTCAGCGCCGCAAGCTCGGCGCCGACATCGAAGGTTTCGCGCTGCACGCGGATCGACATATCTAGCCCCCCGTGACCGGCGGGAAGATCGCGATCTCGTCGCCGTCGGCAACCGCGTGATCGAGCGGCACGTAAGTCTGGTTCACGGCCACGCGCACAACGTCGCGGCGCGCCAAAGCTTGCGCATGGCCGGGCGAGCGTGCCGCCAGCCAATCCAGCAATTGGCCGACCGTCGCGATGTCGGCGGGTTTTTCGACGATCTCTTCGCCCGTGCCTACACGCGTGCGCAGCCAAGCGAACCACAGGATCTTCACTGGGCAACCTCCGTATAGGGCAGGAAATCGACGAGGCTGCCCGCTGCCACTGCGCGCGTGTCTTCGTCGAGTTCGATGAGGCCGTCGGATTCGACGAGCGATGTGAGGATGCCCGCCCCGTCGCGCGGGAATTTGTGCGCGACCGGAATGCCGTCGTCGCCCGCCACCAGCTTCGCGCGCAACCATTCGCGCCGCCCGGCCTTTTTGCCGATGTCGGCGGCCGTGCGCACGCGCTGAAGGCGCGGCACCACGTCGGCCGCACCGGCCAAGCGCAGCAGCACGGGGCGCGCGAAACGCAGGAACGTGACCATCATCGCAACCGGATTGCCCGGCAATCCCAGAAACGCCTTGCCCGCAAGCGTGCCGAACGCAACTGGCCGGCCGGGGCGAATGGCAAGGCGCCAAAAATGCAAAGCGCCCTGCGCTTCAACGGCGGCGCGCACATGGTCTTCCTCGCCCATCGACATGCCGCCGGACGTGATGACGGCATCGTGCGTCGCGGCGGCGGCAGCCAAAGCCTCGCGCACCGCCTCTTGCCGGTCGGCGAGGATGCCGAGATCGCTCACCTCGAAACCGAGCCGGTCGAGGGCGGCCAGCAGCACGAAACGATTGGCGTCGTACACGGCGCCGGTCGGTGCTGCATGGCCCGGCTCGCGCAATTCGTCGCCAGTCGAAAACACCGCGACGCGAAGTTTCGCAAAAGCGTCGAATTCGACATGGCCTAGCGACGCGATGAGCCCAACATCTTGCGCGCGCAGCCGGTGGCCCGCTTTCAGCACGGTCGCACCCGCGGCAATGTCTTCGCCGGCCTTGCGCCGATTGCTGCCGCGCTTGAGGCCCGGCGGCAGTACGGCAAACTCGCCTTCGACGCGCACGTCTTCCTGCATGAAGACCGTATCGGCGCCCTGCGGCATCGGGGCGCCCGTGAACACGCGCGCGGTCGTGCGCCCACGCAACGGCTCCGCCATCGGATGGCCGGCTGCACTGCGCCCGACGATCGGCAGGCGTGTGGCCGCGTTCGGATCAAGATCGGCGAACGCAACCGCATAGCCGTCGACCGCCGCATTGTCGTGCGGCGGCACGCTGCGCGCGGCGACGATGTCGGCCGCCAGAATGCGCCCGACGGCGTTGCGCAAGCCGCATCGTTCGACGGCCGCCAGCGGCGTTGCGCGGTCGGCAAGGATTGCGGCGGCGGCATCCGCGCGCATCAACTCGCCACCGAAAGCAAAACAATCGTCGGAGAGCTGCGCCATCAGCCGAGCCCCGTATGCTTAACGACGAAGTCGACAATAGCGGCAGTGTCGTCGAGTTCGAGACGCGGCACCGTGAGGCCTTCGAGGGCCGCGTCGCTGGCCACCGCCACGATGTGCGGATCTTCGGGTGCGAGCAGCTTTTTGCCCACCGACGGGCGATGCACTTCGATCTTGTCGTGCCCGTGGCGCTTGAAGCCTTCGACGATCAACAGATCGACCGGGGCGAGGCGAGCCACAAGCTCTTCGAGCGTGGGCTCGGGTGCATCGCGCAATTCGTGCATCAGCGCAAAGCGGCGCGCCGAGGCGACGAGCACTTCGTGTGCACCGGCCGCACGATGTTCGTAGCTGTCCTTGCCCGGCGTATCGACGTCGAATTCGTGGTGCGCGTGTTTGATCGTCGAGACGCGCAAGCCCCGCGCGACCAGAACGGGCAGCAGCCGAACCACAAGCGAGGTTTTGCCGCTGCCGCTCCAGCCCGCAAGTCCGATGATGCGCATCGTCTTTAAACCGACTGGCGCGCTGGGGCGGCAGGCTTGGCGGGCGCGGGCGGCGGCGGCGCCTCTTCGTCGACATGCTTGAGGCCGGTCGCAAGATAGTCGTAGCCGGTGTAGAGCGTGAGTGCGGCTGCGATCCACAAGCCGATTTCGCCGATCGGCAGCACCGGCAGCATCGCGGTGGGTGCGGCATCGCCGACGATGAGGAAACCCAGCGCCGTCATCTGGATGGCGGTCTTCCATTTGGCGAGTTTCGAGACCGGCAGACCGACGCGGATTTCGGCCAGGAACTCGCGCAAGCCCGAGACCAGCACTTCGCGCAGCAAGATCACCAACGCCGCAAGCACGGTGAAACCTTCCACGCGCCCGAACGCGACGAGAAGCAGGATCGTGGCCGCGACCAAGAGCTTGTCGGCGATGGGATCGAAGATACGGCCGAGTTTGGATTGCTGCGCCCAGGCGCGCGCGAGATAGCCGTCGAGCCAATCCGTCGCTGCGGCGATCGCATAGACACCGCACGCCACATAGCGCCACAGATCGCCGTCCAACCAGAACAGCGCGACGATCACCGGAATGGCGAAGATGCGGCTCAAGGTCAGCCACATCGGCAGCGAAAAAGACATGGGCCTCGCGTGGGTCGAAACGGGGTGGCGGAGGGCGGAATCCAGGGTGCTATTTTACCCGCCGCCGTGGAAGTGGTCATAGATTTTTTTGGCCGCCGCCTTGCCGACCCCGGCCACGGCTTCGAGATCGGCGAGACCCGCGCGTTTGACGGCAGTGGACGAGCCGAAATGCAGCAAAAGCGCCTTTTTGCGGCGAGGACCGATACCCTCGACCTCGTCCAGGGACGAGCTCGAAATCGCCTTGGAACGCCGCGCACGGTGGCTGCCGATGGCAAAACGGTGCGCTTCGTCGCGCAAGCGTTGCAGATAGTACAGAACCGGGTCGCGCGGCTCGAGTTGGAAGGGTGCGCGCCCGGGCAGGAAAAACCGCTCGCGACCCGCGTCGCGGTCCGGCCCTTTGGCGATCGCGGCGAACGGCAGATCGTCGATGCCAAGCTCGGCCAGCACGGAAGCGACGGCATTGAGCTGGCCCTGCCCGCCGTCGATCAGCACGAGATCGGGCCAGGTTCCCTCGTCGCGGTTCGGGTCTTCGCGCAGGGCGCGCGAAAAGCGCCGCTCGAACACTTCGCGCATCATCGCGTAATCGTCCCCACCTTCGCCGACGTCGGACTTGCCGGCCCCGCGAATGTTGAATTTGCGGTACTGGGCTTTGGCGAAGCCTTCCGGCCCCGCGACGATCATCCCGCCGACGGCGCCAGTACCTTGGATATGGCTGTTGTCGTAGACCTCGATGCGCGCGGGCGGGCCGTCGAGCCCGAACACCGTTGCCACGCCATCAAGCAGCTTGGCTTGCGCGCCCGATTCGGCCATGCGTCGGGCGAGCGCTTCGCGCGCATTGTTGAGCGCATGTTCGACCGGTTTGCGCTTCTCGCCGCGCTCCGGCACCGCGATGCGCACGCGCGATTCGGCCCGCGCCGTCAGCGCTTCTTCGATGAGCGCGCGCTCGGCCACGTCCTGCGACAACAGGATCGAAGGCGGCGGCGGCTTGTCCGCATAGAACTGGCCCAGAAACGCCGCCAGCACGTCGGCCGCATCGACGAGCTTGTCGTGGCGCGGGAAATAGGCGCGGTTGCCGTAGTTGCGCCCGCCGCGGAAGAAGAACACTTGGATGCAGCTCTGCCCGCCTTCGGCATGGATCGCAACCACGTCGCAATCGCCGAGATCTTCGAAATTGATGTCCTGGCGCGCTTGCACGGCCGTAAGTGCTCGGATGCGGTCGCGATACATCGCGGCCGTTTCGAAATCCATCGTGTCGGCGGCTGTCTGCATTTTGGCGACGAGTTCGCTTTGCGCATCGCGCGAGCGGCCTTCGAGAAAATCGATCGCCTCGTCGACGAGACCGCGATAGTCGGCCGCCGAAATGCGCCCCACGCACGGGGCCGAACAGCGCTTGATCTGGTAGAGCAGGCACGGCCGCGTGCGCTGGCTGAAGATCGCGTCCGTGCACGAGCGCAGCAGGAACGCGCGCTGCATGGCGGTGAGCGTCTGGTTGACCGCCCCGGCCGACGCGAAGGGCCCGAAATAGCGGCCTTTGCGCTCGCGGCTGCCGCGATGTTTTGCGACCTGCACGAAATCGTGGTCTTCGAAAAGTGCGATGTACGGAAAGGATTTGTCGTCGCGCAGCAGCACGTTGTAGCGCGGCATCAACCGCTTGATGAGATTGCTCTCGAGCAGCAGCGCTTCGGCTTCGGTATGCGTGGTGACGATCTCGAGGCGCCGCGTTTCGGCGACCATGCGCAGCAGCCGATTGGGCATGCGCTCGAACTGCAGATACTGCGCGACGCGTTTGCGAAGCGCACGCGCCTTGCCGACATAGAGCGCGTCGCCCTTGGCATCGAGCATGCGATAGACGCCGGGGCTCAGCGGCAGCGTCGCCAACGCCGCGCGCAACACCCCCGCCCCTTCGGCGGCGATCGGCGGCGGTTCGAACTGCAGAGCGTCGTCGTCGGACGGATTTTCCATGGCTGCTTTGCGTTAGCGAGTCCGGCTGCGGCGGGCAAGAGGATGCGTGCTGTGGCGCTTGGGACACGCGCCTGCACGTGGGGCAGGCAATGCCGATTCGGCTGGATTCTTCTATCCACCAAGTCTGTGGATAAACTTGTGCAAAACCGCCTTCAAGGCCCCTCGAACCGAGCAAAAACGGCAATTTATGTCGTCTTGCCTAGTTTTTAGACGTTTTTGTTAAGTCGCTGATTTGCATGGATATAGAGGTTAACAATCGCCTTCGATGCTTCATATTTCCGTCAGAAATCGCTGAATTCCGCCATTTTTGTGGCTGGGTCCGGACGGTGTGCACAAGTTGCGAAGCGCAATTCCTGTATGCGCACCGACCGCGTCAAGCGCCTTTTCGGAATATTTCGATGCCGACCGACGCCGCGTCGGGGGCGATGTCGAGCTTCTCGACGCGCACGCGCACCCACAGCACCTCGGCGATCGCAAGGCATTGTGCGGCCACGCGTTCTGCCAGCGTTTCGACGAGATTGACGTGCCCGGCATCGACGATTTGGCGAATCCGATCGATCGCATGGTCGTAGCGCACGACCTCGCGGATCGAATCGCGCTGCGGCGGCCGGTCGGGCACGCCGAGTTCGATGTTGAAGCGTACGCGCTGGGCCGCCCCCTGCTCGTGCGCAAAAATGCCGATGCGCGCTTGTAGCACCAGATCGCGGATCAGCACGACACGGCAATCGGTCGCGTTCATTCGTCGGGCTGATGGGTGCCGGGCGCACCCCAATTGAGATGCTGGCCGCCGTCGAGTGCGATCATCTGGCCCGTGACCGAGCGCGCGGCGACGAGGAAGCGCACGGCGGCGCACACCTCGTCGAGCGCGGGCGCGCGGCGCAGCGGCACGCTCGCCACTTGGCGCGCGAACTGCGCGGGGTCTTGGCGGATATTCGCAAGCGTGGGCCCCGGACCGATCGCGTTGACGCGGATGCGCGGGGCAAGTGCGAGTGCGAGCGTCTGCGTCAGCGTCCACAGGCCCGCTTTCGACAATGTGTAGGTCGTGAAATGCGGCGTGAGATTCCACACACGCTGGTCGATCAGATTGACCGCGACCCCTTCGGCATCCGCCGGCAGATGGCGCGCCATTTCCTGGATCAGCACGAAGGGCGCGCGCAGATTGGCCTCCATATGCATGTCCCAGCTGGCGCGCGTCGCGTCGTCGATTTCGTCGCGCTCGAAGGTCGAGGCGTTGTTGACGAGCACGCCGATGGGCCCGAGGGCGGCATGCGCTTCGGCTGCCAGCTGCTGCACCTGCGCTTCGCTTGCGAGATCGGCTTTGAACGCAAAAGCGCGACCGCCGTCGGCGGCAATCTCGGCGACCAGCGCCTGTGCGTCGTCGTGCGACTGCGCGTAGTGGATGCCGACGGCAAAACCCTGGCGCGCGAGATCGCGAGCGATGGCGCGGCCGATGCGTTTGGCAGCCCCCGTGACGAGGGCGGTGCGCGGCAGATTGGGGGGCAGGGTCATGACGCTCCGATACCCTTCGTGCGCGCCGCACGCAACAGCGCCGTGCCGAAGACCGCCGGGGCGAGAGCAGCGATCACATAGGCGAGCGCGTAGGAGTCGCTGAGCAGCACGATGGACGCGAAAAAGCTCGGCACGATTGCGACACCGCCGAAGGTGAAGAGGCCGATGGCACCCGTGGCTTCGCCCACGCGGTCGGCCGGAGCGATGCGCGCGACCTCGCCCAAATAGACGCCGTTCCACGACATTGCGGTGGCGCCGAACAACATGCAGGCGAGCAGCAACACGGGATAGCTCAGGGTCGGCGCGGCCATGCCCACAAATGCGCCGAGGGCCGCCATCGCGAGCCCCAGCATCCCGAGCACGCGGTCGGGCCGGCCGCTTTTGTCGGCAACCAACCCCCACACGACGCGGCAGACAACGCCCGCAGCTTGAGCCGCCGCAAGCACGCCTGCCGCCGCGACGAGGTCGAGGGCGGTGTCGTGCACGAGAAACGCCACGAGAAAGCCTGCAAGCGAGCCCTGCAACCCCGAAAACGCCGCCGACGCGAGACCCAAGCGCCGCAGCTCTTTGACGGCCCACAGTCGCTGCAAAGGTTCGACGAACTGGCTGCGCAGCGAAAAGGTTGGCCGCGATATCGTGCGGCCGCTCGCGAATTGCTCTCGCCACGGCGTCAGCGCAAGCGCTGCCGCGAACAGCACGCATGCCGCAACCACGGCCGCCCCGCGCCAGCCCAAGGCCAGGGCGAGCGGCGGCATGCTCAATGCCGCCAGCATGAAGCCGCCGGGCACACCCGTCTGCTTCAGCGAAAACACGAGGTTGCGGTTGGCGGTCTGCGTGTTGCCCACGAGAATCGCCGACGAGGCCGGCGTCGTCGGCCCCAAGCTGATGCCGCACGCGACGGCCGCAAGGGCCACGCTCCACGGCGTGCCGATCGCCAGCAGCAACTGGCCGGCGGCACCGCTGCACAACGTCACCTGCATCGTGCCGAGGGCGCCCAAACGCTGGATGAGGCCGCCGCTGGCCAAGCCCGCTACCGCCGCAACAGCGTAGAGGGCGGCCACGTAGTAGCCCACGCCCGCCGTCGGCATGCCGAGATCGGGACCGACCAACGGCACAAGGACGGCAACCGTGAGGCTGGCCCCACTCACCAAAATTTGCACACACAGCGTCAGGAAAAGCGGCAGCCAGAACGCGTTCACTTGCGCGCACCGCCCGGCGGGGGACGGCGCGCGCGCCCTTTGCGCGAATTGACCGCACCGCCGGTCGAGCGCGGGCGCGGCCGGTCGGGGCCCGATTGGTAGCCGGCTTGCGCGCCCTCGCCCACGCCGCCCGGCATTTCGAGTTCGATCGATTCGAGCCGTTTGATTTCGTCGCGCAGGCGGGCTGCTTCTTCGAATTCGAGATTGGCCGCCGCCTCGCGCATGCGCGTCTCGAGGCCCGTGATGTGGCTGCGCAGATTGTGGCCGACGAGATGTTGGGTCCCCTCGTCGCCGGTGCCGACAGTCACGCGGTCGCGCTCGTACACGCTGCCCAGAATATCGCCGATCTGCTTGCGGATCGTCTCGGGCGTGATGCCGTGTTCGAGGTTGTAGGCGACCTGCTTGGTGCGCCGCCGGTCGGTTTCGGCCAAGGCCGCTTCCATCGAATCGGTCCGCTTGTCGGCATAGAGGATCACGCGCCCGTCGACGTTGCGCGCAGCCCGGCCGATCGTTTGAATAAGGGACGTGCGCGAGCGCAGATAGCCTTCCTTGTCGGCATCGAGAATCGCCACGAGCGCGCATTCGGGAATGTCGAGCCCTTCGCGCAGCAGATTGATGCCGATCAGCGCGTCGAACGCGCCGAGCCGCAGATCGCGGATGATCTCGATGCGCTCAAGCGTCTCGACGTCCGAGTGCATGTAGCGCACGCGCACGCCGTTTTCGTGCAGATATTCGGTGAGGTCCTCGGCCATGCGCTTGGTCAGCGTCGTCACGAGGGCCCGCTGGCCCTTCTTCGCGACGGCTTTAAGTTCGCCCAAGAGATCGTCGACCTGGCGCTCGGTCGGGCGGATTTCGACCGGCGGATCGACGAGGCCCGTCGGCCGGATCACCTGTTCGACGAACACGCCCTTGGTGCGCTCGAGCTCCCAATTGCCGGGGGTTGCCGAGACGAACACGGTCTGCGGGCGCATCGCGTCCCATTCTTCGAATTTGAGCGGGCGGTTGTCGATGCAGGACGGCAGGCGGAAGCCGTATTCTGCCAAGGTCGACTTGCGCATGTAGTCGCCTTTGTACATACCGCCGATCTGCGGCACCATCACGTGGCTTTCGTCGCAGATCAGCACCGCGTTTTTGGGCAGATATTCGAACAGAGTCGGCGGCGCCGCCCCAGGCGGGCGGCCCGTGAGATAGCGCGAATAGTTTTCGATACCGGCGCACGAGCCTGTGGCCGCCATCATCTCGATGTCGAACGTCGTGCGCTGCTCGAGGCGCTGGGCTTCGAGCAATTTGCCGCCGGCGTTGAGCTCGGCCAGGCGCAGCTTGAGATCGGTTTTGATCTGCGAGATCGCCTGTTCGAGCGTGGGCTGCGGCGTCACATAGTGCGAATTGGCGTAAAGCTTGGCCGTGGCGAGGGTCGCCTTCTTCTCGCCCGTCAGCGGATCGAATTCGAAGATCGCCTCGATCTCGTCGCCGAACAGCGACACGCGCCACGCGCGGTCCTCACAGTGCGCCGGGAAAATTTCGACCGCGTCGCCGCGCGCGCGGAACGTGCCGCGCTGGAAGGCGGCTTCGTTGCGCTTGTAGTGCAGCTTCACGAGCTCGCGCAGCAGCGCGTTGCGGTCCATGCGCTGGCCGGTCTTCAGCGTCAGCGTCATCGAGGAATAGGTCTCGACCGAGCCGATGCCGTAGATGCAGCTGACCGACGCCACGATGATCGTGTCCTGGCGCTCGAGCAGGGCACGCGTCGCCGAATGGCGCATGCGGTCGATCTGCTCGTTGATCGAGCTTTCCTTCTCGATATAGGTGTCCGAGCGCGGCACGTAGGCTTCGGGCTGGTAGTAATCGTAATAGCTGACGAAATATTCGACCGCGTTGTTGGGGAAGAACGACTTCATCTCGCCGTAGAGCTGCGCGGCGAGCGTCTTGTTCGGCGCGAGCACGAGTGCGGGGCGCTGCAGATTCTGGATCACATGCGCCATCGTGAAGGTCTTGCCTGAGCCCGTGACGCCGAGCAGCACCTGGTCCTTCTCGCCGCGCTGCAGACCTTGGGTGATCTCCGCGATCGCCGCCGGCTGGTCGCCGGCCGGCACATAGTCCGAGACGACCGCCAGCCGCTCGGGCGGATGCGCATCCGGATCGACCGCCAGCGGCGGGGCCGGATTCTGCAGCGCATCGGGCAAGGGAGCGGAAATTTTGGGAAGAGCCATGACGCGCGCACTCTAGCGCGTTGCCAACCCCCGTCAACGCGCGCGAATGGCGCGCGCACTCAGGCGAACGTCACCACCACATTGCCGACCGTCTGGCCGATTTCGACGGCTTCGTGCGCGCGCGCGATGTCGGCAAGCGCGAAACGTTTGGCGATGCGCGTTTTTAGATGGCCCATGGCGACGCGCGAATTCACGTAGGCGCAGCCGTCGCGGCGCTGGGGCGGCGACAATTCGTACATGATAAAACATGCGAAGGTCAGGTTCTTGGCGATCGACGGCATGAAGGGCAGCTGGAACTCCGGCTTGCCCGAGCCGTAGATCGCGGCAAGCCCGCCGGGCTTCAGCGACGCGACCGTCGCGGCCGCATTGGCCGCAATATCCATGTCGATCACGCGGTCGACACCTTCGCCGCCGGTGAGCTCGCGCACCCGTGCGGCCACGTCTTCGCGGCGATAGTCGATGGTTGCGTCCGCCCCCGCCTCCTTGGCGATCGCGGCTTTTTCGGGCGAGGAGACGGTCGCGTAGACAATCGCCCCTTCGTATTTCGCCATTTGGATGGCGGCATGGCCGACAGCACCCGCCCCGCCCGTCACCAGCACGCGGCGCTGCGAGACGCCGCCATTCATCGTGACGGCGCGCCACGCGGTCAAAGCCGGGATGCCGAGACAGGCCCCGGTGTCGAAATCCGCATTGCTCGGCAAAGCCGGGGCAAGTTCGGCCGGCACGCAGACATAGTCGGCGGCCGTGCCGTCGGCGCGCTGCCATTGCGCATTGAACACCCACACGCGTGCACCGATGCGCGCCGGATCCACGTTCGGCCCCACCGCATCGATGATGCCGGCCCCGTCCGAATGCGGGATCACGCGCGGATAGACGGCGTTGCGCGACGCGACCGCGCGCGCTTTGACGTCGGACGGGTTCACGCCCGAGGCGGCAAGCTTCACCCGCACCTCGCCCGGCCCCGGAATGGGATCTGGCAAGACGGCCAGCGACAGCACTTCGGCCGCCGGCCCGAACGACGAATAGATCGCAGCGCGCATGTCTCTTTCCCCCCGCCTTTCGCTATGGGCGAATCGAAGCGAGGGACGAGCTTAGCGGTTTCGCGCTTGCCACGCGCGCATTTGGGCGATCTCCCGCTCCTGGTCGCGGATGATGCCCTCGGCCAGCGTGCGGATCTCGGGATCGGATCCGTGCTGGATCACGATGCGCGCCATTGCGACGGCACCCTCGTGGTGCGCAATCATGCCGGCCACAAAATCTTTGTCGGCATTGCCGCTGTAGCGGATGTCCATGTCCTTGTGCATTTTGTCGTTCGCGGCACGGTAGGCGCGCGTTGCGGGCGAATCGTTGGCCGAGCCGCCGCGGTGGCCTGCGTGCTGAGCCACTGCGGGGCCGCCGACGAGAAGTGCCGCCACGAGGGCGACAAATGTGCTTCTGCGAATCATTGCGTTTGGGTCTCCTTCGAAAAGACACGCGATTGTGCGCGGACAATGTTTTAGCCACCCTGCCCCGCAGGAAGGTCAAGCCGATTGCCAGCACCGCTTGAGGGGTCTAATTTCCACTGTCTTTTTTCCGTCCCATCGCACCCCAAGGAAGCCCCTATGTCGATCGTCGCCGACCGTCTCCAGCGCGTGAAGCCGTCGCCCACCATTGCCGTATCGATGAAGGCGGCCGAACTCAAAGCCGCCGGCAAGGACGTGATCGGCCTGGGTGCGGGCGAGCCCGATTTCGACACGCCGCAGAACATCAAAGACGCCGCCAAGCGCGCCATCGATGCGGGCGACACGAAGTATACGGCCGTCGACGGCACGCCCGCGCTCAAAAAGGCGATCATCGCGAAGTTCGAGCGCGAAAACGGCCTCAAATACGCCGCCAACCAGATTACGGTCGGCACGGGCGGCAAGCAGGTGCTCTACAACGCGCTGATGGCGACGCTGAACCCCGGCGACGAAGTCATCGTGCCCGCGCCCTATTGGGTGAGCTACCCCGACATGGTGATCCTCGCCGAGGGCATGCCAGTCGAAGTCGCGTGCTCGGAGAACCAGAATTTCAAGCTGACCCCAGAAGCGCTCGAAGCGGCGATCACGCCCAAGACAAAATGGGTGATTTTGAACTCGCCTTCGAACCCGACCGGGGCTGCCTACTCGGCCGCCGACCTCAAGGCGCTTGCCGACGTGCTGCTGCGCCATCCGCATGTCTGGATCATGACCGACGACATGTACGAACATCTGCTCTACGACGATTTCAAATTCGCCACGATCGCGCAGGTCGAGCCGAAGCTCTACGACCGCACTTTGACCGTCAACGGCGTGTCGAAAGCCTATTGCATGACCGGCTGGCGCATCGGCTATGCGGGCGGTCCCGCCGCCCTCATCAAGGCCATGCAGGCGATCCAGTCGCAATCGACCTCGAACCCGAGTTCGGTGAGCCAGGCCGCCGCTGTCGAAGCGCTGAACGGCCCCAACGGCTTCATCGCCGAGCACAACAAGGCGTTCGTCGAGCGGCGCAACATGGTTGTGAAGATGCTGAACGAGGCCAAGGGCCTGCGCTGTCCGATGCCGGACGGCGCGTTCTACGTGTTTCCGTCCTGTGCGGGCACGATCGGCAAGAAGACGCCCGAGGGCAAAACCATCCAGACCGACACGGATTTCGTGACGTATCTGTTGGAGAGCGTGGGCGTTGCGGTCGTGCAAGGCTCGGCCTTCGGATTGGCGCCCTATTTCCGCATCTCCTACGCCACGTCGTCCGAAGTGCTGCGCGAGGCCTGCACGCGCATCCAGAAGGCCTGTGCGGCACTGACGTAAGCGCCGTTCGGGCGGGGGAGAGATAACGCGTGAAAATCGTATTCGTCGGGGCCGGCGGGGTTGGCGGCTATTTTGGTGCGCGCCTTGCCGCCGCCGGTGCCGACGTAGCGCTGATCGCGCGCGGGCCGCATCTTGCGGCCATTCGCGGCCAGGGCCTGGCGGTCGAATCCGCACTCGGCAATCTGCGCCAGAAAATCCGCGCCGAGGCCGATCCCGCCGCCATCGGCCCGGTCGATCTCGTGCTGCTGGCCGTCAAATTGTGGGACGTCGAAAGCACCATCGAGCATATCCGCCCCTTGATGGGGCCGACGACGCACGTGGTATCGCTGCAAAACGGCATCGATTCACCGAAGATGCTGGCGGCGGCCTTCGGGTCGGCGCAGGTCCTCGGCGGCGTTGCGCATATCGCAACGACGATCGCTGGGCCCGGCACCATTCGCCATACCGGCACGCTCGCGCGTCTCACGATCGGCGCCTTCGGCAATCCGCAGCACGAGAAAGCCGCCGCCTTCGTTGCGGCCGCAAAGGCTGCCGGCATCGACGCCGTGCTGAGCCCCGACATTGCGCGCGCGATCTGGGAGAAGTTCGTCTTCCTCTCGGCCTTCTCTGCGATCACGGCGGCCTCAAGGCTCGCCAAGGGCGTGTTGTGGCGCGATGCGGCCGCACGCGGTCTCTACGAAACCTTGGTGCGCGAAGCGGTCACCGTGGCGCGCGCCGAGAAGATCGACTTGGCACCCGACCAAGTCGAAAAAACCGTGGCGCAAGCAGCCGCCTTGCCGGACGGCATGAAGGCCTCGATGCTGCACGACCTCGAACGTGGCGCGAAACTCGAGCTGCCGTGGCTGTCGGGGGCGGTCGTGCGCATGGCAAACGCGCACGGGCTCGCCGCCCCGTCGCATGCCGCCATCGTCGGCCTGCTGCAGCCGTTCGCGCAAGGCACGCCGCATGTTCATTCGTGAAATCGACACGCTGCTGAAGAAGCACGATCCGCGCTGGCGGTTCGCTCTCTTTCTGATTTTTCTGATCGCCTGCGTGCAGTCCGTCGCCATCGTGGCGCGGCCCTTGCCGATCAACGCGCTGATCGACGGTGCCAAGCCGCAAAGCTGGTGGGGCGCCATCGAGGCCGCCCTTGTCGGCGACGGCAACCGCATCTGGTTCTACGTCATTGTGATCTTCGCGATCGAAGTCCTCGTCTTTTGCTTTTTCCTTTTGTCCGAGTATCGCACCTCGGCCCTGTCCGAGCGCATCATCCGCTCGATCCGCGGCTCGATAGCGCTCAACCTGCTGCGCGGCCCCTATGCGCGCCTGTCGAAGTTGGGGGCCGGCGGCGTGCTGGCCGCCGCTGCGGGCGATCTCGAAGCCGTGCAGCGCCTGCTGCGCGAAGCGCTCGTGCATGCCGGCGTGGCCGTGCTGCAGATTTCGCTGATGCTCGTCGTGATCTTTTTCGTGGAGAGCTGGCTCTTTTACATCTTGGTCGTCGAGATCGCGTTGCTGGCGGGCGGCATTGCGATCTACGCCAATTGGCGCAAGCAGCGCTATCTGACCAAAATGGGCCTCGACCAGGGCTATCTCGGCTATCTCGCCGCCCTCTACCAGAAGAATCTCGATCTGCGCTTCACCGGCCTCGGGGCCATCTATCTCGTGCGGCTTCTGTCGGGCGCGCGGCGCTTGATGCGCATCAATCTGCTGCTGTGGCGCCGCCATGCGCTCTATCACGGGCTCGTTGAGTTCGTGATCGGCATGTCGGCGGCCGTGTGCTTGGTGCTGCTGTTCGTGACGTCGGAAGGCGGGCCGCCGCCCATCGGCAAGTTCCTGATCTTCGCCTACTACACGATGCTGATCTTCCCGAATCTGAGCCGCATCGGCGAAGCTTGGCCGATGATCAACGACGCGCGGCTGGCTTTGAAGCGCATCTCGGCCTCGACCGACGGGCTCGACGCCGTCCTCGCCGACAAGGCGCAGCGCCCGGCCGCCTCGTTCGGCGAGATCCGCTTCGAAGAAGTCGGGCTCGTGTCCGAGCGCGGCGAAACACTGCTGCATCCTTTTTCGTTTTCGATCCGGGCGGGCGACAAGATCGGTCTGTTCGGCGACTCAGGGGCGGGCAAAACCACGCTGATCTTCATGCTGCTCGGCATGCACCGACCGTCGTCGGGCCGCGTCACCGTCGACGGGCGCGACGTGACGTCGCTGAGCCTCACCGACCGCAAGCGGCTGTTCTTCTTCGCGCGTGCTGCGACCGCGTTCGTGGCGGGCGACGTCGAAGACAACGTGGCCATCTTCCGCCACCTGTCGGAAGACCTTTGGCAGCAGACGCTTGAGCGCGTGCGCATGGACAAGCGCATCGAAGCCGAGCCCGAGCGGCGCAAAGCCTCCGTCGGCGACAAGGGCGAGCCGTTTTCGGGCGGCGAGCAGCAGCGCTTGGCGTTTGCGCGCGCATTGCTCACCGATTCGCCGTGCCTGATCCTCGACGAAACCTTGGCTTCGCTCGACGAAGACACCGAGATGTTCATGCTCGGCCGCCTGCTCGCCGATTTCCCGGAAAAGACCCTGATCTGCGTGTCGCACCGCAAGCAGGTCGCAACCTTGTTCGACCGCCGCATCGAAGTGAAGCGCGGCGGCTTCGTTCGCATGATTGAGGAGCCGAAATGACCGCCGCATTCGACGCAAAAGCCTGCGCCGCCGCTTTGTTTGAGGCCCGCAAGGCCGCCCGCAAGATCGATTGGCCGACGACCGGCCCGCAAACGCCGGCCGACGCCTATACGGTGCAAGCGGCCCTGGCCGAGCTTTCCGGCGGCGCCGTGCCGGGCTGGAAGGTCGGCAATCTCACGGCCGCGCAACAGGAAAAATCAAAGATTCCCAGCGTCACCACGGGCGCGTTGCTGGCGCCGTGGTTCGGGCCAAGCCCCGTGCGCTGGCGGCTTGCCGATTTCCTCGTTCCCAAGCTCGAATGCGAATTCGCGTTTTCGCTTGGGATGGATTTGCCGAAGCGCGAGCAGCCCTATTCGCGCGACGAGGTCGCGGCCGCCGTCGCCGCCTTGCATCCCGCGATCGAGATTTTCGACACGCGGCTTGCCGTATCCTCGCCGATCGGCGGGTTGGCCGATTGCATGGCAAGCGGCGGCTTCACTTACGGGCCCGGATTTGCCGATTGGAAAAAGCTCGATCTCGGCAAACACACGATGACGCTCGCCCTCGACGGTACGGAAGTGGCG
This sequence comes from Magnetospirillum sp., assembly GCA_027532905.1. Lineage (NCBI taxonomy): Bacteria > Pseudomonadati > Pseudomonadota > Alphaproteobacteria > Rhodospirillales > Rhodospirillaceae > Magnetospirillum > Magnetospirillum sp. Next base: position 1,237,521 of record JAPZUA010000001.1, read on the forward strand.
AAGGGTAGCGGGGCCGAAATTCTCGGCGATCCGTTTGCAGCCCTCGTGCTGATGGCGAACAATCCGCCCTCGTGGAACGCCTTGCGCAAAGGCGCGATCGTGACGACGGGTTCGTGTATCGTGCCGTATCTGGCGTCCAAAACAGGCACTTACACGGCCGATTTTGGCGTGCTGGGCAAAGTCGAAATCGCAATGGTTTAGAGCTTCTTGACAGTATTTTAGAATTATTCTAATCTCCAAATCGAAGGAGAAGACCCATGAAAGTCGATATCGGCCTCAAAGAAAACGCGCGCAAGACCGCTGCCGAAGCCCTCGGCCGCGTGCTGGCGAGCAGCTACATGCTCTACGTGAAAACGCAGAGCTTCCACTGGAACGTCGAAGGGCCGTTCTTCGCACTCCTGCATGCGCAATTCGGTTCGCAGTACGAAGCCTTGGGCGACGCGATCGACGAAATCGCCGAACGCATCCGCGCCCTCGGGTTTGCCGCCCCCGGCAGCTTGACGCAGTTCAAGAAACTGTCGGCGGTCGAAGAGCAGACAGGCACGCCGAAGGCCGAGAAGATGATCGCCGAACTGTTGGCCGACCACGAGACCTTGGCCAAGCTCGCGCGCGAGACCAAAGACATCGTCGAGCGCGTCGGCGACGCGGAGTCGGGCGATCTCATGGTCGAACGCATGACCGAACACGGCAAAACCGCCTGGATGCTGCGCGCCCAGCTCGCCTGAGCTTTCGGGCTCAGCTGATCCAGGCGATACGCAGAATGTTGGTTGCCCCCGGCGTGCCGAATGGCACGCCGGCGGTGATCGCGATCGTGTCGCCGGGATCGGCGAAGCCTTCGGCCTTGGCGACCTCGCAGGCCTTTTCGACCATTTTCGTGAACGAGGCAAACTCGTCCGACACGTGCGTGTGCGTTCCCCAGCACAGCACGAGGCGGCGTGCCGTGCGCCGATTCTGCGTCAGGCACAGGATCGGCGCTTCCGGCCGCTCGCGTGCGGCGCGCAAAGCCGTCGAACCCGACGTGGTGAAGGTCACGATCGCCGCCGCCTTGATCGTGCGCGCGACTTGCGCTGCCGCCGCCGTGATCGCGTCCGACGCAGTCGCCTCGGGTGCCGAATGGTCGGCATCCATGATCGGGCGATACAAGGGATCGCGTTCGACGCGGCCGATGATGCGCTCCATCATCGACACCGCCTCGACAGGATGTTTGCCCGACGCAGTTTCGGCCGACAGCATCACGGCGTCGGCCCCGTCATAGACGGCCGTCGCGACGTCGGAGGCTTCGGCGCGCGTCGGTGTGGGCGCTTCGATCATCGATTCGAGCATCTGCGTTGCGACGATGACCGGGCGGCCGAGCCGGCGCGCGGTGCGCACGATGCGCTTCTGCAAGGCCGGCACGTCTTCGGGCGGCATTTCGACGCCGAGATCGCCGCGCGCCACCATCACCGCATCGGCCAATTCGACGATCTCCTCGAGCCGTTCGATGGCCGAGGGTTTTTCGAGCTTGGCGCACACGCCGGCCCGGCCTTGCACGAGCTTTTTGGCTTCCGCCATGTCGTCGGGCCGCTGCACGAACGAAAGTGCGATCCAATCCACGCCCATCTCGAGCGCGAAATCGAGATCGCGCCGGTCTTTTTCGGTAAGGGCGGAAATCGGCAGCACCGTGCCCGGCACGTTGACGCCCTTGCGGTCGGAGATGGTGCCGCCGACCAGCACCTTGCAAAGTGCGTGCGTCGGCGAGGTTTCGAGCGCTTCGAGGCGCAGCTTTCCGTCATCGACGAGCAAATGCTGGCCAGGGCTGAGGGCTGCGAAAATCTCGGGATGGCGCAAGGGGGCACGCGTCTCGTCGCCGGGCGTGGCGTCCATGTCGAAGCGGAACGTCGCCCCCGCCGTTAGTTTCGCCGAGCCTGCCTTGAACGTGCCGACGCGCAGCTTGGGCCCTTGCAGGTCGGCAAGGATCGCGATCGGGCGGCCGGTTTTGGCTTCGAGCGCGCGCAGCTGGTCGTAGCGCTTTTTGTGGTCCTCGTGCGCGCCGTGGCTGAAATTGAGCCGGAAAACATCGGCACCGGCTTTGAACAAGGCTTCGATCGTCGCACTGTCGCTTGTGGCAGGCCCAAGCGTGGCGACGATTTTGGTGGCGCAGATGCGGCGCATGCGGCGGTTCGCTCCGTGTCGGGCGGCCCTTTGCGACCGCGTTTATCGAATCACTATAGCGCGAAAATCGTTGACGTTGGTATGGGTGGGACCGGTCGTCACGAGATCGTCAAGTTTAACGAAAAATCCGTAGCCGTCATTGTCGGCAAGGCGCTCGGATGCCGACAAACCGAGTACCGCCGCGCGGACGAGCGTGTCGGGGGCGACGATGGCGCCGGCGTTTGCTTCGGTGCCGTCGATGCCGTCGGTATCGCCCGCAAGCGCCCACACGTCGGCAAGCCCATCGAGCGCCACGGCCAAGCCGAGGGCGAACTCCGCATTGCGCCCGCCGCGCCCCTGCCCGCGCACGGTAACCGTCGTCTCGCCGCCCGACAGCAGCACGCACGGGGCCGCGACAGGCCCGTGGCCCCCTTTGATGCGGCGCACGAGGTCGGCGTGTGCTGCCGCCACGTCGCGCGCTTCGCCTTCGAGATCGGGGCCGAGCGAATGCACGGCAAAGCCTGCCGCGCGCGCGATCTCGGCCGCACGGTCGAGCGACTGGATGGGTGCCGCAATCATGCGATAGGCCGCATGCGGCAGCGCCTTGGGCGTTTCGGCTGCGGGATCGTTGAGGCGTGCGGCGATTTCGGGTGCCGGCACGATGCCGTATTTCGCAAGGACGGCGCGCGCATCGCCAAGCGTCGTCGGGTCGGGCACAGTGGGGCCTGAGCCGATCGTCGAAGGATCGTCGCCGGGCACGTCCGAAATACCCAGCGTGAGCACGCGCGCAGGCGCGGCCGCGGCGGCAAGCCGGCCGCCCGAAATCGTCGACAGGTGTTTGCGCACCGTGTTGATCTCGACGATGTTGGCCCCCGATTTGAGCAGCGCCGACGTCAGCGCGCGGAACATCTCGAGCGCGATCGGCGGGGCCGGATTGCTGAGCACGGCCGAGCCGCCGCCGGACATCAACGCGAGCACCAAATCTTCGCGCCCGAGACCGCGCACAAGGTCCATCATGCGCGCCGCCGCCGCCATGCCGGCCGCATCGGGTACCGGGTGCGCGGCCTCGACGATCTCGATGCGCTTGCACGCGACGCCATGGCCGTAGCGCGTGACGACGAGCCCCTCGAGCTTGCCTTGCCAATTGTCTTCGACCGCGCGCGCCATCGCGGCCGACGCTTTGCCCGCCCCCACCACCACAAGGCGACCCTTGGGCGGCGGCGGCAGAAAGGCCGGAATGCGCAACGCCGGTTGGGCCGCCGCGATGGCGGCTTCGAACAACGACAAGAGAAGGCGGCGCGGGTCGGTCATATCTGCGACCGAGCCTAGCAGGTGCGCGCGGTTGGACGCTATACTCGGCCGCGAATCATGAATCTGTTGCCGCTTCTCGAAGCCGACGAGCTTCCCGTTTTTTTCGCGCGCCCGGCCGAGCGGCCGACGCCGTTGGTTCTGCTGTGCGACCATGCCGGGCGCGACGTGCCGCGGGCCCTTGGCGACATGGGGGTGCCGCGCGCCGACTGGGATCGCCATATTGCGTGGGACATCGGCGCTCTGGCCGTCGCCCAGCATTTGGCCAAGCGCTTCGGCTGCGCTTTGATCGAGAGCCGCTATTCGCGCCTGGTGCTCGACTGCAACCGCCGCACCGACGATCCGGGCCTGTGCCCGGCGGTCGCGGACGGCACGGATATTCCGGCCAACCAGGATTTAACGCCGGCCGCCCGCGCGCGCCGCGTGGCCGAATTGCACGCGCCCTACCACGACGCGATCCGCAGCGTGCTTGCGAATATGCGCGCGAGCGGCCACGTGCCGGTCGTCGTGTCGATGCATTCCTGCACGCCGGTGTTCAAGGGCTTTGCGCGGCCCTGGCATATTGGCGTGCTGTGGCGCTCGGACCCGCGCTTGCCCGTCCCCCTGATGGCGGCGTTGCGTAGCCGCGGCGACATCGAAGTCGGCGACAACCAGCCCTACGATGCGCGCGACGGCCACGGCTTCACGATGCGCGAACATTGCGAAGAAACCGGCTATCCGCACGCGCTGATCGAGATCCGCCAGGACCTCATCGACACGCAGGCGGGTACCGCCAAATGGGCCGCGATCTTCGGCGACGCGCTCGAGCCCCTGCTGGCGCGCAAAGAGCTGCGCCGCGTCGAGGTCTATGCGTGAGCGAGCCCGCTTTCACGCTGGGCCTCGAGGAAGAGTACCTGCTGGTCGACAAGCGCACGCGCGATCTTGCGCGCGATCCGCCTGCCGACCTTGTGGCGCGCTGCGAAGCCGCCCTTGCAGCCCAAGGCCAGGCAGGCCAAGTCAGTCCCGAATTTCTGCGCGCCCAGCTTGAAGTGCAGACCGGCGTGTGCCGCACGGCCGGCCAGTTGCGCGCCGAACTCGTGAAACTGCGGCGCGCGATCGTCGCCGTCACGGGCGAGGCAGGGCTTGCCCCCATCGCGGCTTCGACGCATCCATTCGCCGAATGGCGCGGCGTCGAGGCGACCGACAAGGATCGCTATCGCGCCCTCGAGCGCGATCTGCAGGGTGTCGGTCGTCGCCTCGTGATTTGCGGGCTGCATGTGCATGTCGGCATCGACGACGACGAGCTGCGCGTCGATCTCATGAACCAGATCGGCTATTTCCTGCCGCATCTGCTGGCGCTGTCCACGTCGTCGCCGTTCTGGCGCGGCGAGGATACGGGCCTCGCAAGCTACCGCGTTGCGATCTTCAACGAACTGCCGCGCACGGGCCTGCCCGACCATTTCGAAAGCTACGGCGAATATCGCCGCCAGCTCGAAAGGCTGGTGGCGGCCGGCCTCATCGACGATGCCTCGAAACTCTGGTGGGATGTGCGTCTCTCCGCGCGCTTTCCCACGCTCGAGATGCGCATCACCGACATGTGCCCCTATCTCGACGACGCGGTCGCGATTGCCGCTCTCTACCAGTGCCTGTTGTCGATGCTGTGGCGCCTCAAACGCCAGAACCAGCGCTGGCGCATCTATCCGCACATGCTGGTGCGCGAAAATCGCTGGCGCGCGCAGCGCTACGGCTTCGATGCGGGCCTCGTCGATTTCGGCAAGGACCGCATCGTCGATTTTGCGGGCCTGCTCGAAGAACTTTTCGAACTTATCGCCCCCGACGCCGCAAGGCTCGACTGCACGGCCGAAATCGCGAACGCGCGCACGATCCTCACGCGCGGTACTTCCGCCCATCGCCAGCGCCAGGCTTACGCGCTCGCATTGGCCGACGGTGCGGACCGGCACGAAGCGCTGGTCGCCGTGGTGGACGGGCTGATCGCCGAAACCGCGTCCGGTTTGTCGTAAGGGCGCGACCGCCCTATATTGCGGCCACACACCCCCGCGCTGGAGACACGCCATGGCCGCCGATCTCGATCCCAAGACCCGCACCGAGCTTGAAGCCGCCGCGTTTCGGCGTCTTGTGCAGCATCTGCAGGAACGCACCGACGTGCAGAATATCGACCTTATGAATTTGGCCGGTTTCTGCCGCAACTGCCTGTCCAAATGGTATCTGGCCGAAGCCCAGACGCGCGACGTGGCGCTCACCGACCCACAAGCGCGCGAAATCGTCTACGGCATGCCGTACGACGAATGGAAGGCCAAGCACCAAGCCCCGGCGGACGCCGCCAAACAGGCCAAATTCGCCGAGACACACAAGCACTAACGCTATCCACAGGCTGGGGAAGAAAAGTCCCTAGCGGGGACCCGCGCGAATCGGTAGCTTCGCGCGCTTCATTGCATATTGGAGACAGCAGATGGCGGACGGCGGCGAAGTAGGCGGCATTGCAGCGGCGAAACTCAAGCAGTTCGTCGAAAAGATCGAGCGACTCGAAGCCGAGAAAACCGACCTCGCCACCGATATCCGCGAAGTCTACGCCGAAGCCAAGGGCAACGGCTTCGACACGAAGATCATGCGCCAGGTCATCAAGCTGCGCAAAATGGAAGAGCCCGACCGCAAGGAACAGGACGAGCTGCTCGACCTCTACCGCGCCGCGCTGGAAATCTGAGCTAGCGCCAGACCGCCATTTCGATTCCAAAGCGGTCTTTGGACGGCACGGGCGGGAAGCTCTCGCCCTTACCGGCCGCGACGCGCAACGCGGCCACGCACACACAAGCCGCATCGATCACATCGTCGACCGCGACTTGCGCGCGCGGAAAGCGATCGAGCCATTTTTCGACGACGCCGAAACCAGCTTTGGCGAGTACTTCAAGCCGCGCTTGACGGCCCTCTGCGGAGCGCTTGGGCGCCAAGATGGGTGCCCCTGCCAGCCGCGCAAATCCCAATTCCGGATGCGCTTCGACGATACGGCACGGCGGCTGCCCGCGCAGCACCGCATCGAGCTCGCGCATTTTCGGGAACAGGTTGAAAGATTGTTTGGAAAGCCCGATCCCGTGCGCCTTGCGATTGGCATCGAGGGCCGCGCGATAGTCGGCTGCATCGAGGGCCGCACGGCACGGGGCCGAGAACACGCTCGAGCCTTTGCCCGGCAAAGCCGCACGCGCGGCGCGCTCGCAATCGCGCCCGCCGGGCAAAGCTTCGTCCGCAAAACCCATCGGCATATCGACTGCGATCAAAGCGGGCTTCGCGTCGAATAGTTCCTCGAAGCGGCGCACGAAGCGCACGCTCTTTGTGCGCCCCTCGGCCCCGACCGCGACCCATCCGCCGCGACAGCCATCGACGCCGTAGACGAGGCTCACTCCGCCGCCTGGGCCGTTGCGGCGGGGTTGCGGAAGTTTGCCAGCAGCATCGCTTCGTGCGCTTTGGCGCGGGTAAAATGGGCTTGTTTCACGTGGCCGTAGCCGCGGATTTCTTCGGGGATCGAGGCGAGACCCACCGCCGCCGCATGGTTGGCGGGCGTGAGGTTCGCAGCGATTTCGTCGAGTAGATTTTCGTAGTCGGCGATGAGGCGGCGTTCCGTGCGGCGCTCTTCCGTGCGCCCGAAAATGTCGAACGACGTGCCGCGTAGGAACTTGAACTTCGCGAGCACGCCGAATGCCGACAGCATCCACGGGCCGAAGGTGCGCTTCTTGGCGTGGCCCGTATTGGCGTCGATCTCGGCGATCATCGGCGGGGCGAGATTGAATTCGATTCGGTAAGCGCCTTCGAATTGGCGCGCCAAGGCCGCACGGAATTTTCCGTCGCTGTAGAGGCGGGCCACTTCGTATTCGTCTTTGTAGGCGAGCAGCTTTGCGTAGTAGCGCGCGACCGCGAGCGCCAAACCGATCTGGCCCGGCGTCTTGGTGCGCTCGGCCGCGTCGATCGCGGCAACGCGCGCGGCGTAGCGCTCGGCAAGGCTCGCATCCTGATAGCCCGTGAGATGGGCCACGCGGGCGGCCACGATATCTTCGAGCGTCGTGGCGATTTTGGCTTCGACCGGCATGGTGGGGGCGGCGGCTTCTTTGACGCGCGCGATGTCCACGGCCGCCAAACGGCCCCATTGGAAGGCGCGCTTGTTGGCTTCGATCGCGACTTCGTTGAGTTCGATCGCGCGCATCAGCGCTTCGAGCCCGACGGGGACAAGGCCCTTCTGCCAGGCAAAGCCCAGCATGAACGGGTTCGTCGCGATCGAATCGCCCATCAGCGCCGTGGCGAGTTTCGTGGCGTCCACCACGTCCATCGCACCCTGGCCCAACGCATGCGCGATCGTGTCCTGCATTTCCTTGTTCGGGAACGCAAGATCGGGATTGCGCGTGAAATCGCCTGTGGGTGCTTCGTAGCTGTTGATGACGGCACGGCTCATGCCGATGCGCATCTTGTCGAGCGTTTCGGCGCCGGCGGCCACGACCACGTCGCAACCGAGCAGCAGATTGGCTTCGCCTGCGGCAATGCGCACGGCGTGCAGATCGTCGGGCGAGCCCGCAATGCGGATGTGGCTCACGACCGCGCCGCCTTTCTGCGCCAAGCCCGCCATGTCGAGGATCGACACGCCCTTGCCTTCGAGATGGGCTGCCATGCCGACCAAGGCGCCGACCGTGACCACGCCCGTACCCCCGATGCCCGTGACCAGAATGCCGTAGGGCTTGTCGAGCGACGGCAGTTCGGGGGCGGGCAGCAGCGCGAACGGATCGGCCGCCCCGCTTGCGGCTTTGCTCTTGGCCTTGCGCACGCGCCCGCCGAGCACGTTCACGAAAGACGGGCAGAAACCCTTGGCGCAGGAAAAATCCTTGTTGCAGCTCGATTGGTCGATGGCGCGCTTGCGCCCGAATTCGGTTTCGACAGGGACGACCGACAGGCAGTTCGATTTGACCGAGCAGTCGCCGCAGCCTTCGCACACTGCATCGTTGATGAAGATGCGCTTGGCGGGATCGGGATAGGTCCCGCGCTTGCGCCGGCGGCGCTTCTCGGCCGCACAGGTCTGGTCGTGGATCAGGATCGTCACACCGCTCGTGTCGCGCAATTCGCGCTGTACTTCATCGAGATCGTCGCGATCGCGAATCTCGACACCGGGGGCAAACGACGCGGCCCCGTATTTCTCCGTGTCGTCAGTCGTGATCACGATGCGCGCAACGCCTTCGGCATGCAGCTGCTTGGTGATCTGCGGCACGGTCAACGGCCCGTCATGCGGCTGGCCGCCGGTCATCGCGACGGCGTCGTTGAACAAGAGCTTGTAGGTGATGTTGGCTTTGGCCGCGACCGCCGCCCGGATCGCGAGCGAGCCCGAATGGTAGTAAGTCCCATCGCCGAGATTCTGGAAAATATGTTTGGTCGTCGTGAACGGCGCTTGGCCGATCCACGGCGTGCCTTCGGCCCCCATCTGCGTAAACGTCGTGGTCTCGCGGTCCATCCACAGCGCCATGAAATGGCAGCCGATCCCTGCAGCTGCACGACTGCCCTCGGGCACTTTCGTAGACGTGTTGTGCGGGCAGCCCGAGCAGAAATAGGGGATGCGCTTGAAGCTATGGCCTTCGGGGGCCGCTTCCTTGGCTTCGATCAGCGCCACGCGTGCTGCCATACGCTCGGACCAGTAGAACGGCTTCAGGCGTTTGGCGATGACCTTGGCGATTTGGGCCGGATTGAGTTCGTAGGACGAGGGCAGGATCCATTCGCCCTTCTCGTCGAACTTGCCGATCACGCGCGGGCGCACGTCGGCGCGCCAATTATAGAGCTGCTCTTTGATTTGGTTTTCGATGAGGGCGCGCTTCTCCTCGACGACGAGCACCTCTTCGAGGCCCTCGGCGAAGGCGCGCGCGCCTTCGCGCTCGAGCGGCCACGGCATCGCGACTTTGTAGACGCGCAAGCCGATGCGCGCGGCCAAAGCATCGTCAATGCCGAGATCTTCGAGCGCTTGGCGCACATCGAGATAGCTCTTGCCCGTCGTCACGATGCCGAAGCGAGGGTTCGGGCTGTCGATGACGATCTTGTCGAGCTTGTTGGCGCGCGCGAACGCAAGCGCTGCGTAGACCTTATATTTCTGCAGCCGGTATTCCTGGTCGAGCCACGGATCGGGCCAGCGAATATGCACGCCCCCTTCGGGCATCTGGAAATCGGTCGGCTGCACGATCTTGATGCGGTGCGGATCGACCGACACCGAGGCTGTGCTGTCGACCGTTTCGCCCGTGCATTTGAACGCGACCCAGCAGCCCGAATAGCGGCTCATCGCCCAGCCATAGAGGCCCATGTCGAGAAATTCCTGCACGCTCGACGGGTTCAGGATCGGGATCATGGCCGAGACGAATTCGTGCTCGGACTGGTGCGGCAAGGTCGAGGATTTGGCAGCATGGTCGTCGCCCGCCAGCACCAGCACGCCGCCATGCGGCGAGGTGCCGGCCGCATTGGCGTGCTTGAACACGTCGCCGCAACGGTCGACGCCGGGGCCCTTGCCGTACCACATGCCGAACACGCCGTCGTATTTGGCGCCCTCGTACATATTCACTTGCTGCGTGCCCCACACGGCGGTGGCGGCGAGGTCTTCGTTCACGCCCGGCGTGAAATGGATGTGATGGTCTTTGAGATGGCGCTTGGCCTTCCACAAGGCCTGGTCGAGACCGCCGAGCGGCGAACCGCGATAGCCCGTGACGAACCCGGCCGTGTCGAGGCCGGCGGCCAGATCGCGTTCGCGCTGCATCAGCGTGAGGCGCACGAGCGCTTGCGTGCCGGTCAGGAACACGCGGCCCGAATGCGCCGTGTATTTGTCGTCGAGGGCGAGATCGAGCAGCTTGCCGGCGGCTGGGGTCATGATTTGCGTTTCCCGTCCCTGATTGCCGTTTGCATTGGTCGCGCGTCGGTCTTGGAAAACCGTACAGCGAAGTGCGGGTCCGCTCAATCGCCGCCGCAGCTTGCCGCAAAGAACGCAATCTCCAGCTTGGGTTCGTTCGATTTGCTTTCGCGTTGTTGCGCGATCCCGGCAGGTTCGCGCAACGACGTTTCGTCAGGCGGCCTGCGTTTACTTCTTTGCCACAAGGTCTGCGAGTACGTTTTCGATCAGGATTCGCCCGATCTCGCCGCGCCCGGCCCAGCCCATCGACAGAATCGATTCGGGATGGAACTGCACGGCGGCGATCGGCAGCGTCTTGTGCTGCACGGCCATCACGATGCCGGCCTCGGTCTTGGCCGTGATGTCGAAGGCTTCATGCGGGAAGGTCGCCATATCGGCGTAGAGCGAATGGTAGGCGCCGACAGCGCACGGGCTGGGCAAATCCGCGAACAGGCCCTTTGCATCGTGCAGCACGTTCCAGCGCTTGCCGTGGCGCGGCTCGGGCAACACGGACAGCGTGCCGCCGAACGCCTCGACGGTCCCTTGCAGGCCCAAACACACGCCGAATTGAGCCACGCCCGCTTGCGCCAGCGCCTTTACCAAAGCGGGCACGCCGAATTGCTGCGGCGTGCCCGGGCCCGGCGAATGCACAACGAGATCAGGGGCAAGCGCCAGGATCTGGGCGGCCGAGAGCCCATGGCGATAGGTTGAAACCGTCGCCCCCGTTTGGCGGAAGTAGTCGGCGAGCGTGTGGACGAAACTGTCTTCGTTGTCGATCAGCACGATCTTGCGCCCTGCCCGCGGCCCCGGCACTTGCGCCGTGTCTGCCGTCGCGGCGGCGGGCGGGGCCAGCACGCGGAACAATGCATTGGCCTTCAGATACGTCTCTTCGTTTTCCTCCGGGCCCGTCGAATCCCAGATCAACGTCGCACCCACGCGATAGCGCGCCATCTGGCGCTTTTTCATGTCGTCTTCGAGATGCACGGTGCGGATCGTAATGCCGGTATTGACGTCGCCATTGAGCAGCAAGGCGCCGACGGCTCCGCCATACCAGCCGCGCGGGGCCGTCTCCATCGCTTCGACGATTTCGACGGCCCATTTTTTCGGCGCACCCGTGAGTGTGACGGCCCACATATGGCTGATGAACGCATCGAGGCCCGTCACGTCGGCGCGCAGGCGGCCTTCGACATGGTCGACCGTGTGGAAGAGGCCCGCATAGGTTTCGATCTGGCGGCGGCCCAGGAGCTTGACCGAGCCCGGCTCGCAGATGCGCGATTTGTCGTTGCGGTCGACGTCGGTGCACATGGTGAGCTCGACTTCGTCCTTCTCCGAATCGATCAGCGCTTTGAGCCGCTCGGCATCTTCCATGGCGTTGCGCCCGCGCCTTGCCGTGCCCGAAATCGGGCAGGATTCGACGCGCGTACCCTCGACGCGCACGAACATTTCGGGGCTCGTGCCCACGAGCCGGTCCGGCCCGAGCTGCAGATAGAATTCGAACGGCGACGGGTTCACCTTCTTGAGTTTGGCGAACAGGCCCGACGGTGCGCCGGGGTACAAAGCATCGAACCTTCGCGACAGCACGACCTCGAAAATGTCGCCCACGCGCATGCGCTCGCGCGCCGCATCGACCATCGCCCCGTATTGTTCGGCCGAAAGGTCGCTGGTGATTTCGGGCTTTTCGGTGGGTTCGACATAGCGGCGCTTCGGCACGGGTGCGTAGCAGCTGCGCGCCGCCCCTACCGTGGTGCGTTCGCCCCGCGAAAATTCGTAGTCGTAGCGGAACGCCGTCTCTTTGCGGCGATCGACGATGTACATGCGATCGGGCAAAAACAGATGCAGCTCGCGCGCATCTTGGCCCCGCGCATGGTTGAGGGCGATCGGCTCGAACTGGAACAGAAGATCGTAGCCGAAGGCGCCGTAGAGCCCGAGGAACGCGTCGCCGATGCCGGCAAACTCGGCCACAATACGCCGCAGCGGCGAGAACAGCGACGGCTGCAGGCTGCGCTGCTCTTCCGGGAACGGTCCCAAGGCGGGCGCGATCTCGAGCACGCGTGAGCGCGCCGATTTCTCGACGCAGGCAAATTCGGCCAAGATCGGGTCGAACAGATCGAGCAGGATTTCGCCGCGCGCATTCAGCGCCCGCAAAGTCAAACGACGCCCGTTGCCGACCAGTTCGAGCGGCGGATCGATGAAGCCGAATTCCCAGCGCGAATAGCGCCCCGGATAATCCACGCCCGACGAGAACAGCCCGCCGCGCGTGCGGTCGAGCTTTTCGGCGAAACCATCGAGGGCGGTTGCGTAGTCGAGCGGGCGCTTCACGCGCGCGACGACGAGGCCGGTTTTGGAGGCGAATTCGGTGCGCATGGCATCCTCACCAAGAATGGGCTGCGGCCCCAGCTTGGTGCCAAGGCGGCGAAACGGTCGGTCGATTACGGGAATCGGAAAGGGGAAATGGGTTGGCTGGCGCTTAGCGCCACCAAGCCTGCCAACGGACGATGCGAACCGCGACGCTTTCCATAATCGGAACGCTAACAGGCAAGCTGGGGCGGAGTCCAGAACTTCAGGGGTCGGCAACTTGGCCCCACCCCAACTTGGCGCGTGATTTTGCCGGCCAAGGCGGCTAAAACGCCGTCCATCATGAGCGTTCTTGTCACCGGGGCTGCCGGATTCATCGGATTTTCCGTCGCGCGCGCGTTGTTGGCACGCGGCGAAAGCGTCGTCGGCTTCGACAATTTCGATCCGTACTACGACGTGGCGCTCAAAGAAGCGCGCGCCGCCGAGCTTGCCAAACATGCGGGCTTCCGCATGGTGCGCGCCGACATTGCGAGCGACGGCGCTTTTGCGGCAGCGCTCGCCGACAAGGCGATCGACCGCGTGGTGCATCTGGCCGCCCAAGCGGGCGTGCGCTATTCGATCACGAACCCCGAGGTCTATATCCGCACGAACATCGTCGGCCATTTCAACGTCGTCGAAGCGTGCCGGCGGCGCGGCGACATCAAGCATCTCGTCTACGCCTCGTCCTCGTCGGTCTATGGCGGCAACACGAAATTGCCCTTCGACGTCGCCGACAAGATCGACCGGCCGGTCTCGCTCTATGCCGCGACCAAGGCCGCCAACGAACTCGTCGGCCATTGCTACAGCCATCTCTATGCGTTGCCGGCCACGGGCTTGCGCTTCTTCACGGTCTACGGGCCGTGGGGCCGGCCCGACATGGCGCTGTGGATCTTCACCAAGGCGATCCTCGCGGGCCAGCCCATTCCGGTCTTCAACAACGGCCAGATGCGCCGCGACTTCACCTATATCGACGACATCGTGGCGGGTGTGATCGCCGCCCTCGACCATGTGCCGCCCGCAGGGGCGAGCGCCCCGCACCGCGTCTACAATCTCGGCAACCACAAATCCGAGCCGCTGCTGCGCTTCGTCGAGCTCATCGAGCGCGCGACGAACCACAAAGCCATTCTCGATCTGCAGCCCTTGCAGGCGGGCGACGTGCCGGAGAGCTTCGCCGACATCGAAGCCTCGACGCGCGATTTGGGATTCGCCCCGCGCACGGCGATCGACGTCGGCGTGCCGAATTTCGTCTCCTGGTTCCGCAGCTACCACGGCATCTGAGGCAGCCGCAGGCGCGCGTTTACGACCCCGGTTCGCGCGGCGCGTAGCTGCGCAGCAACAGAGCACCCGTACCGCCTTTGCCGTCGGCCCAGCGCAAAATCGTTTGCCGCGTGCGCTGCTCGTGCTCGAGCGTGACTTTCTGGTGCGGCAATTCCGCGACGACATTGCGCCCATCGAGACGCGCCTGCACGCGAAAGGTTTTGTCGAGCTTGTTCGAGCCGCGCGCGCTCATCAGATACACAAGCTCGTAGCCGTCCGCCGCTTTTTCAAGGGCGATGGCGGCGAGGTTGGGCCCGCTCCAAGCCCCCACCCAAACGCCCTCGTAGAATTTCCACCACTCGCCGGCCGGCAAGGCGGCCGGTTTCAGCGTTGCGGTCTCGGCCATCAAATCGGGTGCAGCGGCCAAACCGCCCTGCCCGCAAGCGGCGGCACCCGCCGCGCGCGTGCGCAGCGGATCGAGAAACGCCGCCAAACAGACGGCGTAGATTTGCGTCATGGCGCTGGAACTCGAACCGCCATGACCGACAAGGATCGTCGAAGCGTCGTCCAAGGGCAGAAACGGCACGTTGCGTTTGGCCAGGATTTCGCGGGCGCGACGTCCGCGCTCGGGGCTTGCCAAGGCAAATTCGTCGGAAAAGGGCAGAATGGCGGCCGCTCGTTCGAATTTTCCGTCGGCCAGGGACGCATAGAGATGGTCGGTGCCCGCCGTCTCGGCGGCGACGGTACCGACGAGCGTCGAGGATACGCCTGTCCCCGGCGAGGACGGCACGATCGCATACACCTCGACGCGACGCGCGGCTTCGAGCGCGATCGCACCGCCATAGCTTTGGCCCGCCAGGATCACGCGCGCATAGCCTTGCACCTTGGCACGCTGCACTTCTTCGACCGTGCGTGCGACATGGCGCAAACCGCCCGTGGTCCAGCCGCCGCCTTCCGACAGGCCGTCGCGCTTGATGCGGACGACGTCCCAGCCGGCGGCATGCAGCACGCGCACATAGGCGGGCGGCGGAGCGCGGGACTGGTCGTTGTTGCCCGAGAGTCCGTGGTTCCAGATGACGATGCCGCGGGCCGTTCCGGGCCCCTTGGGCGGCAGATCGTCGAAGCCTTGCACGACCTCGTACTGCGCAAAAGCCGGTGCCGCCGCGAGCAGCAATGCCGTCGCCAAACCCAGTATCCCCCGCATCGTTCTCCCCCGTATTCGAAGCCCCGCCTACAGCGTCAGCGCGAACTCCAGCGTTTCGGCCGGCTGCCCGCGCGCCGGTTGCGCGCGCAGCAGGCGCCCGGCCCGCCGCATGCCGAGTTTGCGCGCCACACTTTGCGAGGCAAGATTGTCGGGGTGCGTGCCTGCCGTCAAGCGTTGCAATCCCATGGTGCGCGCGAAATCGACGATGCAGGACGCGGCCTCGCTTGCGTAACCCAGCCCCTGGAACGGGCCGCCGACCCACCAGCCCATGTCGGCCTCTTCGCCCGCCCCGTCGAGCCCGAGGCCGATGGTGCCGATGAGGCCCGGCGCCTCAAGCCTTTCGAACGCGAAGGTCAGCGTGCGCGCATCGACGATGGCGCGGCGCGCATCGTCGACGAACTTTTCGGCGTCCGCGCGCGTGTAGGGATGCGGGATGTTGGCGGTCCAGCGCGCCAACTCCCAATCGCCGCACCAGCGCGCCAGGGCCGGCGCGTCGCCGTCTTCAGGTGCCCGCAGCACCAGGCGCTCGGTATAGAGCTTGAGTTCGAGCAGCTCGTCCATGCGGGGCCGTTGCGGCTAGGGCCGGACCTGCACGTGGGAGACGACGCGGCGCACATTGTCGGTGCTGCGCGCTTCGGCCATCGCCTTGTCGAGTTCGGCCTGGGTATGCGCGCGGCCGAACAGATAGACCGTGCCGTTGACCGCCCGGTAGCGGAAATTGACCGAGCGCACGCCGTCGGCGGCGAGCAGCTTCACGCCGAGCTTCTGTTCGATCACGAGATCGTTGGCCGTGGCCCCGACCCCGCCCTCGCTCGTGACTTGGATCTCGTTGACGATCTGGCCCACGCCCTGGACCCCGCGCGCGATCGCCTCGGCGCGCGCTTTGGCGGGGGCGGTTGCGACCGCTCCGGTCAGCATCATGCGCGTGAGATACACATCCGTCGACACGTCGCGGAACAAGGCACCCGATTCGCCCGCGACCGCGCGGTTGAAGGCGATCAGGATGCGGTTGTCTTCGGTGATCTGCGAGGTGGTGCGGTCTTCGCTCGCAAGCCGTGCGACGGTCGAAACGCCGGGCGGGGCACCGCAGGCAGCGAGTGCCAAGGCCGCAAACACAATTAGTGCGTATTTCATTTGTAGAGCCCCTCCAGAGCGTCGGCGTAAGCGTCGCGCACGGCGTGGCGACGGACCTTGAGCGTGGGCGTCAATTGCGCGTTGTCGATGGCGAAGGGGGCGGATGCTACCACGAATTTACGCACGCGGTCCGGCAAAGCGAGTTTGGCGTTGGCACGCTCGACCGCGCGCGCCAAAGCCTCGCGCAAGTCGTCCGTACCGATCGCCTCTGCGTTCGGCACCAGAACGGCCGCGAGATACGGCTTGCCGTCGCCGACCACCATCGCCTGCGCGATCTCGGGCTCGAGCAGCAACGTGCCCTCGACCTTCGTGGGTGCGATCATCTGCCCGCCGGAATTTTTGATGAAATCGCGCTTGCGGTCGGTGATGCACAGGCGCCCGGCCGCGTCGAAACTGCCGACGTCGCCCGTATGCAGCCACCCGTCGCGCACGGCGTTGGCAGTCCCGGCCGGATCGTTCCAATAGCCGGTCATCACAAGTTCGCCGCGCACGAGGATTTCGCCGTCCTCGGCCAAGCGCACTTCGACGCCTTTCAAGGGCGGGCCGACCGTTTCCATGCGCTCCATGAAGGGCCGGTTGCACGCAACGACGGGCGCAGCCTCGGTGAGCCCATAGCCCTGCAGCACGCGCACGCCGAGCGCGTGGAAGAAGATGCCGATTTCGGGATTGAGGGCGGCCCCGCCCGACACAAACGCCTTCAACGATCCGCCGAAGCGCGCGCGCACTTTTTCGCGCACGAGCTTTTCGAGGATTGCGTCCAACAACCTGTCGAACAGCCCGAGCTTTTCGCCGCGGTAGCGCCGCGTGCCCAGATCGAGCGTTGCGGCAAACAGCTTCTGGCGCAGCGGACTCGCCTTTTTGAGACCGCCCAGGATGCGCTGGTGCAGCGCCTCGTAGAGGCGCGGCACGGCCGTCATCAAGGTCGGGCGCACCTCGAGCATGTTGGCCGAGAGCTTGTCCACGCTTTCGGCAAAATGGATCGTCGCCCCGATGCCGGTCGCAACCCCGACATAGACCGAGTGCGCATAGGCATGCGACAGCGGCAGGAAACACAAAAACCGCTCGTGCGTTCCGCCCAGCACCTGCACGAGATCGTCGGCCCCCATCGCGTTGCACAGGATGGCCCCGTGATGCAGCATCACGCCGCGCGGCAAGCCGCCGGTGCCCGACGTATGGATGATGCAGGCAAGGTCGCTGCGGACGAGCCGCGCGGTCGTGGCATCGGTCGGGTCGGGCGTGTCTTTGCCGCGTTCCACCACATCGTTCCAGCCATGCAGATCCACACCCGCATGCTGGGCGATC
Organism: Magnetospirillum sp.; assembly: GCA_027532905.1. NCBI lineage: Bacteria > Pseudomonadati > Pseudomonadota > Alphaproteobacteria > Rhodospirillales > Rhodospirillaceae > Magnetospirillum > Magnetospirillum sp. Next base: position 1,255,079 of record JAPZUA010000001.1, read on the forward strand.
TTCGGCACGTCGATCGCCACGACGAAGCGGCAGTGCGGGCCCGCCGCGCGCGCGGCCGCCATCGCGTTCGTCGCAAGCTCTGCGGTCGACGCAATCACGCCGACGGCCGAAACATTGGCCAGGATGTAGCGATGGTCGGCAACCGTGTTGGTTGTGTAGGCCGGCACCGTGATCGCACCCGCCGCCATGATCGCGAGGTCGGCCAAAAGCCATTCGGGCCGGTTTTCGGCGATGAGCCCGATGCGGTCGCCTGGTTTGACGCCCAACGCCGCCAAACCCTTGGCCAAGGCGCGCACCTTGGCGGCGGCGGCTGTCCAACTGATCGGGACCCATGCACCGTCGATCTTGGCGACGAGAAATGGGGCTTCGCCCAAAGCCGCAGCACGGTCGAAGAAAAGCCGCAGCAGATTGGGGCACTTGGCAAAATCGACGCGCAATCGGACCTCCCATCGGCGGCGGCGCTTGGCGCGCCGCCTTTCCCGACATATATCGTAGTCTCGCCTCTCAATTCCAAGCCCGGGATGGATCTATGACTGCCGCCGCGAAACTTGCCCCATCCGACACGCTGCCGGTGTGGAACCTTGCCGATCTGTTTCCGGGGCCGGACTCGCCGGAACTCAAGGCCGCCCTCGAAGCTGCAGTGGCGGACGCGCAGGCGTTCGAAAAGAAATACGCGGGAAAGCTCGACGGCCTGTCGGGTTCGGAACTGGGGGCGGCGATCCAGTCCTACGAAAAGCTCGACGAGCGGCTGTCGCGCCTCTCGAGCTATTCTGACCTCACCTATGCGGGCGACCAATCGGACCCGGCGATCGCCAAATTCTACCAGGGCATCCAGGAGCGCGTGAACGCAGCGGCAAGCCACACGCTGTTCTTCACGCTCGAGCTCAACCGGCTCGAAGAATCCGACCTTGCCCCCAAACTCAAGGAACCGGCCTTGCGCCATTATGCGCCGTGGCTGTCCGACCTGCGCAGCTTCCGCGCCCACCAATTGGGCGACGACATGGAAAAGCTGCTGCACGAAAAATACGTGGCCGGCAAAGCCGCCTGGACGCGGCTGTTCGACGAAACCATGGCGGGCCTGCGCTTCGACGTGGACGGCAAGAGCCTCACCTCGGCCGAGGCGCTGCACTTGCTTTCCGACCGCTCGGGTGCGGTCCGCAAGACGGCCGCCAAAGCGGTGGGCAAGACGCTGGGGGACAATGCGCGGCTGTTCGCGCTCATCACCAACACGCTCGCCAAAGACAAAGAGATCGAAGACAAATGGCGCCGCTACGCGGCCCCCATCTCGGCGCGCAATCTCGCCAACCGCGTCGAGGACGAAGTCGTCGACGCGCTGATGACGGCCGTGCAGCAATCCTATCCGCGTCTGTCGCACCGCTACTACGCGCTCAAAGCCAAATGGTTCGGCGTCGAGCAGCTCGATTATTGGGACCGCAACGCGCCCTTGCCGATGGCCGACGACACGAACGTGCCGTGGCCGGCTGCGCGCGACACCGTGCTCGAAGCCTACGGCGATTTTTCGACCGATCTTGCGGGCTTGGGCAAACGCTTTTTCGACAATCCGTGGATCGATGCCGGCGTGCGCCCCGGCAAATCGCCGGGCGCCTTCGCGCACCCGACCGTGCCCTCGGCCCATCCCTATCTGCTGCTGAACTACCAGGGCAAAACGCGCGACGTGATGACGCTCGCGCACGAACTCGGCCACGGCGTGCACCAATTGCTGGCGGCGGGCCAAGGCCATCTCTTGGCCGATACGCCGCTCACCCTCGCCGAAACCGCCTCGGTGTTCGGCGAAATGCTGACCTTCCGCAAGCTGCTGGCGCAAGCATCCGATCCGCAGCGCCGCAAGGCGATGCTGGCCGGCAAGGTCGAGGACATGCTGAACACGGTCGTGCGCCAGATCGCGTTCTGCACGTTCGAGATGCGCGTGCATGCCGAGCGGCGCAACGGCGAATTGATGCCCGAGCGCATCGGCGAAATCTGGCTCGACGTGCAGCGCGAAAGCCTGGGGCCGGCCTTGCGCCTGCACGACGAATACCGGAACTACTGGACCTACATTCCGCACTTCGTGCACACGCCGTTCTACGTGTACGCCTACGCGTTCGGCGATTGCCTCGTGAATTCGCTCTATGCGCGCTATCGCCAGACGCCCGACGGCTTTGCCGAGAAATATCTCGCGATGCTGCGCGCGGGCGGCAGCAAGCGGCACAAGGAATTGCTGGCGCCGTTCGGGCTCGACGCGTCCGACCCCGGCTTCTGGCGCCAAGGGCTCGGCGTGATCGAAGGCTTCATCGACGAACTCGAAACGCTGTAATGGGATCGTTTTGATGGCACAGATCTGATGGCAGGCGGCAGCGAATCCAACCGGCTCGGCGGGCGCATGGCGCGCTATGCGCGCGTGGGCACGGCCGTGGGCGGGCTTGCCGTGCGGCTCGGCGCCGAGCGCGTGCTGGGCGTGAAGATGGATCGCGAGCGCCATGCGGGCGAGTTGCGCGCGGCCTTGGGCGGCCTCAAAGGGCCGCTCATGAAGGTCGCCCAGCTCATGTCGACCATCCCCGATGCGCTGCCCGAAGAATACGTGGCCGAACTTTCGCAGTTGCAATCGAACGCGCCCGCCATGGGCTGGCCGTTCGTGAAGCGGCGCATGGCGGCCGAATTGGGGCCCGATTGGCAGAGCCGGTTTTCGTCGTTCGAGCGCGAGGCCGCCGCCGCCGCCTCGCTCGGCCAAGTGCATCGCGCCACCGCCAAAGACGGCACCAAGCTTGCCTGCAAGCTCCAGTATCCCGACATGGCCTCGGCCGTCGAAGCCGATCTGAAGCAGCTGCGGCTCATCTTCGGCGTCTATGAGCGCTACGACCCGGCCATCCGCACGGGCCAAATCCATGCCGAATTGTCGGCGCGCCTGCGCGAAGAGCTCGATTACGGGCGCGAGGCGCGGCACATGGCGCTTTATGCGCATATGCTCGCAGGCGAGCCGCAGATCCATGTGCCCCGCGCGATCGCCGAGCTTTCGAGCACGCGGCTTTTGTCGATGACGTGGCTCGAGGGTGCGGGGCTGCTTACGCTCAAAGACGCTCCCGTCGAACTGCGAAACCAGATTGCGATGAACATGTTCCGCGCGTGGTACGTGCCGTTCTACGGCTACGGTGCGATCCATGGCGATCCGCATCTCGGCAACTATGCCGTGCGGCCCGACGGCGGCATCAATCTGCTCGATTTCGGCTGCGTGCGCATTTTTCCGCCGCGTTTCGTGGGCGGGGTCATCGATCTCTACCGCGCCTTGCGGGACGGCGACACCGCCCTTGCCGTGCATGCCTACGAAACCTGGGGTTTCACCGATCTTACCAAGGTCAAGGTGCAGGCGCTCAATCGCTGGGCCTCGTTCATCTACGCACCCTTGATGGAAGACCGCGCGCGCCCGATCGACGAGACCAATTCGGGGGCGTATGGGCGCGACGTCGCCGAAAAAGTGCACAAGGAACTGCGCGATCTGGGCGGCGTGCAGCCGCCGCGCGAGTTCGTGCTGATGGACCGGGCAGCCGTGGGCCTGGGCTCGGTCTTTTTGCACCTCAAAGCAGAGGTGAATTGGCATCGCGCGTTCCACGGCCTCATCGAGGGTTTCAGCGTCGAAGCCCTTGCCGCCCGCCAGACCAAGGCGCTGGCCAAGGCCGGCGTGCCGGCGGCCGCGTAAGGCGCGCGCCGCAAAAATTCTTGCTTCCCGTGGGCGCGCCGCACGCCTAAATTGGCAATTGTGAAAAAACACGTTGTCGATTCGATTGCTTTCGCCGGGGTTGATCTCAAACTCGACCGCCAGTCGCCACTGCCTTTGTACGTGCAGGTGCGCAGCCGCCTGCTTGCGATGATCATGGCTTGGCCCGACGAGCGCGAGCAGTTCCCGACCGAAGCCGCCTTGACCGAAATGTTCGGCGTAAGCCGCGTCACCGTGCGCGGGGCGTTGGCCGAGCTTGCGGAATCGGGCTATCTGCAGCGCCAGCGCGGGGCGGGTACGCGCGTGCGCGCGCACAAGATCGAAGAGAAGCTGAGCCTCGGGCGCAATCTCGCCAAAAAATGGATAAGCGGCGATCCGATGAAGATCTCGGTCGTGTCGTTTGCCACGATCGAAGCGCCTGAGAACGTCGCCGCAGCGCTCAAGCTTGCGTCCAAGACGCCTGTGCTGGCGATCAAACGTCTGCGCGCGATGAAGGTTACGCCGATCTCGGTCGATTGGCGCTACGTGCCGCCCGATTTGGCCAAAGGGATCACGCGCACCGACGCGCGCACCGGCATTTTCGCGACCCTCGCGCGCAACGCAGCCCTCACGCGCGCCGACATGGAAGTGGAAGGCTGCAGTGCGAGTGCCGAAGAGGCCGAATTGCTTCAGGTGCCCGAGGGGACGGCGATGCTGTCGCACAGTTTCGTCGTCTGCGACAAAGCCGACCGCCCGGTCGTGTTCGGCCGCTCGGTCGCGCGCGCCGACCTCACGCGCTACGCCGTCAAAATGGACCTCACGCCGGAAACGGTGGGGTGAGCGAAGCGCCGACGTTAGTGGGCGCCACAGCTTGTTTTTTACTAGGAATATGCTCTATTTTGACCATCGCCGCATGCGGCGGGCGCTGTTTGACAGGTGAAGAAAAATTCTGGGGGAACCCCGACAAATATGGGCTCGCGCATAGGTAACCCAAATTCGTCGCCGTGGTTACATCGGTGAAAAATCAATGGGATAAATAGGCTACCGTCGCGGATCGTCGCTCAAGGTAACCTATTGTTGGCCCCGCTGACGCGCTTGACGCTCGGGCGCGATGCGGGCTTCACTCGGGCTCGAAGCAAACATTCGCAAACTTGGCCGGGAGGCTGCCGCCATGACCCTCAAGACAAGCGTTTCGCGCCGTGCCGTATTGGCGGGTGCCGCTGCCGGCTCTGCCGCCCTCGCCGCTCCGGCGATCGTTTCTGCGCAAGCCGGAACCTTGCGCATCGGCGTGCTGCTGCCGCGCTCGGGGCTGTTGGCGCAGGCCGGCCAAAGCTGCCATCGCGGCGCTTTGGCCGCCCCCCGCGTGCTGGCCGAGCTCGGCTACCGGGTGGAACTCGTGCATGTCGATACGGAATCGAACGCCGACATCGCGCGCACCCAGGCCGAGCGGCTCATCAACGACGGCGCGCATGTGCTCACGGGCGCTTTCGACAGCGGCCACACGCTGGCGATCGCGCAAGTCTGCGAACAGCGCCAGGTGCCGTTCGTCGTGAATATCGCGGCCGCCCCGCCGATCACGGAGCAGGGCCTCAAGTTCCTCGTGCGCAATTTCCAGACCGGGCCGCAGCTCGTGACCAACGGCTTGCGGCTCATCAACAACCTGATTGCGGCCACCAAGATCGATCCCAAGCGCGCCGTGTTCCTGCATGCCAACGACACGTTCGGCCAGGCGCAGCGCAACGCGATGGATGCCATCTTTCCGCGCACGAACATGCCGTTCCAGCTCGTCGAGAGCATCGCCTACGATCCGCGCGCGCAGGATCTGTCGGTCGAGGTCACGCGCCTGCGCAGCCTGCGCCCCGATCTGGTGCTGGTCGTCACGCGCGCGTCGGACGCGATCAAGCTCGTGCGCGATATGGTGCGCCAGCGCTTCGAGCCGATGGGCATCGTGTCGCCCGGCAGCCCCGGCATGTACGACGAGGAATTCTACCAGGCGCTGGGGCCGCTCGCCGATTTCCACGTCTCGAACCTGCCGTGGGTCAATCCGAAGTCGGCGATGACGCAAGCCCTCGAGCGTTCGTTTGCCGCCACGAATCCCGGCAATCGTTTTGCCGCCGACGGCTTCAATGCAGGCTTCACGTTCGAAGCCCTGCTGATCGCGGCCGACGCGTTCAAGCGCGCCGGCACCACGAGCGGCGTGCCGCTCATGGAAGCGATCCGCGCCACGAACCTCACCGAGCATGTGATGATCGGCGGACCGATCCGCTTCGACGAGAAGGGCCAGAACCCGAATATCGGTTCGGCCTGCGTGCAGAATCGCGGCCGCATGCCGGTCGTGGTGCTGCCCGAAGACTCCGCCACGATGGCGCCCGTGCTGCCGATGCCGGGCTGGCAGGGCCGCACGTAAAGAATCGAACAACGGCGATGCCGTTCGATTTCTACGTCACGGTTGCGGTCCAAGGCGTTCTGACGGGGCTGGTGTACGGGCTGATGGCGCTCGGCCTGTCCGTCATTTTCGGCGTCGTGCGCGTGGTCAATTTCGCGCACGGCGAATTCGCGGTCGTGGCGATGTATCTGGCGTTTCTGGGTTTCGCCATATTCGGCCTCGATCCGATTCTGGCAATGCTGCCGATCGGGCTCGGCTTTTTCGGCCTCGGCTATCTGCTGCAGCGCCATCTCATCAATCCGTTCGTCGGCCGGCCCGAGCACGAGCAGTTCATCCTGCTCGTGGGCCTCGCGATCGTGCTCGTGAACGGCTTGCTGATGCTGTTCGGGCCCGACACGCGGCACGCCAATCTGCCCTACGGCTTCGACAGCTACGAAGTGGCGAACGTGCTGATCGACAAAGTGCGCGTCTATGCCGCCGCCGCCGCGTTGGTCGTGGCCGCCTGTCTGTTCGCGTTCTTCCGGTGGAGCCGCACCGGCATGGCGATCCGGGCGTGCGCGGACAATCTGCTCGGGGCCGCGATCGTCGGGCTCGACGTCAAGCATCTCTACGCGCTCACTTTCGGCCTCGGTATGGCGTGCGTGGGGGCGGCGGGCGCCTTGATGGTGGTTCTGGCCGACGCAACGCCGATGCTCGCCCCTGCTTTCACGCTGCTCGCCTTCACGATCGTGATCGTCGGCGGCATGGGTTCGATGGCGGGCGCTTTGGTGGGCGGGATTCTGATCGGCGTGTCGGAGGCGTTTGCCTCGTTCCTCGTGGCGCCCTCGGCCAAGAGCATGTTCAGCTTCGCGATCCTGATCGCGATCTTGGCGCTGCGCCCGCAAGGCCTGTTGGGCCGCAAACAATGAGCGTTTTTGCCCCGCTCAACGGCCGCGCCAAATTACTGCTGGCCCTGTTTGTTGTGGGGCTTGCGGCCGCACCGATAGCGGCCGACCGCTATCTTTTGTCGGTGCTGATCCTGATTTTCTACTTCGCCTATTTGGGCCAAGCCTGGAACATCATGATGGGCTTCGCGGGCCAATTGTCGCTGGGCCATTCGCTCTATGTCGGCTTGGGCGCCTACGTCGCGGCGGCCTTGTGGACCAAGTTCGGCATCGGCCCGTGGGCGGGCATGTTCGCCGGCATGGCCGTCGCGATGGCGTTCGGTGCTGCGATCGGCTGGCTCGGCTTCCGCTTCGGCATTGCGGGCGTTTATTTCGCGTTGCTCACGATCGCTTTCGCCGAATTCACGCGCATCGCCTTCGACCATATGGACTGGACAGGCCGCGCAGGTGGGCTCTTCTTGCCCGTGCGCGCCGAGCAAGCCCATCAATGGTGGAACCTGCGCGGCGGACCCTTGCTGTTCTACTATCTGGCGCTGGCGCTGATGCTGGGGGCCTTGTGGCTGTGCGCAACCTTGCGCGCCGCGCGCATCGGCCATTACTGGCTCGCCGTGCGCGAGGACGAAGCGGCCGCCCGCGCACTCGGCATCGATGTGTTCGCGGTCAAGATGAAGGCGGTGCTGATCTCGTCCGCAATGGCGGCCGTCGGCGGCACGTTCTACGCCTTCTACTACAACAATCTCTTCCCGGCACAGATCTTCGACATGTCGCGTTCGATCGAGATGATCCTCGCCCCGATCGTCGGCGGGCTCGGCACCTTGATCGGTCCGATCCTGGGCGCCTTCATCCTCACCCCGCTCGGCGAAGGCTTGATCGCCGCCACCGAAGAAGCGGGCTTGAGTGCGCCCGGCACCAAGGCCGTGTTCTACGGCCTCGCCTTGATGGCGATCGTGTGGGTCGCCCCCTCGGGCGTGTGGCCGTGGCTGCGCCGCAAACTCGGGCTCGAAACGCCGTGAGCCGTTTTCTCGAGGTCGCGCACGTCACGAAGCGCTTTCGCGGCCTCACGGCCGTCGACGATGTTTCGTTCGGTCTCGACAAGGGTGCGATCTACGCGATCATCGGGCCGAACGGGGCGGGCAAAACGACCTTGTTCAATCTGCTCGCGGGCGTCTATGCGCCCGACACCGGCAGCATCGCCTTCGAAGGCAAGCCGATCGCAGGGCTCGCGCCTGAGAAGATCTGCCAAGCCGGCATTGCGCGCACCTTCCAGATCGTGCGGCCGTTTCCGGGTTTGAGCGTGCTCGAAAACGCCAAGATCGGCGCCCTGCTTCGCCATCGCGATCCGGCGAATGCCGAACAAGCGGCGGGCGAAACGCTGCGCCGCCTCGATCTGTGGGACAAGCGCCGCCAGCTCGCGGCAAGCCTCACATTGCCCGACCGCAAACGCCTCGAGATGGCGCGGGCACTCGCAACGGAACCCAAACTCCTGCTGCTCGACGAGGTGATGGCGGGCTTGAGGCCCACCGAAACCGATCGCATCGTCGCGATCCTCAAAGCGCTGGCAGCCGAAAGCGGCCTCACCGTGCTGCTGATCGAGCATGTGATGCGTGCGGTGATGGCGCTCGCCGAGCGCATCTTGGTGCTCCATCACGGGGCCGCGATCGCCGAAGGGGAACCCGCTGCCGTCGTACGCGATCCGCTCGTGCTCGAATGCTATCTGGGGGCCGAAGCGCTCGAATGATGCTCAAGGTCGAAACGCTCGATCTTTTCCACGGCGATGCGCAAGCGCTCGACCAAGTGTCGCTCGGCGTTGAAGCGCACAGCGTCGTCGCGATCGTGGGCGCCAACGGGGCCGGCAAAACCTCGCTGATCCGCACGGTCGCCGGCATCCACAAGCCCGCGCGCGGGCGCATTCTGTGGCACGGGCAGGATATTGCGGGCTGGCCGAGCCACAAGGTCTGCGAACTCGGGATCGGCCAAGTCGCCGAGGGTCGTCAAATTTTCCCCACGCTCACGGTGCGCGAGAATCTCGAAACCGGGGCCATGCTGAAGCGCGCCAAGGCCAAGCGCCACGCGAATCTCGAGCGTGTTCTGGCCCTCTTCCCGAAACTCGCGCAGCGTGAGCGCCAGGCAGCGGGCACGTTGTCGGGCGGCGAACAACAGATGCTCGCGATCGGCCGCTGCCTGATGGGCGAGCCGAGCCTCGTGATGTTCGACGAGCCGTCGCTGGGCTTGGCCCCCGCCGTCGTCGGTGAGATGCTGCGCACGATCCGCACACTAGCAAGCGAGGGGCTCACGGTCGTGCTCGTCGAACAAAACGTCGCGGTCTCGCTCAAGCTCGCCGACCGCGCCTACGTACTCGAAAACGGCCGCATCGTGCTCGAGGGCACGGGGGCCGAGCTCCTCGCCGACGACCGCGTGCGCCAGGCGTATTTGGGGCTGTGAGCGCTCACACTTTCGGCACGCTCGAATAGAGCGATACGAACAAGAATCGTTTGGCCGCTTCTTCGGGCGCAAACGAATCGTCCATCCAATTCATCGTCTCGGGCGAAAACTCGCGGAAGCTTCGCCACATTCCGTTGCGGCGCATATGGAGCCACGCCGCATGCAGCGCCACTTGGTCGATCGTCCAGGTTGCTTGGCGGCTTTCGAGGAAATGACGGCAATAACCCGCCACCAGATCGGCATAGCGCAAGGAAGCTTGCGTATCGCCGAAATAGACCAACGTCGCGAGCAGGCGGTTGGCAAAATCGTAGCGGATTTTTACATTGGCCCCGGCATCGACTGCCGCGAGATCGTCGAGCCAAGCGCGCGGATCGCGCGTGGGGGCAAGATCGATGTCGCAGACCAGGATGGGTCGCCGATAGCGGCGCATCAGATGCGGCAGGACGAGAAAGCGCGCGCAGGAATAGTAGGTCTTGGCAGCGTAGAACGGATCGCCGTCGGCGGGTGCAAATCGCGCAAGGTCGGTCGTCTCGCGCGTGATCGCAAGATCGAGATGTCCTTGCGTGAGATCGCGCACCCGCGCAAGCCGCGCTTCAGATTCGGGCGTCGAATTCACGATGTGCAGATGCAAGCCAATGCCCGGCGCTTGGGCGGCCAGATTGCCCGCCAGCAGATCGACGAAGCGCGCCGCATAGCCCGCATCGGCCGCGGCAAAAAAGATGGGCGCGTCGCCGCCGATATAGCTGCCCTCAGGGGCGGAGCCTGAATCCGTCGACAAGCCGGCGAAAAACGCATCGTCGAGCCGGATCTGGCGCGCGATTGCCGAGAAATGCAGATGCGGATCGAGGCCCGGCGGATTCGGCAATTCGCCCCAGCGCGCGAAGGCATCGGCGGCGCCCGCGACGTCGTCGCACTCGGCGCGCGCGGTCCCGAGCCCGTACCACGATCCGCCGTCGCGGGGACCCAGCGCGGTCGCACGCATGAACGCTGCAACCGCCTCGGCCGGGCGCTCGAGATCGAGCAGCGCATTGCCCAAGCGCCGCTCGACGTCGCCCGCGCGCGGACTGAGTTCGAGCGCGCGCCGATAAGAGGCAACCGCCGCCGTCGCATCGCCGAGCCCGTGAAGTGCGCGGCCCAGCAGCGAATGGATGGGGGCTATCGTCGGCGCAAGCTCAGCCGCGTGCGCCAGAATCGCTCGTGCGGCCGCAAAATCGCGCCGCTTCACGCACGCCTCGCCCTCGCGCAGCAGGCTGTAGGCGTCGGACGACAATCAGGCCTTCGCCGCGTCGAGGATCGCGTGCAGTAGCACATTGCAGCCCGCCGCAAGATCGCCGGGCTTGGCGTCCTCGACCTCGTTGTGGCTGATACCGTCGACGCACGGTACGAAGATCATCGCGGTGGGTGCTACGCGCGCCATATAGACCGCATCGTGCCCCGCACCCGACACGATCTCCATCGCCGGATAATCGAACATCGCCGCCCCTTGGCGCACCGCATCGACCAAGCTCGGCGCGAACGGTGTGGGCGGGAAGTACCAGAAATCCTTGATATCGAGTTCGAGCCCTGCAGATGCCGCGATCGCGGCACAGCGTTCTTTGAGGGCCGCATCCATACCCGACAGGCGCTTATCGTCCGGATGGCGGAAATCGACCGTGAAGAATACGCGGCCCGGAATCGTGTTGCGGCTGTTGGGCGAAGATTGGATGAAGCCAACGGTGGCGCACGCATACGGCTGGAATTCGAAGCCGATCGCGTTGACCGTCTCGATCATGCGTGCGGCCCCCACCAGCGCATCCTTGCGTCGGCGCATTGGCGTGGGACCGGCATGCGCTTCCTGGCCGACGACCGTGACCTCGTACCAGCGCTGGCCTTGGGCACCTGTGACGATACCGATGGTCTTTTTCTCGGCTTCGAGGATAGGGCCTTGTTCGATATGTGCTTCGAAATACGCAGCCGTTGCGCGGCCGCCGACGGGGGCAGCCCCGCGATAGCCGATCCGGTCGAGCGCTTGGGCGAACGACACGCCGTCGATGTCTTGCTTGGCGTCGACCTCGTCTGCTGCGAACACGCCCGCATAAACGCCCGAGCCCATCATGGCCGGCGAAAAGCGCGAGCCTTCTTCGTTGGTCCACACGGCCACTTCGATGGCGCGGTCGGTTTCAATCTTCGCGTCGGCCAGCGTGCGCAGCACTTCGAGGCCCGCGAGCACGCCGTACACGCCGTCGAACCGGCCGCCGGTGGGCTGCGTGTCGAGATGACTGCCGGTCATCACGGCGGGCAGATCGGCGCGCTTGCCGGGCCTGCGCGCGAACATGTTGCCCACGCGGTCGATCTCGACCGTGCAGCCGACGGACTTCGCCCATTGCGCAAACAGATCGCGCCCCTGCCGGTCGAGATCGGTCAAGGCCAAGCGGCATACGCCGCCCTTGGGGGTGGCGCCGATGCGCGCCATGTCCATAAGGCTTTGCCACAGACGGTCGGAGTCGATTCGCAGATTTTTCATGGTTTCTTTCTACCGGATCGATTGACGCGGCGGGAGAGGGCGTCGCATGCTGCTTCCAAAGAAGGTTGGGAGAAACAAGATGGCCGTCAACAAGAAAAAGCCGGAAGAACTGCGCTCGCACCGTTGGTACGGCGCGCAAGACATGCGCTCCTTCGGGCACCGCTCGCGCACCAAGCAGATGGGCTTTTCGGCCGAGGATTATGCGGGCAAGCCGATCATCGCGATCCTCAATACGTTCAGCGACGCCAATCCCTGCCACCACCACTTCAAATCCCGCGTCGAAGACGTGAAGCGCGGCATCTACCAGGCCGGCGGCTTTCCGCTGGAGATGCCGGCCATGTCGCTGGGCGAGCCCTTCATGAAGCCCACGACGATGCTCTACCGCAATCTTATGTCGATGGATGTCGAGGAATTGCTGCGCGCCAACCCGGTCGACGGCGTGGTGCTGATGGGCGGGTGCGACAAGACCGTGCCTGCGATGCTGATGGGGGCGGCTTCGATGAACCTGCCCGCGATCTTCCTGCCCGCAGGGCCCATGCTGCGCGGCAACTGGCACGGCAAGACGCTGGGCTCGGGCTCGGACGTGTGGAAATATTGGGCCGAGAAGCGTGCGGGCAACATCGACGACAAAGCCTGGGTCGAAATCGAAGACGGCATCGCGCGCTCGTTCGGCACCTGCATGACCATGGGCACGGCCTCGACCTTGGCCTCGGCGGCCGAAGCGCTCGGCATGACGCTGCCAGGAGCCGGCTCGATCCCGGCGGCGGATTCGAACCATCCGCGCATGTCGGCCGCCTGCGGGCGGCGCATCGTCGAGATGGTGTGGGAAGATCTCAAGCCCAGCGACATCATGACGACGGCGGCGTTCGAGAACGCCGTGATGACCGTGACAGCTCTCGCCGGTTCCACCAACTCGATCATCCATCTGATCGCGATGGCCGGGCGCATCGGGGCAGCACTCGATCTCGACAAGTTCGACGCGCTCGCCAAGCGCGTGCCCGTGCTCGCCAATCTGCGGCCGAGCGGCAAATATCTGATGGAAGATTTCTACTATGCGGGCGGCCTACCGGCCTTGTTGGCCCAGCTCGAAAAGTTCCTGCACAAAGACTGCATAACCGCCAACGGCAAGACTCTCGGTGAAAACATCGCCGGGGCCGAGATCTACAACGACGACGTGATTCGCACGCTTGCCAACCCGGCAGCGCCCGAAGGCGGCATTGCCGTGCTACGCGGCAGCTTGGCGCCGAGCGGGGCGGTGATCAAGCCGCCGGCAGCCGAGCCGCATCTGCTCAAACACCGCGGACCGGCGATCGTGTTCAAGAACTACAACGACATGGCCGCGCGCATCGACGATCCCAATCTGGGGGCGACGAAAGATTCGGTGCTGATCCTGCAAAGTGCGGGGCCGCTCGGGGCTCCGGGCATGCCCGAATGGGGCCAGTTGCCGATTCCCAAAAAGCTGCTCGAAGCGGGCGTGCGCGACATGGTGCGCATCTCGGATGCGCGCATGAGCGGCACCAGCTACGGCGCGTGCGTGCTGCATGTCGCGCCCGAATCGGCCCTTGGCGGGCCGCTCGCGCTCGTCAAAGACGGCGACATCGTTTCGCTCGACGTGCCCGCGCGCCGGCTCGATCTCGAGATTTCGGCCGCCGAAATGGCGGCGCGCAAAGCCGCTTGGAAGACGCCGCCCGAACATTATCCGCGTGGCTACGGCTGGATGCACCATCGCCATGTGACGCAAGCCAACGAAGGTTGCGATTTCGACTTTTTGCGCGGTACGGCCCCCATCCCCGATCCGGAGATTCATTGACGCACGGCAGGATTATCGTGTTCACTTGATTGCAGTGCCCCGCAAGAGGGCCGAAAACGATCAAGGGAGAAACGCGATGATCCGCCGCTTGGTTCCGCTGGCCGTCAGTGTCGGCGTTCTGTTCTGTGCGACTGCCGCTTCCGCCCAAACCGCCAACAGCTATCGCCTGATGACCGGGCCGCAAGGCGGGGTGTGGGTGCCGCTCGGTGGGGCGCTCAAAAATCTGTGGGAGAACGCGATCCCCGGCCTCTCGATCCAGACGCTGCCGGGGGCCGGTATCGCCAATGTGCGCGGCATCGACGAGGACAAGGCCGAGATCGGCTTCGGCAACTCGATTTCGACCGTGGACGGCGTAAACGGGGCCGAGCCCTATCCGCGCAAGACCACGAATGTGTGCCAGCTCGCCTCGCTCTATCCGCAGTATTTCCAGGTCGTGGTCAACGAGGATTCCGGCATCAACAGCCTCAAGGATCTCAAAGGCAAGGCGATCGCCGTGCAGACGCGCGGCAACACGGCCGAGATCATCACGCAGCACATCCTGCGCGTGGCGGGTTTGAGCTATTCCGACGTGCGCACCAACTTTCTGCCCTCCTACAACGACGCGGTATCGCTGCTGAAAGACGGCCATGCGCAGGCCTTCACGCTCGGCACCACGATCCCGGCCTCGTCGGTCATGGATCTCGCGACGTCGCGCAAGATCCGCGTGCTCGACCTCAAAGAAGCCGTCGAGCCGATGAAGAAAATCAATGCGGGCTACACGGCCGTGACCTTGCCCGCCAACACCTATCCGGGCCAAACCCAGGCCGCCACGCAGATCGGCTATGCCGCACACCTCATCGTGTCGTGCAAACTGCCCGAAGACCGCGTCTACACGATGCTGCGCACGATCGCCGCCAATATGCGCGACCTGTCGGCGGTCAACAAAGCGATGGAAAACGTGACGCCGGCGATGATGGCCGAAGATATCGGCGTGCGCTTCCATCCGGGCGCGGTGCGCTTCTATCGCGAGGCCGGCGTGCGCATGTAGGCGAAACGACGGCGAACGGGCGGGGTCGACGAAAACACAATGCAGAACATGAGCTATGCGCGCGCGGTGGCGCTGCTGGTCGGCGCCATCGGTGCAGCCATGTCGCTGTGGCATATGTGGGTGATCGTCGCGGCCCCGCCCGAAGCTTTGTTCTTCCGCGGCGGGCACTTGATGTTTGCGATGGTGCTCGTCTTTCTGCTCTATCCGCTGGCGGCCAAAGACGACGCAAAAACGCCCGGCCTGCTCGATTGGCTGTGCATCGCGGGCAGCATCGTCTTCATCGGCTATCTGTGGGTCAATTACCGCTACCTCATCAACCGCATCCCCTACATCGACGACCCGACGAGCATGGACAAAGCGATGGCCGTGCTGGCGATCGTGCTCGTGATGGAAGCCACGCGCCGGGTGATCGGCTGGGCCTTGCCGATCACGGCGATGGCCTTCATGGGCTATTGCCTTGTGTTCACGAACATCTCGTTCGACGCGTTTCTCGACCAAACGTACCTGACCACCGAGGGGATTTTCGGCTCGACCTTGGGTGTGTCGGCGGCGTTCGTCCTGATCTTCGTGCTGTTCGGCTCGTTCATGGAGCGCACGGGCACGGGCCAGCTCTTCATGGATTTTGCGCTCGCCTTGACCGGGCGGCAGGCGGGCGGACCCGGCAAGGTTTCGGTCGTGTCGTCCTCGCTGTTCGGCACGATTTCGGGCTCGGCCGTGGCCAACGTGATGGTCGACGGGCCGATCACGATCCCGCTCATGAAGCGCTCGGGCTTCAAGCCGCATTTTGCGGCCGGGATCGAGGCCGTTGCGTCCACGGGCGGCCAGATCATGCCGCCGATCATGGGGGCTGCCGCCTTCGTGATGGCCGAATATCTGCAGACGACCTATTTCCAGGTCACGCTGTGGGCGCTGATCCCGGCATTCCTCTACTACGTCGCGTGTTTCGGTGCCGTCCATTTCGAGGCCAAGCGCGACGGGCTCAAGGGTCTCAGTGCCGCCGAAACGCCGCGCCTGGGCGCCGTGATGCGCGCGCGCGGCCACCTGTTCATCCCCGTGCTCGCCATCCTGGTCATGATGTTTTCGGGCTATTCCTCGCCGCTCGCGGCCCTGGTCGGCACGTTGCTGTGCTTCCCCGTGGCGCTGATGCGCAAGAACACGCGCGAAGGCTTGAGCTGGTGGCATGTGCTCGACGCCCTCATCGACGGAGCAAAAAACGCATTGTCGGTCGCCATGGCGTGCGCATGTGCGGGCATCGTGATCGGCGTAATCGCGCTCACGGGCATCGGCATCCAGTTCACGCAATGGGTGCTGGTCCTCGCCCAAAACACGCTGCTGCTGGCCCTCGTGGTGACAGCGATGGCCGGCATCGTGCTCGGCATGGGCATGCCGACCACGCCCGCCTACATCATCATGGTGTCGCTGCTCGTACCGGCGCTCATGAAGCTCGGCGTGGTCGAACCGGCCGCACATATGTTTGCGTTCTATTTCGCCATTCTGTCGGCGATCACGCCGCCCGTGGCGCTTGCCGTGTTCGCGGCCGCGAGCCTCGCCAAATCCGATCTTTGGGCATCGGGCTGGGCGGCCGTGAAGATCGGTGCTGCGGGCTTCGTAGTCCCGTTCATGTTCGTCTACGAACCGGCCTTGCTGATGATCGGCGACTGGGCCGACATCGCGCGCGGCTTTGCGGTGGCGTCGCTCGGCATCGCAATGCTCGCAGGCGGCTTGCACGGCTATTTCTTGCGCCGCTGCACGGCGCTCGAGAAAACCATGCTGCTTGCCGGTGCCGCCTGCGTCGTCTTCCCGAGTGCCGTTACCGACCTGACCGGCCTCGGCCTTGGGGCCGCGGTGCTGCTGATGCAGCGCCTGCGGCCCGCAGAGTCCTAATCAGAAATCGGTCTTGGCACCCGCAAGTGCGGCAACGCCGGCCTTGGCGACTTCGAGATCCTGGTCGCCCGTACCCGAACCCACGCCAATGCCGCCGATCGTGTGGCCGTCGACGACGATCGGCAGGCCGCCTTTGACGTTCAGGAGCTTGCCTTGCGTGGCGATGGCAAGGCGAATATCGAGCCCTTCGGCCATGCCGCCGGTGGGTGCGCGGCTCGACGCGGCCGAGATCGCCTTACGCGTGGCCGAATCGACCGACAAGGGCTTCGCACCGTCCATGCGCGCAAAAGCCAGCAGATTGCCGCCATTGTCGACGATAGCAATGCATTGCGGCACGGCCATCGCGTCGGCCTTGGCCACGGCGGCGGCCAGCATCTTGTTCGCACCCGCATAGGTGAGTTTCAGAAACGCAACGACATCGGCCATGCTTTGGGTCCATCCACACGAAAGAGAGAAAGCGACACGTGCGCGAGATTTGCCCCGACGCGCGGTGGCCGCACAAGCATTATTTCAAGGCGGCAGCACTCACGTCTCGACGAGGTCGCGGAAATCCGCGTCGACGCCGAAGCCGATATCGACAAGATCGCGACGCACCACGTTGGCCCCCAAGAGGCGGGTACCAGCCGCCAAGCGGCGGTCCCAGCGCGACTGCGCTTCGTCGGCGAACAGAATGAAGCCCTCGACGCCCGACTCGTTCGAGGCGAGCGGCATGCCGAGCGTTTCGATCGTCAGCGCCTCGCCGCTCGAATAGACCTGGGTGATATCGGCGCGAAAACCCATCGGGCGGCCGATCACCATGTTCATGGCGCGCTGGGCATAACTGCGGCGGATGTCGGGCACGAGATCGTAGTAGTTGAGATTCGTCGGATCGAAGCCCATGCGGTTTTTGAGGTTCTCGCCGACCAGCCGAAAGATGCAGCGGTCGGGGGCTTCGATTGCGACCAATGCAACATCTGCCAGCATTCGCGCGATCGGCGACAGATCGAGGCTTGCTTTGGACGGAATGGCGCCGCCAGCAGCTGCCAGCAACTTCGCATAGCCCGAGGCCAAAAATTTGGCGGAGTCGGTGCGCAACAGCGGTGCTAAATCCGCAAGGGCAACAATTGTCGCGGGGGGTTTTTCGGTCCAAGCCATCGGAGCGCACTCTATCGTGCCGTTGTTTCTCTTCTATAGGGTGGCACAAAAAGAAAAAGGCCGACGCAAAAAGCGCCGGCCCAAAGTTGGGGAGAAACCTGTCCGCCAAGAAACGCGGTGTTCGAGTATGAACACGGGCGTAAATCTTGCGACAACGGTTATATTTAAGCAGTTTCCATGCCAACAGAGCCGCAGGCGGCACGCGCAACCTCGCAGGCTTCGGCCAGCTCCTGTGCCGAGGCCCCCGAGCGGGCCAGAACCGCCAGCCCCGGCACGCAGACCGCGAGCAGATTGCCGAGGCGCCGCGCGGTCTTGGGCGGCACAAACCGTTCCAGCGCCGTCGCGAACTGGGCGCGACCGGCCGCCGCAGTCGTGGCCATCAGGCGGCGCCAGCGCGGATCGTTGGCGCTCGCATCGGCCAGAACGCAGGCAACCAGGCACCCGCGCGGCGTCGATTTGCCAGCAACGAGACGCAAAGAAGCGGCGAAAAAATCGGCAAGCGCGGCTTCCAAATTGGGCGCTTGCGCCAGCACGCGCAGATTCGGCCCGGCATGCTTTTCCTGGTACCGCGCGATCGCTTTTTCGAACAGATCGGCCTTGTCGCCGAACGCGCCGTAGAGGCTCGGCCGGTTGATCTGCATCTCCCGGGTCAGCAGGTCGAGCGAGGCACCCTCGTAACCATACTGCCAAAAAACATTCATCGCCGCGTCGAGGGCGGCGTCGGTATCGAAGCTTCGCGGGCGGCCTGCCGGCATTTTGTACCTATCGGTAAAAATAAGCTTGACGCCGCAATGGCGCCTTCTTATTTATACCGAACGATACATAATCCACCGATTTCCCGCAAGGAGAAAACTGATGAAACGACTCGAAGGCAAAACCGCCTTGATCACCGGCGGCACCACCGGCATTGGCTACGAAACCGCGCGCCGGTTTCTCGAAGAAGGGGCCAAGGTCGCGATCACGGGTCTCGACGCAGGCCGCTTGGCCGACGCCAAGAAGTCGCTCGGCGGCAATGTCGTCGCATTGCGCGCCGATGCGGGCGACGTCGCCGCGCAAAAGAAACTGGCTACCGATGTCGCCGCCGAATTCGGTAAGCTCGACGTGCTGTTCGTCAATGCCGGGATCGGCCTGTTCGGCCCGTTCGATAGCTTTTCCGAAGCCGATTTCGACCGCCAGATCGGCGCCAATCTCAAAGGCCCGTATTTCCTGATCCAGGCCTTGCTGCCGCATTTCGGCGCCGAAGCCTCGATCGTGCTGAATACCTCGATCAACGCGCATATCGGCATGCCCAACAGCAGCCTCTATGCCGCCAGCAAGGCGGGGTTCCTGAGCCTTGCGCGCACGCTGTCGGGCGAACTGGTAGGTCGCGGCATTCGCGTGAACGCGGTGAGCCCTGGCCCCATCGCAACGCCGATCTACGGCAAGCTCGGCCTGCCCGCCGACGTCGTTGCCGGCATAGCCGAAGGCATTCGCAACCAAGTGCCGCTTAAGCGCTTCGGCCAGCCGGTCGAAATCGCCGATACGGTTGTGTTCCTGGCTTCGAACGAATCGCGCTTCATGCTGGGTGCCGAAATCATCGTCGACGGCGGCATGGCTACACTCTAAAGCCTACGCGGGCCTTACCCAAATGGCGGTGTCGTGGAACACGGCACCGCCGGCTGGGAAGCCCGGATCGGCGGCCGTGAGCGCGTTGATGCCGAGCCCCTCGGCATAAGCCCCGTTCGGCCAAATGCTTTCGACGACGACCGTGCCGCGCACGAGCCCGTCGAACGCTTTGGCCGCCACGCGCACATTCGCACGTGCATTGCCGAGGCGCACTTGCGCCCCGTCCGCGAGCCCAAGTTCCGCAAGATCTGCAGGATGGATCAACGCGGCAGGTGCGCCCTCGCGCGCTTGGCTGCCCGGCGTTTCGGTAAAGGTCGAATTCAAGAAGCTGCGCGCGGGCGCTGCCACAAGCCGGAACGGTTTCTCGGCGCTCGGCGCATCGAAGCCCATCTGGTCGGGCAAGCTCGGCATGCCCGCCCATTCAGGGCCGATCGCGGCCCAATCCGCCGTGAAATGCCATTTGCCGTCTTCATGGCCGAACCCGTCGAGAAAATGGCCGGTCTCGAACGAGGGTGCGCAATCGTGCCAGCGCTTGGCGTGAATCTCGGCTGCACCCGGATGGCCCGAGGCCTTCAGCGTCCAGTCGATGAGCTCCCATTCGCTCATCTCGAAGCCCGGATGCACGGCACCCAGGCGCTTGGCCAATTGCTGCAACACCCAATGATTGGGCTGGCACTGCGCATAAGGTTCGACGATTTTGCGCGCGACCTGCAGATAGGTGTGGCCGCTCGCCGTATAAAGATCGTCGTGCTCGAGGAAGGTCGTGGCCGGCAGCACGATATCGGCCTGGCGTGCGGTGTCGGTCAAAAACTGCTCGTGCACGCAAACGAACAGATCGTCGCGCCCGAAGCCGGCGCGCACCTTCGCTAGATCGGGGGCGACGTTCATCGGGTTCGTGTTCTGCACAAACAGCGCCGTGACCGGCGGACCCGATCCGAGATCGGCAGGATTGCCCGTCAGCACCGCGCCGATGCGGCTCTGGTCGAGGACCCGCACATTCGGGTCGAGCCGGTCGAGCCCTTCGATCATCGTCTTGTCGAGCTTGTACAGGCCCGACTGCCCGTACATCGCCCCGCCGCCGCGATGCGCCCACGCCCCCGTGACGGCTGCAAGCGAGCTTGCCGCATGCATCGACGACGCCCCGTTGCGATGGCGCGCAAAACCGTAGCCCATGCGCATGTAGCTGCGCTTGGTGCGCCCGAACAGGCGCGCAAATTCGCGGATCGTGTCGGCCGGCACGCCGCAGATCGCGGCCGCCCATTCGGGCGTTTTGGCCGCGACATGCGCTTCAAGCTCGGCCGCGCCCTTCGTGTATTTAGCCATGTAGGCGCGGTCGGCAAAACCCTCGGCGAACAGCACATGCATCACGCCAAGTGCCAACGCCGCATCCGTGCCCGGCCGCACGATCAAGGCTAGATCGGCCTGCTGGGCCGTCCCGGTCATATACGCATCGACGACGACGAGCTTCGCACCGCGCTCTTTTCGTGCGCGCGCGATATGCGTCATCACGTTGACTTGCGTCGAAACAGGATTGCCGCCCCACACGACCACCAAATCGCTGTCGGCGATCTCGCGCGCATCCACGCCGCGCTTGACGCCCGCCCCCGCCTTCCAGCCCGCATCGGGCAAGGTGATGCAGAAGGTCGAGTATTGGCGCGAATAACCCATCGTGTGGCGCAAGCGTTCGATGCCGTCGCGCTGCACGAGCCCCATCGTGCCGGCATAAAAATAGGGCCACACGGTCTCGGGCCCATATTTGGCCGAAGCCGCTTTCAGGCGCTCGGCGGTCTCGTCGAGCGCTTCGTCCCACGAAATCGGCGCAAAAGCCGCAAGGCCGCCGCCCTTGGGGCCGATGCGGCGCAACGGCTGCGAGAGCCGGTCGGGATGGTGCTGGCGCTCGGCATAGCGTGCGACCTTCGCGCAGACAACGCCGGCCGTGTAGTCGTTGGCGCGCGCGCCGCGCACCTTGCCGATGCGGCCCTCGGCCAACAGCTCGACCTCCAGCGCGCACACGCTGGGGCAATCGTGCGGGCAGGTCGAAGAATGCCAGCCTTGCGAAAACGGGGCGGGCAAAACGGCACTTGAATCAGGCATGGCCGGAAGGTACGGGAACTGTCCGGGGCAGGCAAGACGCACGCCCGCCCTTTCCGTTTCGAGCAAAGCGAGGCCGCCTTCATGTCCCAGTCCTGGATCGTCAGCCTGTCCGCCGGCGAGATCGCCGCCCGCGTCAAATCCGGGGCGTTGTCGGCGACGACGGTGCTCGAAGCGCATTTGGCGCGCATCGCGACCGAGAACCCGACGCTGAACGCAATCTGCACGCTCGTCGAAGACAAAGCGCGCGAAGCTGCATCGGCGGTCGATGCCAAGGTCGCGGCCGGCATCGATCCCGGCCCGCTTGCGGGCATTCCCATCGGCATCAAAGACGTGCACCAGACGGCCGGCATTCTAACGACATACGGCTCGCCGACGATGGCCGACAACGTGCCGACCCAAGACCACATCATGATCGCGCGCATCAAAGATGCCGGGGCCGTGATCGTCGGCAAGACCAACACGCCCGAATATGCGGCCGGTGCGAACACCGTCAACGCGCTGTTCGGCGCCACGCGCAATCCGTGGAACACGCAAATGTCGGCCTCGGGCTCGACCGGCGGCGGAGCCGCTGCCCTTGCCGCGCGCATGATTGCGCTGAGCGACGGCTCGGATCTCGGCGGCAGCCTGCGCACGCCCGCTTCCTTCTGCGGCGTGGTCGGCTTGCGGCCCACGCCGGGCTTGGTCCCGGTCTATCCGACCGCACGCGCGTTCGACATGCTGTCGGTCGCGGGGCCGATGGCGCGCAACGTCACCGACTGCGCCTTGCTGCTGCAGGCGATAGCCGGCGAAAGCCCGCGCGATGCGCGCAGCTTCCCGCTCGGCGGCCGCGATTTTCCCGCCGCCGTCGAAGGCAAAGTCGCGGGCATGCGTATCGCCTACGTGGCCGACTTCGCACGCATCGGCGTCGATGCGGAGGTCGAGGCGTTGTGCAAGGCGGCCGCCTACCAGATCGGCACCTGGGGTGCCCGCGTCGAACAGGCCGACATGGATCTCGCCTTCGGGCGCGAAGCCTTCTTGCAGTTGCGCGGCCAATGGATGGTGCATTCGCATCTCGACCGGCTGCATCTGGTCGAACGCTTCAATCCGAATCTCGCCGGCAACATAAGGCGCGGGCTTGCACAAGGCCCCACGGACATTGCGGCCGGCGAACATGCGCGTGCGCGCATGGTGCAGATCTGGGCCGATCTGCTTGAGACCTACGACGCCGTGTGCTGCCCGTGTTCGCCCGTGGCCCCGTTCCCCGTCGAGCAGAATTATCCCGAGACGATCGCAGGCAAAAAACTCACGAGCTATATCGACTGGGTCGCCCCCACCTTCCTCGTATCGATGGTGGGCTTGCCCGCGATCTCGGTGCCGTGCGGCATGACGGCTTCGCAGCTGCCGGTGGGCTTGCAGATCGTCGGTCGCCGCCATCGCGAAGAAGACATTCTGGCGCTGGCCCGCTCGGTCGAGCGCATGCGGCCTATGGGGTTTGCGCCCTCGCACGGCTGAACACGAAGCGCGCGTAAACCAGCTGCAGCGCAAACGCCGCAAGGAGGGCGAGGGCCACGCTGGTGGACAGGTACAAAGCTGCAAGCCCTTGCAAACCTGCAAAGCAGGCGAGCAACGCCGACACGCGCCCGTGCGACACGCCGGACTGGTTCAGAAGCTGGTAAAGATGCCCGCGATGGGCGGCGAGCACGTTTTCGCCCGCCGCCGCCCGGCGTGCGGCGGTCAGCATCGTGTCGAACAGGAAATGCATGAGCAGCAGCGGAACCAGCCAGAAAAGCTGGCCGCTTGAGTCGGCATTGGCGGCGAGCACGCCGAGCCCCGCAAAGGCGAAACCCAGAAACTGCGAGCCCACGTCGCCCATGAAAACGCGCGCGCGCGGCCAATTGAGCGGCAGAAAACCCAAGCACGCGGCCGCAAGCACGAAGGCAAGCCCCGCAATGGCGTGATGCCCGTCGATCGCGAGCACGCAGCCTGCAAACAGGGCCGCAACCGCCCCCGTCGAGGCGGCCAACGCATCGAGCCCATCCATGAAATTGTAGGCGTTGGTAAGGCCGACAAACCAAAGGAACGTGACCGGGCCTGCAAACACGCCGAGATCGACAGGCCCGATCCCCGGCACATGCACGATCCCGAACACCGCCCCGCCCGCCATCGCCAGACCAGCTGCCAGAAACTGCGCGCCGAATTTGATGAACGCCCCTTGCGCGCGCGCATCGTCGGCAAGCCCGGCCACGGCTGCCACCAAGGCACCGGCGCCAAGCCCGACCCAGGCACTCTCCGCCCCCAACCACAAGCAGCCCGCCACGACGCCGACGACGAGGCCAATCCCGCCGCCGCGCGGGGTCGGCAGGATATGCGAGGAGCGCGCGTTCGGTTTGTCGACGAGCAGACGCAGGCGCGCCATCGCCGCAGCACCGGCAAGGCCACAGCCGAACGCGATTACAAAAGCGGGCCCGATTTCAACCATCTGCATGCCCCTTGCTAGCCCGCGTCGCGCCGAGCCCGCAAGAACCTTGCGCAATTCCAGCAGAATCGCCTAAAATTTGGGCAGCTCAACCCGCAAATCCAGCGAGATCAACGGGTTGGAATCTGGAATGGCCGTTGCATCGCTTGGTCTTTCCGTCCGTGCACTCTTGGCTTTGCGAGTTCCCCCGCCATGAACAAAGACAAAATGATCGTCTACGTGACCCCCATTGCGACGGTGGTGGGCCTGTTTGTGTTCTGGGAAATCGCCTGCATCGCCTTCAAGATCCCTGTCTTCATCCTGCCGCGCCCGAGCATCATTTTCGATACGCTCGTGCTGCGCTGGGGCCCGATCTGGCACAACGCCGCCTTCACGCTCACCACCACGATGATCGGCTTCGGCATCGCGGTGGTCGTCGGTATGGCCATCGGCCTTTTGATCGGCGCTTCGCGCGTCGTCTATGCCGGCCTCTATCCGGTGCTGATCGGCTTCAACTCGGTGCCGAAAGTGGCCGTGGTCCCCGTGCTGGTGATTTGGTTCGGCATCGGTGCCGTACCTGCCATTTTGACCGCGTTCATGATCGCATTCCTGCCCATTGCCGTGAACGTCGCGACCGGGCTTGCCACGATCGAGCCCGAGATGCGCGACGTGCTGCGCTCGCTGGGCGCGCGCAAGATGCAGATCCTGTGGAAGGTAGGCATTCCGCGCTCGCTGCCCTATTTCTTCGCCTCGCTCAAAGTCTCGATCACGCTTGCCTTTGTGGGCTCGGTCGTGGCCGAAACCGTCGCCTCGAACGAGGGTATTGGCTATCTGATGATCGCGGCCTCCTCGCGCTTCGACGTGCCGCTGGTGTTCGCAGGGCTTCTGGTGATTGCCGTGATGGGCGTCGTCATGTATGCCGTGACGGTGCTGCTCGAGCAGCATTTCACCGGCTGGGCAACGCGCGGCCAAGAAGGCACCACGTAACAAAGGTTTTTCCGATGACCGTCAAATATCTGAAGCCTGGCGCACGCATGAGCCAGGCGACTGTGCATGGCTCGACCGTCTATGTCGCAGGCCAAGTCGCCGCCGACCCCGTGGCGGACGTCAAGAAACAGACGCAACAGATCCTCGCCCAAATCGACGAGTTACTGGCGATGGCCGCGACCGACAAGACCAAGCTCCTGTCGGCCAATATCTGGCTTGCCGACATGCGCAGCTTTGCCGACATGAATGCGGTGTGGGATGGCTGGGTCGTTGCCGGCCACACGCCCGCGCGTGCCACCGTCGAAGCCAAGCTTGCCGGCCCGCAATATCTCGTGGAAATCGCGGTTATCGCGGCGATCTAACGGAAGTCAATTCCGGTGCCGGGCGGACGGCTTCTGTGCTGGCCGCCCGGTGCTTCAAGAGCTGTGCGGCAACGCCGATCGCGATCGCGTGCGGATGTTTGTCGTCGATCTCGGGCAGTCCGATCGGGCAGACGAGTTTTCTCCAATCGACGCCCTTGGCCGACAGGCGCGCTTCGAAGCGTTTGCGTTTGGAAGCCGAGCCGATCAGCCCGACGTAAGCAAGATCGCCGCGCCGCAAGAGCCGCTCGACGAGGATGAGGTCGAGATCGTGGCTGTGCGTCATCACAAGGGCGGCAGCCCCCGGCGGCACGTCTTTGACCGCATCTTCGAGCACGGACTCGACGAGCTTCGTGCAGTTGGCGGGGAGCGCGTCGGGGAACTGCTCGGGCCGCGCATCGGCGAGGACGGCGCGCAGCGGCAGGCCCGCCAATTGATGCACAAGCGCCTTGCCCACGTGCCCCGCGCCGAAAATCCAGACGTTCCACGCGGCCGCCGCAAACGGCTCGAACAGCAGCGTAACCGAGCCGCCGCAGCATTGGCCGAGCGCCGGCCCCAGCGCGTAGCGCTCGATCTGCGGACGGGCCGCCGCATCGGCCAGCAACACGCGTGCTTTTTCGAGCGCTTTGAGCTCGAGATGCCCGCCGCCGATCGAACCGGTTTGACCGTCGGAAGTGACCAGCATTTTCGTGCCGCCCTCGCGCGGGGCCGAGCCTTCCGTTTCGAGGATGGTCACGAGTGTCGTGCCAAACCCTTGCGCACGCGCGCTTGCAAGCGCGCCAAGCCAATCGTCGCTGGGGACTTGCAGCAGCGTCATGGTGCGGCCGACGCAATCGTCATCAGCACGCGCTCGGGCGTCGCCGGTGCGATCAGCATTGCTTCGCGGCCAGGCACTGCCGCCGCGACCGCATCCTGCAACGCGAAAAACGCGGCGTTGCCGAGCATCAAAGGCGGCTCGCCGACGGCCTTCGAACGGTGGATCGAATCTTCGCGGTTTTCGCCCGCCGCCCACAGGCGCGCGCGGAACTGGCGCGGCAAATCGCGCGCGATCGGGATTTTGTAGGTCGAGGGTGCGTGCGTGCGCAGACGCCCGCTCGCATCGAACCAGATTTCCTCGGTCGTAAGCCAGCCCATGCCCTGCACGAAGCCGCCTTCGACCTGGCCCAAATCGATGGCGGGGTTGAGCGAGCGCCCGGCATCGTGCAGCAACTCGGCACGGTCGAACGCATACTCGCCGGTCAGCGTGTCGATCGTCGCTTCGACATAGGCGGCCCCGTAGGCGAAGTAATAGTAAGGGCGGCCCTTGGCTGTGGCTCGGTCGAAATGGATTTTGGGCGTGCGATAAAATCCCGTCGCCGACAATTGGATGCGCGCATTGTAGGCCTTCTGCACCGCCTCTTTGAACGACAGTGAGGCTGCGCCCACCTGCACTTGGCCGCCCGCAAACAGCACGTCCGATTCGGGCAGACCGGCCGCCCCCGCGAGATGCTGCGCGATGCGCGCTTTGATCGTGCGCGCGGCGGCTTGGGCGGCTTTGCCGTTGAGGTCGGAGCCCGCCGACGCCGCCGTCGCCGACGTATTCGGCACTTTGCCGGTGTTGGTGGCGGCGATGCGCACGGTCTCGAGCGGCACCGCGAATTCGTCGGCCACAATCTGGCAGATTTTGGTGTGCAGCCCCTGGCCCATCTCCGTACCGGCGTGGTTGAGCGCAATCGAGCCGTCGGTATAGACATGCACGAGGGCGCCCGCCTGGTTGAACTGGATCGCCGTGAAGGACACGCCGAACATCACCGGCGTCAACGCGAGCCCCTTCTTCAGCACGGGCGAATTCGCGTTGAACGCGTCGATAGCTTTGCGACGCTCGGCATAACCCACATCGGCGGCAAGTTCGGCCACGATTTTGTCGGCCACGAAGTCATCGACGCGCTGGCCGTAATGCGTGACGTCGCGCGGGGCCTGTCCGAAGAAATTGAGCTGGCGCAGGGCGAGCGGATCTTTGCCCAAGCGCCGCGCCACGCGGTCCACCACATGCTCGGCCGCAAGCATACCTTGCGGGCCGCCGAAGCCGCGAAATGCCGTGTTGGACTGCGTGTGCGTCTTGCACGAATAACCCGTCGCCGTCACATGCGGCACGAAATAGCAGTTCGTGGTATGGAAAAGGGCGCGGTCCACGATCGACGTGGTGAGGTCCGCCACATGGCCGCCGCGCGCGGCAAAGGAAATATCAAGGGCGAGCAGGCGGCCGCCGTCGTCGTAACCGACCTCGTAGCGCACGAGAAAATCGTGGCGCTTGCCGGTCATCATAAAATCGTCGTCGCGATCCACTCGGTATTTGACCGGCCGCTTCGCCGTGTAGGCCAGCACCGCCGCAATGCAGGCGATGATCGCAGGCTGCGTTTCCTTGCCGCCGAACCCGCCGCCCATGCGCCGCAATTCGCAGGTGACGGCGTTGGCCGGCAGATCAAGCGCACCCGCCACCATCTTCTGCACTTCGGTGGGGTGCTGCGTGGACGACCAGATCGCCATCTCGCCGCCCTCTTGCGGCACGGCAAGGGCGATCTGCCCTTCGAGATAAAAATGGTCCTGCGCCCCATTGGCGAAAGTGCCTTTGAGGCGGTGCGGTGCGGCCGCCAAAGCCGCGGCCGCATCGCCGGTTTTCATCTGGTAGGGCTTGGCGACGTAGAATTCTTTGGCGAGCGCGTCTTCGATCGTCAGCACCGGCGGCAGATCTTCGTAGACGATGCGCACGCGCTTCGCTGCTTCGCGCGCGATCTTGATCGAACTTGCCGCAATCGCAACCACGGGCTGGCCGATATATTCGACGATACCTTGCGCCAAAAACGGCTCGCCCTTGTAGATCGGGCCAACCTCGTTTTTGCCTGGAATGTCGGCGGCCGAAATCGCCGCACCCACGCCCGGATAGGCGCGTGCGGCCGCAAGATCGACCGCTACAATGCGCGCATGCGCCTTGGTGCTCAGCACGCAATAGGCGTGCAAGGTGCCTTCAGGTGCACGAATATCGTCGATATAAAGCGCTTCGCCGGCGACCTGTTTGGCCGCACTGTCGTGTGCAATGGGTTTGCCGACGGTCTTGTACGTTTCAAGCATAATGCACCGCGCGTACATCCGTTTGGGTTGCGGTTTCGAACCAGAAACGCTGCAGGAGATTGGCTGCAACCTTCAAGCGATAGGCAGCCGAGGCGCGCATATCGTCGATCGGTACAAAATCTTTCGCCAAAGCGGCACCCGCCGCCTTGGCGGTTTCGAGCGACCAGACTTGGCCGAGCAGAACGGCTTCGCATGCAGGCGCACGCTTCGGGATCGCCGCCATGCCGCCAAAGGCCGCGCGCGCCTGCACGATTTTCCCGTTAGCGATTTCGAGTGCCAACACGCCGCACACGGCCGAGATGTCGTCGTCGAGACGCTTCGAAACTTTGTAGGCCGCGAACAACGTGCCGGGCTTGGGCAGCGGCACATGCAAACCCGCCACGATCTCGCCAGGTGCGCGCGCGGTCTTGCGATAATCGAGGAAAAAATCGGCGAGCTTCAGGCGTCTTGTGCCCGCGGGTCCCAGCAATTCGATCTCGGCATCGAGCGCCAAGAAGATCGGCGGCCCGTCGCCGATGGGCGAGGCGTTCGCAATATTGCCGCCGACAGTCCCCGCATTGCGGATCGGCGGGCCTGCAAAGCGCGCCATGATTTCGTCGAGGCCCGGCCAAATCGCCACAAGTTCGCGCGCGGCGTTTGTCCAGGTTGCGGCAGCGCCGACCGTCAGATGGCTGGCGCTGCGCGAGACGGTCGCCAACTCGGCCACGCGCCCGAGATAGATGATCGTCTCGAGCGAGCGATGCGCCTTGGTCACTTCCAGGCCCAAATCCGTGCCGCCCGAGAGGATACGCGCGGCAGGATATTTGCCGAGCAAGTTTTGCAGCTCGGCGACGCTTGCGGGTGCGAAAAACCGATCGCGATAGGCAAGACCGGATTTGCGCGCGAGCTTTGCCAACGCAGCCAAAGTCGCGTCGCGTTTGGCATCGAACGCATCGGGGCGCGGGCTTTGGAACATGCGCCCGGCCGCTTCGAGGATCGAGCGGTAGCCCGTGCAGCGACAGAGATTGCCGCCAAGGGCCCGGTCCAACGTTTCGCGCGACGGCGGCAACGGGCCGTCATAGTCGCGATAGAGCTTGAACAGGCTCATCACGAAGCCCGGCGTGCAGAAGCCGCATTGCGAGGCGTGCTGGTCGACCATCGCCTGCTGCACAGGATGCAGCGTGCTGCCCTGTTTGAGATCTTCGACCGTGAGGAGCTGGGTGCCATCGAGCGTGCCGACGAACTGGATACAGGAATTGACCGAACGGTAGGCAAGCCCGCCCGCCGAATCGGGCTCGGCCAGCACCACAGTGCAGGCGCCGCAATCGCCCTCGGCGCAGCCTTCTTTGGTGCCGCAGCGCCCACCGGCCCCGCGCAACCATTCCAGAACCGTCAGGTTCGGATCGCAATCGGCGATCTCGACCGGCTGGTCGCCCAACAAAAATCGAATCGTGTCGCTCAAGCTCAAGCCTCGTTTGCCAATTGGACCCCAATCCATGCAAGAATCCCACCGATCCGCGCCCTCTTGCAAGGCCTGCCGCAACCCTAATGCCGAGCCCCGACGCGACCGCGATCCGCACCCAGGCCTTGACGCTGGGCTTCGATGCCGTCGGCTTTGCCGCCGCCACCGCTTTGCCGCAAGCAAAGGCCGGGCTTGCGGCGTTTCTGGCCGCCGGACGGCACGGCGACATGGGGTGGATGGAAACCCATGCCGACCGGCGGGGCGATCCCCAGACTTTGTGGGCGGAAGCAAAAAGCGTGATCGTGCTCGCCGCTAATTACGGCCCCGACCACAATCCGCTCGACGATCTATTGCACAAGGACCGCGCGGTAATTTCGGTCTATGCGCGCCATCGCGACTATCACGACACGCTCAAAAAGCGGCTGAAAGCGCTGGGGCGCTGGCTATGCGCTACGCAAGGCGGCGACTGCAAAGTGTTCGTCGACACGGCCCCGGTCATGGAAAAGCCGCTGGCGCAAGCGGCCGGCCTCGGCTGGCAGGGCAAACACACGAATCTCGTGTCGCGCGAATTCGGCTCGTGGCTTTTTCTGGGGGCCGTGTTCACCACGCTCGAACTTGCCCCGGATGCCGCCGACAGCGACCATTGCGGGGCTTGCTGTGCCTGCCTCGATATCTGCCCGACGGCCGCTTTCCCGGCCCCCTACCAGCTCGATGCGCGCCGGTGCCTTTCCTATCTCAGTATCGAATATAAAGGCCATATCGCGCGCGAATTCCGTGCTGCCATGGGCAATCGTATCTATGGCTGCGACGATTGCCTTGCCGTGTGCCCGTGGAACAAATTCGCCAAACCCACCGGCCTCGCTGATTTCCGCGCGCGCGCCGATTTGGCCGCCCCCACGCTCGCCAGTCTCGCGAAGCTCGACGATGCGGCGTTTCGCGCGCTCTTCTCCGGCTCGCCTGTCAAACGCATCGGCCGCGACCGCTTCGTGCGCAACGTGCTGATCGCGATCGGCAACAGCGGCAAGCCCGAGCTTGCAGCTTGCGCACAAGAGTTGCTCGACGACCCCTCGCCGCTCGTACGCGCGATGGCGGCGTGGGCATTGCGTTGCCTGCTCGAAATACCCGTTTTCGCAGCCCTTGCGCGAACGCGACAGGTCTGCGAAACCGACGCCGCCGTGCGCGCCGAATGGGACCTGTCTTGAGGAATTGTTTTTGAAGCTCGCCGATTTCGATTTCGACCTGCCCGAGGCGCTGATCGCCCAACGCCCGGCAAGCCCGCGCGACGCCGCCCGCCTGCTGCAGGTGGGCGCGCAGTTGGCCGACCGCACGATCCGCGATCTGCCCAATCTGCTGCGACCCGGCGATTTGTTGGTCTACAACGACACGCGCGTGCTCAAAGCCCGCCTCATCGGCCAGCGCGGCGCCGCGCGCGTCGAAATCACCTTGCACAAAAACATCGATGCGAACACGTGGCGCGCTTTTGCCAAAGGTTCAAAGCGCCTCAAAATCGGCGACCGCCTTGTGTTCGCCGACGGCTTCTGGGCCGACGTCGTCGACAAATCCGACAGCGGCGATATCGGCGTTGCGTTCTCGCATGAAGGCCCCGCTTTGATGGCAGCGCTCGAGCAGCACGGGGCCGTACCACTGCCGCCCTACATCAAGCGTGCGACGCCTGAGCGCCAGGACGAAAGCGATTACCAGACCGTTTGGGCCACCAAGGACGGGGCGGTTGCCGCCTCGACCGCGGGCCTGCATTTCACGCCCGCTTTGCTCGATGCGTTGGCCGCACGCGGCATTGGCCGCACGGCGCTCACGCTACATATCGGGGCCGGCACGTTTCTGCCGGTGAAGACGGAAAACGTCACCGACCACACGATGCATGCCGAATGGGGCGAGGTCACCGCCTCTGCGATCGCGGCCATCGAAGAAACGCGTGCGAAGGGCGGACGCATCGTTGCGGTCGGCACCACGCCGTTGCGCCTCCTCGAGACGGTCGCCAAGGACAACGACGGAAAACTGGTGCCATGGGCAGGCGAAACGCAGCTCTTCTGCCTGCCGGGCTTCCGTTTTCGCGCGGTCGATCTGCTGTTCACCAATTTCCATCTACCGAAATCGACCTTGTTCATGCTCGTCTCGGCATTTGCAGGCCTCGCACGCATGCAGGCCGCCTACGCGCACGCGATCGCCGAGCGCTATCGGTTTTTCAGCTACGGCGACGCAACGCTTCTGGAGCGCGCATGACCAAGCGATTTTCCTTCGACCTGTTGGCCCAAGACGGGCGCGCGCGCCGCGGCCGCGTAAATACCTCTCGCGGCTCGATCGAAACGCCGGCCTTCATGCCGGTGGGTACGGCCGCCACCGTCAAAGCCATGATGCCGGACAGCGTGGCCGCCACGGGTGCCGAGATTCTGCTGTGCAACACCTACCATCTGATGCTGCGACCCGGCGCTGAGCGTGTGGCCGCGCGCGGCGGCTTGCATCCCTTCATGGATTGGCACAAGCCGATCCTGACCGATAGCGGCGGCTACCAGGTGTTTTCGTTGTCGGGCTTGCGCAAGATGGACGAGACGGGGGTCACGTTCAATTCGCATCTCGACGGCAGCAAACACACGCTCACGCCCGAACGGTCGATCCAGATCCAGCATCTGCTCGATTCCGACATCACGATGGCGTTCGACGAATGCACGCCCTATCCGGCCACGCACGACGTCGCGGCAAAATCGATGCAGCTGTCGATGCGCTGGGCCAAGCGCAGCCGCGACGCGTTCGTCGAACGGCCCGGCTACGCGATCTTCGGCATCGTGCAGGGCTCGACCTACGCCGATCTTCGCGAAGAGAGTGCGAAGACGCTGGCCGACATCGGCTTCGACGGCTACGCGATCGGCGGGTTGGCAGTGGGCGAGCCCAAGCACGAGCGCGAAGAAACGCTGGCTGCAACCGAGCCGTTTTTGCCGCAGCACCGGCCGCGCTACATGATGGGCGTGGGCAAGCCGCAGGACATTGTGGCGGCCGTGTCGCTTGGCGTGGACATGTTCGACTGCGTGTTGCCCACGCGCTCGGGCCGCACCGGCCAAGCCTTTACCTGCAACGGCACGCTCAATCTGCGCAACGCCAAATTCGCCGAAGACGACGCGCCCATCGACGCTGCGTGCGCGTGCCCGGCCTGCAAACGCTTCAGCCGCGCCTATCTGCACCATCTCATCCGTGCGGGCGAAATATTGGGGCCGATGCTGCTGACATGGCATAATCTTGCCTATTACCAAGATCTGATGCGCGACCTGCGCGCC
The DNA here is from genome assembly GCA_027532905.1 of Magnetospirillum sp. NCBI lineage: Bacteria > Pseudomonadati > Pseudomonadota > Alphaproteobacteria > Rhodospirillales > Rhodospirillaceae > Magnetospirillum > Magnetospirillum sp. The sequence continues at coordinate 1,288,152 of JAPZUA010000001.1, forward strand.
GCGATCGTGCTGGGGCGGCTTGCCGAATACCGGCGCGAGTTTTGGGCGCGGCAGGGATTGACGAACGCGGATAAAGACGGGGAAAAAGACGATGGCTAAGAACATCTATGCGGGTTTGAAGCAGCTCGGCAAAGAGGCCGCCATACCGGCGTCGCCGGAAGCGGCTTTGCTCGAGCGCGTGGCCAATCCGCATGCAGGCACCGACTATCTCGTGCGCTTCACGGCGCCCGAATTCACGTCGCTGTGCCCGATGACCGGCCAGCCGGATTTTGCGCATCTGGTGCTCGATTATGTGCCGCGCAAATTCCTCGTCGAATCGAAGTCGCTGAAGCTCTATCTGCAAAGCTTCCGCAACCATGGTGCGTTCCACGAAGCCTGCACGATCGACATCGGCAAACGCATTGCGGGCCTGCTCGATCCGAAATACTTGCGCATCGGCGGCTATTGGTATCCGCGCGGCGGCATGCCGATCGACGTATTCTGGCAAACCGGCAAACTGCCCAAGGGCCTGTGGCTGCCCGAGCAGGGGGTTGCCCCCTATCGCGGCCGCGGCTGAAAAGAAAACGGGGAGAGACCATCATGGCCAAGGCCTTTGCATCGACCGCCGATCTCGAAGACAAGCGCGAAAGCTTCGTAAAGCTCGGCCCCAACGCCTATTGCCTGACGGCCGAGGGCGATCCCAATTCGGGCGTGGTCGTCGGCGACGATTGCTGCATGGTGATCGACGCGCGCGCCACGCCTGAGATGGCGCAAGACCTCGTGCGCTACATCCGCAAAGTCACCGACAAGCCGGTCAAATACGTGGTGCTCACGCACTACCACGCGGTGCGCGTGCTGGGTGCGTCGGGTTACGGTGCCGAACACGTGATCGCCTCGCGCCCGACCTTGGAGATGATCAAAGAACGCGGCAAGCAGGATTGGAAATCGGAGGTGGGCCGCTTCCCGCGCCTGTTCCGCAATGCGGACAGCGTGCCGGGCCTCACATGGCCCACAATCGTGTTCGACAAGGCGCTCACGCTTTATCTCGGCAAACTCGAAGTGCAGATCCTGCAGCCCGGCGGCGGCGGGCATACGCGCGGCGACAGCGTGGTGTGGTTGCCCAAGGACCGCATCCTGTTTGCGGGCGATCTCGTCGAAGAGGGTGCGACACCCTATTGCGGCGATGCGCAATTGGCCGAGTGGCCCGCCACGCTCGACGCGCTTTTGGCGCTGAAGCCGCAGAAGCTCGTACCCGGCCGCGGGGCCGCACTCACGAACGCGGCCGCGTCGAAGAAAGCCATCGCGGGCACGCGCCTGTTCGTGCAGGAGCTTCTGGCGCACGCCAAGAAGGGCGTGAAGGCCGGAAAAACGCTGAACGCGGTCTATGCCGCGACCTACAAGGCGATGGCGCCCAAATACGGCAGATGGGTGATCTTCGACCATTGCATGCCGTTCTGCGTGAGCCGCGCCTACGACGAGGCCAAGGGCCTTGCCCATCCGCGCATCTGGACGGCCCAGCGCGACAAAGAGATGTGGCGCGCCCTGCAGGGCTGAAGCGGCCGTACCCGTGGAAGACCTGCTCGAACGCCTCGCCGTGCTGCGCGACGATCTCGCACCTGCCGAAAAGCGGGTCGCCGAGCGGACACTCGACCATCCGGAATCGATCGTGCGCATGCCGCTCAAGACGTTTGCGGCGGCAGCCAAGGTCAGCGAGCCCACGGTGTTGCGCGTCGTGCGCGCCCTCGGCCTGTCGGGCTATCCCGAATTCAAACTGCGCGTGGCGCAAAGCCTCGTGCGCGGCCAGCCCTATCTGCATCGCGAGATCGCCCCCGGCGACGGGCCCGACGTGGTCGCCGCCAAAATCTTCGATTCGACCGTGTTTGCGGTCAATTCGCTGCGCGCCACGCTCGATGCGGCGGCCGTGCGCCGCGCCATCGACCTCTTGCACAAGGCCAGCCGCATCGAATGCTACGGCAACGGGCCGGCCAGCATCCTCGCCTTCGATGCGCAGCAGAAGTTCATGCGCTACGGCATTCCGAGCGTGGCCTATCTCGAGGGCCATCTGCAGACGATGGGGGCGGCCTCGCTCGCGCAAGGGGCCGTGGCGCTGTGTTTTTCGCACACGGGTGCCGTCAGGGACATCGTGCGCACGGCCGAAGCGGCGGCGGCCGCCGGCGCCAAAGTGATCGCGATCACGCGCGCGGGCAGTCCGCTGGCCGCCGCAGCCCACGTCGTCGTGCATGTGGCCGCACTCGAAAACACCGAACTCACGGCGCCGATGGTGAGCCGCGTCGCGCAAAGCGTCGTGATCGACATTCTCGTGACCGGCGTCGGCGTTGCCCTCGGCGCACCTGTCAACGAAAGGCTGCGGCGCATCAAAGACAGCGTGGCCGAGACGCGAATCCCGCCGCGCCGGGCCGCTACGCGCAAGCGGCGCCATATTCGCAAAACTACATAGAAACTTCCAAAAACCTCCCGCATACTTGCGCCACTACAAAAGAAAAAAAGCGGGAGGATCGGCCATCGTTGCCCCCAAAGCCCCATCTGCGGGCGCCATTGCGCGCGTGATCGCGCATCCGCTCAAATGCACGCTGCCAAAGACGCAGACCACGGGTGCGCGCGCCTTTCCCGAAATCGAACTCGTGATCGTCGAGATCGTCACGGCAGATGGTCTCGTCGGCTGGGGCGAGTGTCTCGGCCGCACCGGTTCGGTCGCCTACGCCGCCATCGTCGAAAAACTCCTCGCGCCGCTTCTGATCGGCCGCGACAGTGCGGACATCGCGACCCTGCACGGCGAGATGCGCCGCGTTTTGTCGGGCCGCTCGGGCGGCATGCTGCTCGAAACGATCGCAGGCGTCGATATCGCCTTGTGGGACATCGCCGGCAAGCGCATGGGCGTGCCGGTGCATCGGCTGCTGGGCGGCCTATCGCGCCCGCGCGTGGCGGCTTACGCCTCCTCGATCAACTGGACCGACGATGCTGGGGCCGCCGAAGAAACGAATGCCGCCCTTGCCCTCGGCTTCCGCACGATCAAGGTCAAGATCGGCAAACCCGTGGCGCGGGCCAGAGCACGCATCGCCCAACTAGCCGCGTTGGTCGGCGACAAGGCGCAGCTCTTCGTCGACGCCAACTGGGCCTACACGCCCGAGGAAGCCGCCGAAGTCGCGCAATGCCTGCACGACCACGGCTATGCCTGGTTCGAAGAGCCGATCGTGCCCGAAGACATCGACGGTTATCGGCGCTTGCGCGCGCTCGGGCTCTGTCCGCTCGCGGCCGGCGAGAGCGATTTCACCGTTTGGCAAGCGCGCGAACTGATCGCCGAGCGGCTCGTCGATCTGATCCAGCCGGACGTCGCACGCTCGGGCGGCATTACCGAGACCCGCCGCATCGCCGAACTCGCTTTCGCCCACCATGTCGGCTACGCGCCGCATGTCGGCTGGTCGGGGGCGATCTGCGTCGCGGCGAGCCTGCATCTGGCGAGTGCGATGCCCGCCTTCCGCATTTTCGAGTGCATGGTGTTCGACAATCCGCTGCGCGACGCGCTGACCACGACGCCCATCGGCGACCGCCACTCGCTCGTCGACGGCACGCTCGAGGTGCCGCAAGGCCCCGGCCTCGGCGTCGAGGTGGATCGCAAAGCACTGGCCAAGTTCCGCACCCATTGAACCGCCACACAAGGAGTTTGCCCATGGCACTCGCTCCCTCGACCTTCGGCCGTCGCGCGTTTCTGGCAGGCAGTGCGGCGACTTTTGCGGCCTTGCCGAGGTCGGCACGCGCCCAAGCGCGCACGCTGAACGCGTTCGGCCATCGCGTCCACCAAACGGTCGCAACCACAGGCCCCGGCGGCGATGCCACCGCCGCATGGCGCGCGCAATCGGGCTACGACATTTCCTGGGTGACGTTGGGCGACGTCAACGCGATTCAGGAACGTCTGCTGCGCGAGGCGAGCCTCGGCGAAACGACGCTCGATTTGACGTACCTGCTGAACGGCCGCGCGGTGCCGCGAAATCTGCGGCTTTTCGAACCGCTCGACGCGTTTCAGCGCGAAGCGCCGATCGAGGATTTCGACGACATTTCCGCAGGCCTCGTCGCACCGATGCGCGTCGAAGGTGCACTCCACGCCATCCCCATGCGCCACGCCACCAACGGCTTGGTTTGGAACGAAGCCATCCTCGAAGAGCGCGGCATCAAAGCCCCGCCCGCGACGTTCGAGGAATTCGTCGACGTCGCCAAGCGCCTGACCTACACGCGCGCCGACGGCACGCAAGTGGTGGGCTTGGCCTTCACGGCCGTGTTTGCGTCCAACTTCCTGTCGATCGCGCGCGCCTTCGACGGCGATTTCATGACCGGCGACATGCGCGTCGTCGCCGACCAGCCGTCGATGGTCAAGCCGCTCGAGGCGTTGGCCGATCTCTTCAAGGCCGGCGCCTTGCCGCGCAATTTTGCGGCCGTGAACAACGAAGAGATCACCACCTGGATGCAGCAAGGCCGGGCTGCGATGACGATCAATCCCTATGCGCGGCTGGTCAGCTACAACGATCCGGCGCAATCGCGCTATCCCGGCAAGATCAAGGGCGGCGCCATGCCGATGACCGCTGCACTTGTCGGCCGTACGCCATACGCCTCGACGACCGAATACTGGGCCTTCGCCATCCCGCGTAACTCGAAGAACAAGCGCGCCGCTTGGGATCTTGCGCGCGCATTGTCGGCACGTGCGGGAACCCTGGCTATGGTGCGCAACGGCAACGGCCCGGTGCGCGTTTCCACCTATTCCGAGTCGAGCTTCGCCGCCGCCTTGCCGCACGCGGCGGCCGAAGCCTTGGCGCTCAAGACCGCGCGCATCCATTTGCCCGCATTCGACAACCAGGCGCGCGCCCACGACGTGTTCGTCGAAGAATGCCAAGCGGCCGTGCTCGGTATGAAGCCCGCCGAGCGCGCCATGGCGGACGCCACACGGCGCGTGCGCGCGATGCTGTGACGGTGCTCCCAGCGATGCGCGGACGCAACGCTCTGGTTACGGGCTCGACGCGCGGCATCGGCCGCGCGATCGCCGTTGCGTTTGCGCAAGAAGGTGCCGCCGTGTTTTTGCACGGGCTGGAGCGCGACAGCGCGCTGGAAGTGACTTTGGGCGCGCAATGCGCGGGCTTCGACGGGACCGATCTGGCGCTGCCCGACGGTGCGGACCGTCTCTTCACGGCGGCGGCAGCGGCGATGGGCTCGGTCGATATTCTGGTGCTGTGCGCGTCGGCCGAAATCCGCGAGATGTGGGACCGCGTGACGCCGGCGGCGGAAGCAACGCAGCTTGCCGTGAATTTTTCGGCCAGCGTGCGCTTGCTGTGCCGCGCGGTTCCGGCCATGTCGGCGCGCGGCTGGGGACGCGTGCTGGCGATCGGCTCGATTCAAGAAACGCTGCCCAACGCCGATTGCCTCGTGTATGTCGCAACCAAGGCCGCGCAGACGGCGATGATGCGCACGCTGGCGCGGCACGCAAGTGCCGACGGCGTCACCTTCAACACGATCAAACCGGGGGCGATCGAAACCGACCGCAATGCCGCACGGCTTGCCGATCCGGCGTTTCGCGCAAGCGTCGTCGCGCGCATCCCGGCCGGCCGCTTGGGCCAGGCCGACGATTGCGCCGGCATCGCCGTTGCCCTGTGCGCGGACGGCTGCGGCTACGTGAACGGGGCCGAGATCGCCGTTGCGGGCGGGCTGGCGCTATGAGGGGGTCGTTTACAGGGCCCGCGCGCGTGGCGCCGATCCATCTGGCGATGGTCGCCCCCGTCCAGGCCTTGCTGATCGGCGTCGTGTTCCTGCCCTCGCTCTACGTGTTCTGGCTGTCGTTCAACGAGTCGAGCTTCGGCAAAGCGCCCACCTATGTCGGGCTCAAGAACTACATCGAGGTTCTCGGCGATCCCTATTTCTGGCGCGCCTTCGGCAACACCGCGATCGTCATCAACATCGTCGTCTATCTGGAATTAGCGCTGGGCTTGGCGATCGCCTTGCTGTTTGCGGGCGGCGTGCCGATGCGCAAAGTTCTGATCTCGATCGTGCTCGCGCCCTACGCGATCTCCGAGGTCGCCGCAGTCGTGATGTGGCGTTTCATGCTCGATCCTTCGGTCGGCATGGTGAGCCAGACCCTTGCAGCCTTCGGCCTGCCCACGATCGAGTGGGCCGTGATCCCGTCCCACGGTCTGGCGGCCGTGTGCGCGCTGTCGGTTTGGCTGCATCTGCCGTTTACGTTCCTGATCCTCTACGCCGCTCGCTTGGCGATACCGGCCGATCTCTACGAAGCCGCGCGCATCGACGGGGCGACGGCCTGGCAGCAATTCCGCTACGTCACCTTGCCCACGCTCGTGCCTGCGATTCTGGTGGCGGTGCTGTTCCGCTACATCTTCGCGTTCCGCATGTTCTCGGAAGTGTGGCTCATCACCGGCGGCGGACCGGCGCGTTCGACCGAAGTGCTGGCCGTCTATCTCTATCAGGAGGCGTTCCGCTACAACGAGTTCGGCTTGGCGGCTGCGACCGGCTGGCTGATGGTCGTGGCGTCGGTCGTGCTGGCGACACCCTATCTCTACGTCGTCTACAAACGCACATTGGCCAACGATGCGTAGGCCCTGGCCCTTGCGCATCCTGCGCGGCATTGCCGTGGCGGCCGTCGTTTTCTGGTCGGCCTTCCCGATCGTGCTGGTGACGCTGTCGTCGCTGAAACCGTCGCGCGAGATCTTCGTGTTTCCGCCGGTCTGGCTGTTTTCGCCGACCTTCGAAAACTACACGGCCCTGTGGCGGCGCTGGCCCGATTTTTTCGCCAACCTCACCAACAGTTTCATCGTCACGATCGGCGCCACGCTGGTCGCCGTGCTGGCAAGTGCCATGGCCGCCTATGTCCATTCGCGCAAACGCACGCGCTGGCTCGCCGGTGCGGCGTTTTTCATGATCTTCGTGCGCCTCATCCCGCCGATCGTGATCACGCTGCCGCTGTTCCCGCTCGTGAATCTCCTGCGCCTCAACGACACGCATTTTGTGCTGATCCTGCTCTACGCGACGTTTTTCGTGTCGATGGGCACGATGATCCTGAAATCCTTCGTCGACCAGATCCCGCGCGAATTGGACGAAGCGGCGATGATCGACGGGGCGGGCGTGTGGGCGGTTTTCCGGCGCGTGATCGTGCCCCTGTCGACGCAAGGCATGGTCGCCGTCGCAGTGTTCGTCATCGTGTTCGCGTGGAACGAGTTTCTGTTCGCGTTCATCTTCACGACCACGACCGCCAAGACAGCACCGCTCGTGCTGTCGGAGATGACCGGGGCGGTCGACGGCGTGGAATGGGGCGTTCTGTTCGCGGCAACCACCGTGCAGCTCCTGCCGATACTCGTCTTCGTCGTTCTAGCCCAGAAATACCTCATCGCCGGCCTTACTGCCGGCGCTACGAAAGGATAAAAAATGGACATCGCGCGCGCGTTGCGGCTGGCGAATCCGAAGCTTTCGCGCTTCGATCCGATGTCGCGCATCATCGCCTTCGACGATTTCGACGACGGTTTCTGCGGCTGGACGCAGCTCGTGGGCAACTACGAGCACACGCTCGATTCGATGCTGCCGGGCTATGCCCAGCACACCCAGCCGCAGCTCTCCAACCTCGCCAATTGGGATTCCGGCACGCACGGATCTTTCGACGGCAACTACGCGCTAAAGATCCAGACGCGGCCCAAGAAGGGCGCGCAGAACGTAGCGCTGAAGCGCCTCACCTTCCGCGAACCCGGCCCCATCCGCCTCGAATTCTATTTCACCTTCAAGCCCGAGGCGAACGAGCTGCGCCTGTCGGAGACCGACGTGCGCTCGGTCGGCTTTCTCTACGATCTGCAGACCGGGTTCGAGAAAGGCGGGACGCGCGTGATGCCGCATGTGCGCTTCCTCAACGCCAGCGACGGCACGCATCTGCAGAAATGGCAGACGAAATCGCGCACGACCGCGATCAAGCCGCTCGGCACCGAAGGCAAGACCGTCACGCACTACCATCTCGCACCGACCGACTGGGAAGACCTGCCGGGCGGCGAGCAGAAGCTCTGCTACAACGAGATTCCGACCAAAGTGAACTGGCACTATGTACGCTACGATTTCGATCTGCGCACGATGCGGGCGATCTCGCTGCGCTGCAACGACCGCGAATGGGACATGTCGGGCGTGGCCCCTATCGTGATGCCCGCCATGCGCAATCTCTGGTGCATGCTCAACATCTGCTTCTTTGCCGAAGCCGACACCGACAAACGCACGCTCTTCTACGTCGACTCGGTCTGCCTTTCGGGAGAATTCGCATGATGCGCCAGTGTGTGACCGCCGTCGTTTCGCGCAACGAAACCTGGACGGGAGCTGCGGCCAGCGAACCCTACGAATGCGGCTGGGCGGGCGAAGCAATCGTGTGGCTGCGGTGCCTCGGCGCCAAAGGCAAGCTTGGCGCCGCGCGCGCGCGCGTGCAGATCTCGCCCGACGGCATGCGCTGGGTCGACGAAGGCACAAAGCTCAAATTTCCGGCCAAAGACGGGGCACTCACCCATGTGCGGGTCGCCCATTTCGGAAATTTTTTGCGCGTCGTGGCCGATCTGCCCAAGGGCACGTCGGCTAAGATTCTCTTCACCCTGACCCTGAAGGAGTGATCGCCATGAAACTCGACGGAAAACTCGGACGCCGCGCGGTTCTCGCCGGCGCGGCCCTCACGCTTGCAGCTCCCGCCTTGCGGGCCCAGACGCAAGCGCGCGTCAACATCTTCGCCCACCGCGTGCACCGCACCGTCGCCACGGGTGCGCAAGGCGGCGACATCACCGAAGCGTGGGCACGCGAAAACAACGCCGCGGTCGAATGGGTCACGTTCGACACCGGCCCGCTGCAGGACCGGCTGCTGCGCGAAGCCTCGCTCGCCGACAGCACGGTCGATATCGGCTTCATCCTGAACACGCAGGCAACGCCGCGCATCGCGACCCTGTTCGAGCCGCTCGACGATCTGATGCGCCAAGCGCCCATCGAAGAACTCGGCGACGTGTTTCCCGGCATGCTCGACGGGCTCAAGGTCGGCGGGCGCCTCTACGGCCTGCCGTTCCGGCATGCCTCGTCGGGGATGCATTACAACGAGACTTTCTTCGAGGAGCGCGGCATCTCCGGCCCGCCGCGCACCATCGAGGACCTTGCCGAATTCGCGCGCCGCACGACGTGGTCGCGCAACGGCCAGCCCGTGGTCGGCCTCGTGCTGCCGGGCGTGACCTATCCCAACGTCATCGACATCGCGCGCGCCTGGGACGGCGAGTTCATCACGCCGGACATGCGCGTGGTCGCCAGCGAAAAGCCGATGGTCAACGCGATCACGCTGCTACGCGACCTGTTCGTGGCGGGCGCTTTCCCGCGCAGCTTCACCGCCATCAACACCGAAGACGTGAATCTGTGGATGCAGACCGGGCGTGCGGCGATGGTCGTGAACTCGATGGGCCGCAACGCGATCTACAACGATCCGGCGCGTTCGCAGTTTCCGGGCAAGATCAAGACGACGACGATCCCGATTTCGCGCGAATTCTCGAACAAGTTCGAGGTCGCACCGGCCAAGGTCGAGTTCTGGGGCATGGCGATCCCCAAAAACGCCAAGAACAAAGAGCGCGCCTGGAGCCTGATGCGCACGATGTTGTCGAAGGATTCGACGCTGCGCGCGGCCTTGAACGGCAACGGGCCCGTGCGCAACTCGACCTACGACGACGCGCGCGTGCGTGCCCAACTGCCGTTCGCCGACGACGAACGCAAGGTGCTGCGCGTGGCGCGGGTCCCCATGCCCGCCTTCGACAACGCGCAGCGTGCGGCCGACTTCTTCAAGGAAGAAGCCGAAGCGGCCGTGCTCGGCATGAAGACGCCGCAGGCGGCGATGGACGATCTTACGCGGCGCGTGCGCCCGCTGCTGCAGAGCTAAAGCAGCTCGGTATGTTCGACCGGCCGGCCGAGATGGGCGAGCACGTCGCCCATCTCGGCCGGTGCTGGTGCGCGGCGGCACAGCAAAATGCCGTCGGCCGAAAAGCGCACGATTTCGGGTGCGCGGTCCGGCCGCTCGAGATCGTGCAGACGGCCGGCGATGTCGCCCGCGCGCACGGTGTCGCCCAAGGTCGCGGCCGGCTCGAACAGGCCGCGGCCGGGCGCGCGCACGAAGTGCTTCGGTTCGACCGACAGGAACCGCACCGATGCCGGCGACGGCTTCGGCCCCACGAGACCGGCATAGCCCAAGAAACGTGAAATGCCGGCGCGTGCGATCGCGAGCGTCTTGGGCGTGAGTGCGCCCGCCCCGCCAAGCTCCGACGAAATCGCGATCTTGCCGGCATTGTGCGCAGCCGCCAGGAACGTGCCCTGGCTCTGCGGCTTCAGCACCACGCCCGCGTCGGAGGCGCCGAACGCCGCTAGCGCATCGAGTGTTTGCTTGCGCTGTACGGCTTCGCTCGGCAGGCGCGACCATGCGCACGGCAGATAGTCGAGCGTGCGCCCGCCCGAATGCAGATCGAGCACGTAGTCGGCATGCGGCAGCAGCAGCCGCATCAGACCTTCGGCAATCTGCGACGTCGGTGGGCCGTCGCCGCGGCCGGGGAACACGCGCGCAAGATTGCCGCCGTCGATGGGCGATGTGCGCCGGCCGACGACCGCCGCCGGCAGATTGGCCGAAGGCACGAGGATGAGGCGCCCGGCGAGCGATGCCGGATCGAGGTCCCGCGCAAGATCGCCGAGCACGACTTGGCCTTCGTATTCGTCGCCGTGCACGCCCGCGACCGCAAGCACGGTCGGGCCGGGGCAGCCATTCAGCACGATCACGGGTACGACGATCTGCCCATAGGCCGATTCGTCGTGCGACCAGGGCAGCCGCATGGCGCCGAAGGTCCGCCCCGGCCGGTCGAGCGGAATGTCGAGTTCGGCGGGTCCGCTCACGATGCCTCTCCGAAAGATGCCGCATTGACGAACAGGCCCGGTGCCCCGCCCGAATGCAAAAACAAAGGTGCGGCGGTGCGCGGCATATGCCCGGCTTCGCATGCCGCGATCAACCCCGCCAACGCCTTGCCCGTATAGACCGGATCGAGCACCCAGCCTTGGCTGCGACCGGCCAAGCGCACGGCGGCGATCGCTTCGGGCGAAGGTTGGCCATAGCCCGGCCCGACCGCTTCGACCAGATCGAAGTCGGTTTCGGCAAGCGCCACGTCCAATCCCAGCATTGCTGCACCCTGGGCGGCTGCCGCGACGATCCAGGGGCGCAATCGCGAAACAGGCTGCTGCACCGACACGCCGAACAGACGCGGGCCGCGACCGCGCCATTTGAAGCCAAGGGCGAGCCCCGCCAAGGTCAGCGCGGAGCCGCACGCCACGACCATATGCGTGGGCGCGATCGCAGCTGCGTCGATTTGCGCCAGCACCTCGTCCGCCCCCGCAACCCAGCCCGCGACCCCCAACGAAGCCGAATCGCCGGTCAGTTGCACGATCGTGGGTCGCTTGCCGGCGGCGCGCGCGCGTTCGGCCATCGCCTCGAGTTCGACGCGGATCGCGGGATCCCACGGATCGGTTGCGGCCGTGAACGCGACCTTGGCGCCGAAGATATGGTCGAGCAGCAGATTGCCTTCGCGTTTTGCCGCAGCCGACCCGCGCAGCAGCAATTCGCAGCCGAGGCCGAAGCTTGCGGCGGAACCTGCAAGCGCGCGGCAGAAATTCGACTGCACGCCCGCCGTCGCGATCACCGTGTCAGCGCCCTCGGCGCAGGCCGCCCCCAGGATCAGCGACAATTGGCGCAGCTTGTTGCCGCCGAAGGCCGTGCCGCTCAGATCTTCGCGCTTGACCCACAGAGCGGCCACGCCGAGAGATGCCGCCAAACGCGGTGCGGTCTCGATCGGTGTCGGCAGTCGCGCCAGATCCAGACGCGGCAAAGCGGCGAAGTCGTCGGGCATGAGGGCTGCGACTCTAGCGCAGCCCGCCCTTCAGCTCAAAGCCCGGCGCGCTTTGAGGGCGGCGAGCAGCGTGCCGTCGTCGAGATAATCAAGCTCGCCGCCAACCGGCACGCCGTGCGCCAGACGGGTGATCGAAACCGGCGACTCCTTCAAGCGATCGGCGATGTAGTGCGACGTCGTTTGCCCGTCGACCGTCGCGTTGAGGGCGAGGATCAATTCGCGCACCTCGCCGCGCGCACAGCGTTCGACCAAGCTCGCGACATTGAGATCCTGCGGCCCGCGCCCGTCGAGGGCCGACAGCGTGCCGCCGAGCACATGATAGACGCCCTTGAAGCCCATCGTGCGTTCGATGGCCCAGAGATCGGCCACATCTTCGACGACGCAGACCAAGGCGCGGTCGCGCCGGTCGTCGGCGCACACGCTGCACGGATCGCGCGTGTCGAGATTGCCGCACACGCGGCACGAAACGATCGCGTCGGCCGCTTGGGTCAGCGCTGTCGCCAGCGGACGCAGCAGCAACTCTTTCTTTTTGAGGAGCTGCAGCGCCGCGCGGCGCGCCGAGCGCGGCCCCAGCCCCGGCAGCTTCGCCAACAGCCGCACCAACGCTTCGATTTCGGGACCGTTCATGGCGACGAAACGCGCTTCCTCAGAAGGGCAGCTTCATGCCCGGCGGAAGATTGAGCCCGCCCGTCATTTCGCGCATCTGATCGGAAGTCACGGCATCGACCTTGGCGCGCGCATCGTTGAGGGCGGCGACCAGCAGATCTTCGAGCACTTCGACGTCGTTGGGATCGACCAGGCTCTTGTCGATCTTGACGCGGCGCACGTCGCCCTTGCCGCCGAGCGTGGCCACGACCATGCCGCCGCCGGACTGGCCCGTCACTTCGAGGGCCGCCAGCTTCTCCTGCATCTCGGCCATTTTGCTCTGCATCTGCTGGGCTTGCTTCATCAGATTGCCGAGATTCTTCATTGCTCGTACTCCTGTTCCATATTGTCCGGCACGATCCAGGTCTCTTCGCCATCCGACCCGAACAGATCGTCGCCCGCCTCGACCGGGGCGGGGGCCGCAAATTCAGGGACTGCGGCCGCCGCCTCGTTGCCGCGCACGGCTTCGATGGCCGAGCCCTCGAACGCCGAAAGCACGGCCGCCACCAGCGGATGCTCGGCCGCCGCGCGCTTTTTGTCTTCGACGGCTTGGCTTGCCTGCTCGGCCAAGGTCGCGGCACCTGCCGCTTGCGTTTCCAGCGTCACAAGCCAGGTCTGGCCGGTCCATTCGCGCAGACGTTCGGCAAGCTGCGTGGGCAAGGTGAGATTGCGCGGCGCGTTGGGATAGGCGAACGACAAGCGCCCCGGCGCAAACGACACGAGCCGCACGCGACCATAGAGTTCGCCGTAGAGCAGGCCCTCGCGCTTGGCCTGCACCAGCGCCACAAGTTCGGCAAAACTCTGCGGCTGGCTTGCGACCGCATCGGCCGCCGGTGCTTCGCGCGGCTGGATGGCTGCTGCGGTTGCCGTGCGCCCGCCCGCGATCGCGCGCGGGCCCCCGCCGTTCCCGCCGCCGCCGCCGGGGCGCGTACCCGCACCGCCATCGCCGCCGGCCTTGGTGAGTTTTTCGACAAGATCGCCGGGGCTCGGCAGATTGGCGGCGTAGGCCAAGCGCACGATCAGCATCTCGAGAGCGGCAAGCGGCTGCGGGGCCGTCTGCACTTCGCCAAGACCCTTGAGCAGAATCTGCCACGCGCGTGCGAGCACGGGCACGCCAAGCGCTTCGGCCATTGCCCGGCCACGCACGCGCTCGGTCTCGGGCAGGCCCGCCTCGTCGATCAAGGCAGGGGCGACTTTGAAGCGCGTCAGCGCGTGGGCGGTGCCCAGAAGATCCTGCGTGACGACCAAGGGCTCGGCACCGCGCGCGTAAAGATCGCCCGCGCGCGCCAGGGCCGCCGGCGCATCGCCCTTCAGGATTTCTTCGAACAGATCGAAAATCTGCGCGCGGTCGGCCAAGCCCAGCAGCGTTTGGATCTGCGCTTCGCCGACCTCGCCTTCGACGGCGGCCAAAGCGCGATCAAGCAGCGACAAGCCGTCGCGCGCCGACCCGTCGGCCGCACGCGCCAGCAAGGCCGCGGCACCGGTCGCGATTTTTCGTCCCTCAAGTTCGGCAATATGGACCAGATGGCGTGCCAATGTTGCCTGGTCGAAGCGGCGCAGATCGAAGCGCTGGCAGCGCGACAGCACGGTCACCGGCACTTTGCGGATTTCGGTCGTCGCAAACAGGAATTTTGCGTGCGCGGGCGGCTCTTCGAGCGTCTTCAAAAGCGCGTTCCACGCTTGCGTCGACAGCATGTGGACTTCGTCCACGATGTAGATTTTGTAGCGCGCCGAAACCGGGCGGTAGCGCACGGCTTCGATGAGCTCGCGCACATTCTGCACGCCATTGTTCGACGCCGCGTCGATCTCGATCACGTCGAGATGTTTGTCTTCGGCGATCGCTACGCAATGTTCGCACACGCCGCACGGGTCGATCGTGGGCCCACCCTTGCCGTCGACACCGACGCAGTTCAAGGCGCGGGCGACGATGCGCGCGGTCGTGGTTTTGCCCACGCCGCGTACGCCCGTCAGCATGAACGCGTGCGCGATGCGGCCCGTTTCGATCGCGTTGGACAGCGTACGCACCAGCGCCTCTTGCCCGACAAGGTCGGAGAGCCGCGTGGGCCGGTATTTGCGTGCCAGGACCTGATAGGGGGCGGCTTGCGCGTCGGCCATCGCTGTCGCTGTTAGGAGGTTGGGTCGGGTGGGGAAAAGGGTGGGAGGCTGGACGTCGACCCGGGCGGAGACTCGTTACGGCTGCTTCCTTCCGGACCTGACCGGGTTGGCGAGGCGCTCGTCCGCCGCCAACCTCCCGCTTGCTATATAGCCCGCTTGGCCGCCGCCGCCAAGCCGCACTTGACGGGGCACGGCAATCGCCCGATGTATGGGACCAACCATGGAAAAACCCAATTTCTACGCGGCCCTCCCGCTCGACAGACAGGCCGAAAGACGCCGCGATGCGGCCTTTCTGGCCGACCGCCTGGCCCACGCGACGGCCTTGGCCGTGCCGGTTTGGCGCACGCGCAGCCTGATCCTCGAAACCGGCCCCGGCTTCCTCGCCCTGCACCAAATCGCACATCTGCAATTGCCGACGATGTATCTGGGCGAGCTCGAGGGCGCACCCTATTTCGCGGTCGACGCGAGCAAGCTCGAAGAGCCCGAACTTGCCGCGCACATCGCCCCGGCCGAGCGCTTCGTCGATCTGCGCGGGATCGGCGCTACCTTGCCGCATGCGCAAGGCGGGCTCATGGCCTATGCGCGCGGGCTGGCCTGGTGGAACCAGCGCCATCTCTTCTGCGGCGTGTGCGGTGCGCCGACGCGCAGCGAAGCGGCCGGCCATGTGCGCAGCTGCACGAATGCGGCCTGCGCCACCGACCATTTCCCGCGCAGCGACCCTGCCACGATCATGCTGATCGTATCGGGCGACAAATGCCTGCTCGGCCGCTCGGCGCGCTTTCCGTTTGCGATGTACTCGACACTCGCCGGTTTCGTCGAGCCGGGCGAAAGCCTCGAAGATTGCGTGCGCCGCGAGACGTTCGAAGAGTCGGGCGTGCGCGTGGGTGCGGTACGCTACCATTCCTCGCAGCCCTGGCCGTTCCCGGCCTCGATCATGCTCGGCTTCTACGGCGAAGCTTTGACGACCGAGCTCACGATCGACCGCGAAGAGCTCGTCGATGCGATGTGGGTCACGCGCGATTTCCTGCGCCAAGAGCATGATCCCGAAAAGTTCCGCCTGCCGCGCGCCGATTCGATCGCGCGCCGCCTGATCGAGGATTGGGTCGCCGAAAGGATTTGAGTATGGCCTCCGACCGCTACGGCAATGCGCTCGCCACCGACGCAACTGCGGCAGCGCATTACGTCGCCGGTGTGGATGCGCTGTTCGCGGCCGACATCGGTGCGGCCGAAGCCTTCGAAGCGGCCATCGCGCACGATCCTGAATTCGCCCTCGCGCATGCGGCATTGGCGCGCACGCACCAGATTTTCGGCAATCGGGCGGCCGCCAAAGCCGCAATCGCACGCACGCGCGAGTTGGCGCCGCGTCTTGCGGGCCGCGAAGCCAGCCACGTTGCCGCACTGGGCTTGGTGCTCGACGGGCAAGGCCCGGCCGCCCTTGCCGCCATCCACACGCATCTCAAAGAGTGGCCGCGCGACGCGATGGCGCTAGCCCCTTGCGTGGGCGTGTTCGGCCTCTACGGGTTCAGCGGGGCCAACGACCGGGCAGCGCAACTGCGCCAGATGCTCGACGAGCTCGCCGATGCGTACGGCGACGATTGGTGGTTCCTCGCCATGCAGGCTTTTGCGCATTGCGAGACGGGCGCCATCGGTTCCGCGCGCGCCAAAATCCTGCGCGCCCTTGCGCTGAACCCGCGCGATGCGCACGGGGCGCATATCCGAGCACACGTGCATTACGAAGCCGGCGAAGCGCAAGAGGGCCAACGCTATCTCGGTGAATTCGTCGCCGCCTATCCGCGCGAAGGGCTGCTGCATTGCCATATCCAATGGCACCGCGCTTTGTGGGCGCTGGCCGTGGGCGACACGCCAAACGCGTGGGCGCTCTACGACGCGAACGTCGCCCCCGGCGCCTTGTGGGGGCCGTCGCTGAACGTGCTGACCGACGCCGCCTCGTTCCTGATGCGCGCGACCCTCAAGGGCGCCACGCCGCCGCCGGGTGCGTGGGACAAGGTCTTGGCCTACGGCAAAGCCGAGTTCCCGCGTGCAGGCCTCGCCTTCGTCGATTTGCACATGGCCCTTGCTGCCGCCATGGCCGGCGACACGGCCGAATGTGCGGCGCGGGGTGCGGGCACACGCGGCCCCGCCCAACCGATGGTCGCGCGCGCCGCCGAAGGCTTTTCGGTCTTCGCCAAACAAGACTGGCCGCGCGCCATCGAAGCATTGGGGGCGGTCCTGCCCGAACACGAACGCTTCGGCGGCAGCTTGGCCCAGCGCGATCTTATCGAAGAAATGCTGGCAGCATCCCACCGCCATGCGGGGCGTAGCTACGCCAGCCAGCGCTTGCGGCGTTTATAGTGTTTGATGTCGCGGAAGGATTTGCGGCCCGCACCTGAGACGCCGAGATAAAACTCTTTGACGTCTTCGTTGCCGCGCAGGGCTTCGGCCGTGCCGTCCAGCACAACGCGGCCGTTTTCGAGAATGTAGCCGTAGTGCGCGTGGCGCAACGCGATCGACGTGTTCTGTTCGGCCAGCAGAAACGACACGTTCTGCTCGCGGTTGAGTTTTACGACGATTTCAAAAATTTCTTCGACGAGCTGCGGGGCCAAGCCCATCGAGGGTTCGTCGAGCAGGATCGTCTCTGGCTTCGACATCATCGCACGGCCCATCGCGACCATCTGCTGCTCGCCGCCCGACGTGTAGCCCGCCTGGCTTTTGCGCCGTTCTTTGAGGCGCGGGAAATAGCCGTAGACCATCTCCATGTCGGCGGCGATGGCCGCACGCCCGTCGCGGCGCGTGTAGGCGCCGGTGAGCAGATTTTCTTCGACCGTCAGATGGCCGAAACAATGGCGGCCTTCCATGACCTGGATCACGCCGCGGCGCACGAGCTCGTTGGGCGTGAGCCCGTCGATGCGCTGGCCTTTATATTCCACGCTGCCTTTGGTCACTTCGCCGCGCTCGGCGCGCAGGAGATTGGAAATCGATTTGATCGTCGTCGATTTGCCGGCCCCGTTCGCACCCAGCAGCGCCACGATGCCGCCCTTGGGCACTTCGAGGCTCACGCCCTTCAGCACCAGGATCACGTGGTCGTAGATCACTTCGATGTTGCGCACGGCCAAAAGCGGGGCCGGCGGCGGGTTCTGCAGTTTCTTTTCGAGCAAGGCGGCGTCGGTTGTCATCGCATCTGTCCTGCGCAAGAAAAAAGGGCGGACCGTTGCCGGCCCGCCCCCCAGTCAAGCCTTAGGCCACTTGAGCGGGCCTTTAGGATTGATTCGCGCAATCGCGCGGCGTGATGTTCTTCTCGCGTGCATACTGCATCGACGAGGCTTCGTACCCCTGGCGCAGCGCGGCACGGTTGGGCTCGATCCAATCCGAGACCCAGTTCCAGGCCTTACCGTCCCATTGCTGGATGCGGACAACGCCGCCGCCTTCGTGGTCGGCGCACGAGGTGCGCAGCGGCGGCATGAAGCCTTCGAAGCCCATGGCCGCAAGGCGCTGCGGCGACAGGTTCAGGTTCTCGAAGCCCCAGCGCACTTGCTCGCCGGTCATCGGCTTGTTGCCGTAACGCTCCTGTGCTGTGCGCACGGCTTCGACCACCATCGCGGCGTTGATCGCCCCGCGATTGTAGAGAACCGTGCCGACATGGCGCGCTTCGCCGGTCCCCTGGCCCGCCTTGATCACGGTCGTCTCGATGTCGCGCATGAATTTGTAGTCTTTGCCGGTCCCGTGGAAGTTCGCGGCCATGTAGCCCTTGGCAGCATCTCCGGGCGGGGTCACGTCCTGCTCGGAGCCGGCCCACCACACGCCGATGAACCGGTCGCGCGGGAAGCCCACGGCCGCCGCTTCCTGGATGGCGGTCGGGTTCATCACGCCCCAGCCCCACATGATCACGTAGTTCGGGCGAATTTGGCGGCCGATGCGCAGCCAGATCGCCTTCTGCTCCACGCCCGGATTCGGCACCGGGAATTCCGAAAGCTCGAAGCCTTCTTCCTTGGCCAGGCGCTGGATCACCGGCAGCGGTTCCTTGCCGAACGCGCTGTCGTGGTAGATGAACGAAATCTTCTTGCCCTTGAGGCTGCCTTTTTCCTTGGACTTCACGAACTGCAGGATCGCGTCCATCTGCGAATGGTAGGTTGCAGGCAGCGTGAACATCCACGGGAAGACGCGCCCGTCCGAGCCGTCCGAGCGGCCGTAGCCCGAGGTCAGCATCGGGATCTTGTCTTGCGCCGTGCGCTCGATCAGCGCGTAGGTGATGCCGGTCGACAGCGGCACGATGGCCGTCGCCCCCGTCGGGCCCTTGCCCTTCAGGCGCTCGTAGCATTCGACGCCGCGGTCGGTGTTGTAGGCGGTCTCGCACTCTTCATACGTGATGCGCACGCCATTGATGCCGCCGTCGCGCGCGTTGATCATCTTGAAATAGTCGAGGAAGCCGTCGGCGAACGGCGTGCCGTTGGGCCCGAACGGACCCGTGCGGTAGGAGAGCGACGGAATGAACTGCTCGTTGGCTTGCGCGTTGGCGACGGTCGGCACCGCGAACGGTGCGGCGACAAAGGCCGCAAGCGCAAGTGCAGACCCAATGCGGGCGAAATTCATGGGGCATTCTCCCTGTTGCAGCAATGGCGCCGGAAATTGCTCCGGCAGATCGTTGGCCGACCTTGAGCGAATACCCTACGCCAGTACGCGGCCCCTTGCCAAACGCTTTTGCGCGCACGCCCGATGAAACCTCAAGCGGCGACAGTCGCTGCAATGCGCGCCGTCCAACCCGAACGACAAAGGACCTTGCGAACGCCCGAAGCTCGGCGCGCCCGCAAGGCCCTTGTGCCCGACTGTCGCTGCAGCGGCGCTGCCGTCAGTGCGCCGAATGACGCAATTGGCATTGCGCAGTCGCTATTTCAGCGTCGCCAGATAGGCAATCAGATTGGCGCGCTCGTCGTCGTTGCGAAGGCCCGCATAGGCCATGGCAGTACCCGGCACGACTTCGCGCGGGTTCTTGATGTAGGGATCGAGCTTGTCCGCAGTCCAGACGATGCCGGATTCGGTGTTGGCTTTCGAATATTTGAAGCCTTCGACCGAAGCCGACTTGCGGCCGACAACGCCGGCCAAAGTGGGGCCGAGTTTGCGCGGGCCCTCGGCGGTCGGGTTGTGGCAGACCGAACAGGCGCGCTTGAACACGCCTTCGCCCGAGGCCGCATCGGCTGCCTGCGCTTGCGACACGCCCGCCAAAATCAAGCCCGCGACCGCCACCCCAAATGCCGCAACCAAACGCTTCATGTTTTCGTCCTCCACTGGGCGACTGTAAAATAAAGCCAAAACAAATCGGACGCGCGCTGCGCCGACTTGTTTGCGCGTTTACTTGAGGGTCGCGAGATAGGCGATCAGATTGGCGCGATCTTCGTCGTTGCGCAGGCCCGCATAGGCCATCGTCGTGCCGGGCACCACTTCGCGCGGGTTCTTGAGATACGGATCGAGCTTTTCAGCCGTCCACACGATGTTGGCTTCGCTGTTGGCCTTCGAATAGCGGAAGCCTTCGACCGTGCCGGACTTGCGGCCGACGATACCTGCCAGCGTGGGGCCGAGCTTGCGCGGGCCTTCGGCGGTCGGGTTGTGGCAGGTGGCGCAGACGCGCTTGAATACGTTCTCGCCGGCCGCCGCATCGGCCGCTTGCGCGCCCGCCGGCAGCATCGCCAGCAAACCGACTGCACCAAACACTGCCGCCATGCTCGTCTTCGACATTCTCGCGTCTCCGCCGTTTATTTGCGTTTGAGTTACCGGGATACTAGGGGGCGTTTGCGGCCAATTCAAGGCCGGGAAGTGGTTCAATTCGTCGCAGGATTCTTCAATGCGGGAAGGGCCATAGCCGCAGTTTTTCCTTCCCCAATTGCCAGAGCCGGGCAAGCCCGTGCGGCTCGACGATCAGGAAAAACACGATAAGTCCGCCGAAAATCATGAATTCGAGATGCGCGAGCGTGGAGGTCGTGACCGGCACGCCCATGGCTTGCGGCACGGCGCTGAGGAAAATCGGCAGCAGCACGATGAACGCCGCCCCCAAAAAGGCACCCAAGATCGAGCCGAGCCCGCCGATGATGATCATGAACAGGATCTGGAACGAACGGTTGATGTCGAAGGCGAGCGCTTCGACCGAGCTTGTATAGATGAAAGCCCATAGAGCACCCGCCACGCCGCAATAGAACGACGACACGGCAAACGCCAAAAGCTTGGTCTGCAACGGGCGGATGCCGATGATCTCGGCCGCGATATCCATGTCGCGGATCGCCATCCAGGCGCGCCCGATGCGCCCGCGCACGAGGTTTTTGGCAACCAACGCCAGCACGGCCACGAACGTAAGGCAGAACAGATATTTGGCCTCGGCCGTAGCCTCGATGCCGGTCACGTACCAGCCGAACACTTCGCGCGGCGGGGCGGAAATCACGCCCGACGGCGAATAGTTCACGAACCACGGCACCTTCGTGAACAGCCAGATCAAGAAGAACTGCGAGGCGAGTGTGGCGACCGCAAGATAGAAACCCTTGATGCGCAGCGACGGCACGCCGAACACCACGCCCACCGCCGCCGAAACCCCGCCGGACAGCAGGAACACAAGCACGATATTGAGTTCGGGGAACGCGGTCGCGAATTTGTAGGCGGCATAAGCGCCGCACGCCATGAAGCCGCCGGTCCCCAAGCTCAGCTGGCCGCAATAGCCCGTGAGGATGTTGAGACCGATCGCCGCCACCGAGAAAACCAGGAACGGGATGAAGATGGTCGACAGAAAATAGTCGCTCGCCGTGAGCGGTACGACCACGAACGCGACCGCGAGCAAAACCGCCATGCCGATGCGGTCTTGCAGGATCGGGAAAATGCCCTGGTCGGCCGAATAGCTCGTCTTGAATTGGCCTGCTTCGCGGTAGAGCACGGGATCAAACCCTCTCGATGATGCGTTCGCCGAACAGGCCTTGCGGCCGGAACATCAGGAAGAACAGCGCCAGGATATAGGCGAACCAGTCTTCGATGCCGCCGCCGATCTTGGCGGCCCAAAACACTTCGGCGACTTTTTCGCCCACACCGATGATGAGGCCGCCGATGATCGCCCCCGGAATCGAGGTGAAGCCGCCCAGGATCAGCACTGGCAGCGCTTTGAGCGCGATGAGCGCGAGCGAGAACTGCACGCCGAGCTTCGAGCCCCACATGATGCCGGCCACCAGCGCCACGATGCCCGCAACCGACCACACGATGACCCAGATCGTCTGCAACGGAATGCCGACGGATTGGGCCGCCTGATGGTCGTCGGCAACGGCGCGCAGCGCGCGGCCGATGCGCGTCGATTGGAAGAAAAACGCGAGCACGCCCACCAACGTGCCCGCCACGAGGGCCGCCACGATGTCGAACGTGTTCACAAGCACGCCGCCGATTTCGAGCGGATCTTTGGGGATGCCGATATCGAGGCGCTTCACGTCCTCGCCCCAGATCATCTGGAAGAAGCCGTCGATGAAAAACGTGATGCCGATCGTGGCCATGAACAGGATGATCGGTGCTTGGTTCACGAGCGGGCGCAGCACGATGCGCTCGATCGCGAAGGCAAGGGCAACCATCACGCCGAGCGTCAAGATCAGCGACAGCCATTGCGGCACGCCCAATTCGTGGAAGCCTACGAAGGTGAGGGCCGCGCACAGCACCATCGCCCCTTGCGCGAAATTGAACACGCCCGAGGCTTTGAAGATCAGCACGAAGCCCAGCGCCACGAGGCTGTACATGACGCCGGTGAGGATCCCGCCGACCACGACCTCGATAAAGAAGATCGGGAACTCCCAGATCTCTTTGAGCGGCCCGAACAGAAAATCGATCATGAAATCCATGGCGGACCTTTCAACCGTGGCCGGTGCCGAGATAGGCCGCGATCACTTTGGGATCGGCTTTGACCGTGTCGGGCGTGCCGTCGGCGATCTTGCGGCCGTATTCGAGCACGACCACACGGTCGGAAATGTCCATGACCACGCCCATATCGTGTTCGATGAGGGCGATCGTGGTGCCGAACTGCTCGTTCACGTCGAGGATGAAGCGGCACATGTCCTCTTTCTCCTCGAGATTCATGCCCGCCATCGGCTCGTCGAGCAGCAGCAATTCAGGCTCGGCCGCAAGGGCACGCCCGAGCTCGACGCGCTTCTGCAGGCCATAGGGCAAGCGGCCGACCGGCGTTTTGCGGATCGCCTGGATTTCGAGGAAGTCGATCACGCGCTCGACCGTCTCGCGATGCGCGATCTCTTCGGCCTGGGCCGGGCCCCAATGCAGGCACTGCCAGAAGAAGTTGCGCTTCATCTTGAGCAGGCGCCCCGTCATGATGTTGTCGAGCGTCGACATGCCCTTGAACAACGCGATGTTCTGGAAGGTGCGCGCGATACCGCCGCGCGCAGCCTCGTAGGGGCGCATCGCCCCGCGCACCACGCCCTTGTACGAGATGCGGCCCTGGCTTGGCTGGTAGAAGCCGTTGATGCAGTTCAGCATCGAGGATTTGCCGGCCCCGTTGGGCCCGATGATTGCGCGGATTTCGCCCTTTTTGATGTCGAACGACACGTCGGTCAGCGCTTTCACACCGCCAAAGCCGAGGCTGACATTGTCGACCCTCAACAACGTGTCGCCGATCGTGCGGGCGATATGTGCGCGGCCCATCTTCAGCCCGCCTTCTGCAATGCCGGTGCGGGTACGGCCACCGGGCGGTGGGCGGCAAAACGCGGCACGTCGCGGATCGCGAGATCGGCTTCGATCTTGCCCGTGCGCCCGTCTTCGAACGTGACCACGCTCGAAATGAAAGCGCGCTCGGCGCCCGAATAGAGCCCGTCGATCAACGGCGCGTAGCGGTCGGCGATGAAGCTGCGGCGCACTTTGCGCGTGCGCGTGAGTTCGCCGTCGTCGGCGTCGAGCTCCTTGTGCAGCAACAGGAAGCGCCTGATCTGGCTGCCCGCGAGATTGGCGTCTTCCGCCAAATCGCGATTGACCTGCTCGACGCATTCCAGCGCCAGCGCCTGCACCTCGGCCTTGGCGGCAAGCTCTTGGTACGAGGCATAGGCAATGCCCTTGCGCTCGGCCCAATTGCCGACCGCGTCGAGATCGATGCACAGGATGCACGACACGTAATCGCGCCCGTGGCCGAAGGCGACGGCCTCTTTGACGTAGCTGAAAAACTTGAGCTTGTTCTCGATGTATTTGGGCGCGAACAAGGTGCCGTCGACCAGGCGACCGACGTCTTTGGCGCGGTCGATGATCTTGAGATGGCCGTCTTTGTCGAAGAAGCCCGCATCGCCGGTGAGGTAGTAGCCGTCCGGCGTTTTGGCCGACAGCGTCGCCGTGTCGTTTTTGAAATAGCTCTGGAAAATGCCAGGCGACTTCACGAGCACTTCGCCGCTTTCGGCGATTTTGATTTCTACACCCGGCGCGGGCACCCCGACCGTATCGGCTTTGATCTGCCCGTCGGGCTGCATGCACACGAAGACGCTGGCCTCGGTCATGCCGTAGAGCTGTTTGAGATTGAGGCCGAGCGAACGGTAGAAGTCGAAAATATCGGGGCCGATCGCTTCGCCCGCCGTGTAGCCCACGCGCATCTTCGTGAAGCCGAGCGTGTTTTTGAGCGGGCCGTAGACCAAAAGTTCGCCCAGCGCATAGAGCAGCCGGTCGACAAGGCCGACTTGCTTTTTGTCCATCAGCGCAATGCCAGCCGTTTTGGCGAGCCGCATGAAATAGCGATACATCGCGCGCTTGGGCGCGCTTGCGTCTTCCATGCGGATCGAAACTTGCGTGAGGATGTTCTCGAAAATGCGCGGGGGTGCGAAGAAGAAGCTCGGGCCGATCTCGCGCAGATCGGTCATCACAGTCGCCCCCGATTCCGGGCAGCTCACGCAGAAGCCCGCGACGTAGGCTTGCGCGTACGAAAACACATGGTCGCCGACCCACGCCATCGGCAGATAGGCGAGGATGTCGTCGGTTTCGGTGAGGCGGTCGAAATCGACGGCACTCTGTGCCGTCTTGATCACGTTGTCGTAGCTCAGCAGCACGCCCTTGGGCTGGCCCGTGGTGCCGGACGTGTAGAGCATCACCGAATGGTCGCTGCCCTGGCCCTTGGCGATTTCGGAATCGAGAAAGCCCGGATCGGCGGCGATGCGCGCATCGCCCTGCTTGGCGACGTCGGCGAGTGCCACAAGCCCCTCGTCGCCGTAGCCGCGCATGCCGCGCGGATCGTTGTAGGCGATGGTGCGCGGCAAGCCGGTCTTGGCGCGGATCGCGAGCAGCTTGTCGACCTGCTCCTGGTCTTCGACGACCGCGAGCCACGCCTCGGCATGCGCGATCACATAGGCCATCTCGTCGGCGACGGCATCTTGGTAGACCGGGACCGGAATGGCGCCGAGCATTTGGGCGGCACAGATCGACCAGTAAAGCTGCGGCCGATTGTCGCCGACCAGCACGATCTTGTCGCCGCGCGCCACGCCCAGGACCGCGAAGCCTGCGGCCAGGCGCCTTATCTCGGTTGCCATCTCGGCCCAGCTCCAGCTTTGCCAGATGCCGAAATCCTTTTCGCGCATGGCCGGGCGCGCGCCTCGCGACCGCACATTGTGCGCGAGCAGCTTCGGGAACGTATCGAGCCTTGGATCGCGGGCCGAAGTCATTTCAGGAGACGGGGCGCATTAATGTGCATGACGGATCAGGCGTGTAGCTCCCTGGCGGCAAATCGGGCTATGTTTTTTCGCCCTTGTCTTCCTGCCACTTAATTCGAAAGCCGCAACTTGGTCAAGCAAAGCTCGATCTTCGCGTGCGACAGCGGTGCGGGGTCCGTGCGGGTGCAACGCCTGAACGAGGCCGCCGCCGGCCGGCCGGTCGTGTTCCTGCACGAGGCCCTCGGATCGATCGCCCTGTGGCGCGACTTTCCGGCTGCCTTGTGCGCGCGCATTGCACGGCCCGGCATCGTCTACGAACGGCTCGGGCACGGCCAATCGGACCCGTTGCCGGGGCCGCGCGCACCGCGTTATCTGCACGACGAAGCGCAGGCCTTGCTGGCACTGCTCGACCGGCTCGACGTGGCCGAGGCCGATCTTGTCGGCCATTCCGACGGCGGCTCGATCGCGCTGCTGGCAGGGGCCGCCGCCCCGGATCGGTTCGGCAGCATCGTCACGATCGCAGCCCACGTTTATGTCGAAGAATTGACGCTTGCCGGCATTCGCGCGGCGGTCGAACTCTACAAAACGACCGATCTGCGCCGTCGCTTGTCGCGCTACCATGGCGCGCAGACCGATGCGCTGTTCGCCGCCTGGGCCGAGACCTGGCTGTCGGCACCGTTTGCGGCCTGGAACATCGAGGCGGATCTCAAGACGCTGACAGCCCCCGTCCTGGCCGTGCAGGGCGAAAACGACGAATACGGCACGCTCGACCAGCTGCGGCGCATCGGCCGCGCCGTCGGCGGCAGTTGCGAAACCTGGGAAGTTCCGGGCGCGGCCCACCAGCCGCAATTCCAGGCGGCAGAGGCGATGCTCGCACGGCTTGCGGCGTTTCTGGAACCGCACGCCCCGGACTTGGCTCTTTAACGCCGCTTCAGCGCGCGACCGCACGCAAAGGCGCTGCATCCGCGCGCAAGCGCGACGTGGGCAACCAAACGGTCGCAACAGTACCGACCCCCAGCGTGCTCTCGATGCGCAAGGCGCCGCCATGCAGCTCGGCCAGGCGTTTGCTGATCGACAGCCCAAGGCCCGTGCCGCCGAATTTGCCCGCAATGCCGTCCGCCTGGCGGAACGGCTCGGTCACGTGCGCAAGCGCTTCTGGCGCGATGCCGATGCCGTTGTCGGCGACCGCGAATTCGAGGCCATCTGCCACGCGCCGCACGGCGATCAGCACATGGCCGCCGGCATGGCTGAATTTGATCGCGTTCGACAGCAGATTGATGGCGATCTGGCGCAGCGCCTGGCTGTCGGCGTAAAGCCCGACGTCGGCGGCGGGTGCGATATCGAGGGCGAGCTCGACATTGGCGACCTGCGCGTGGCCGCGCATCAGGCGCAGCAGATCGCGCGCGAAATCGACGACCGACATCTCGACTTCCGAAAGCGTGTAGCCGCCCGCTTCGATTTTCGACATGTCGAGCACGTCGCCGATGAGCCCGACGAGATGGCGCCCCGAGGCGGCAATGTCGCGCGCGTAGCTCGCATAGCGCTTGTTGCCCACGGGCCCGAACAATTCGCCCTCGATCACTTCGGAAAAGCCGATGATCGCATTGAGCGGCGTGCGCAGCTCGTGGCTCATGTTGGCGAGGAACTGGGATTTGGCGCGGTTGGCGGACTCGGCCGCGTCGCGCGCCTGGCGAAGCGCCGTCTGGGTTTCGATCGCCGCCGTCACGTCGGCGCGGAAACCCACGATGCCGATACCCGGCACGCGGCGCTCGAGCGTCGAGATCCAGCGCCCGTCGGCGACCTGCAGCAGGCGCGATTCGCCGTCGGCCGCAAGATGGCGGCGCACGCGCTCGGCAACCCAGGCTTCGCCTTCGAACCCCGGCTCCGGCGGCTCGCCCTTGACCATCGACGCGCGTACGAGATCGGCGAACGTGAGCCCGACGATGGCATTGGGATCGTCGCCGGTCGTGAAAATCTGCGCATAGGTGCGGTTGGCAACGACCAGACGGTCGTTGTCATCGAACACGGCGAAGCCTTCGGGGATCGAATCAAGCGCCGCGCGCAGCAGCGTTTCGGCCGCAATCGACTTGCGCTCGACGGCTTTGAGCTCGGTGATGTCGACCGCAACCGTGACCACGCCCTCGGTTTTGCCGTCGGGGCCGATCAGCGGCACTTTCTTGGCGTAGAAACTGTGCGGGCGGCCGTCGATGAAAAACGTGTCTTCGCGGCTGTCGACGACCCCGTCCGCCATGGCTTTGCGCTCGCGCGCGCGCACTTCCTCGGCGAACTGCGCATCCGTCAGATCCTCGATACGGCGGCCGATCGCCTCCGTCTGCGACACGCCGAACAGACGTGCGGCGAATTCGTTGACCAGCGTGTAGCGCCCGTCGAGGTCCTTGGCATTGACGATGGCCGGCATCGCATTGATGACCGTGTGCAGGCTGCGCTGGGCCGCCAGCATGCGGCGGCGCTGGCGCACGCGCAGCGCATCGAGCCTGCCGAGCCATGCGATCTGGCGATGCAGAAACGCAGCAAAGCCCAGCAGCACGGCCAGTCCGACGATCGTGACCGTCGCGCGCAGCGCGATCGAAGCGCGATACGGCCGAAGATACGATTCGTGCCAGTCGAGGACGGAAGCGCGCAGCGGCAGGGCGGCAAAATCGTAGGCCGCCAGCACATAGCCGTCGCGATGCTCGAATGCCGCCGCAAACCAATGTTCGACCGGCGGGCGCACATGGGCGAGCGTGCCCGCATCTGCCAAGTGCGGCGGATAGGCGGCAACGATGTTGCCGGCCGTATCCTGCAGCAAGGCGCCGACGAGGTTCGTGGGCGATGCGGCCAAGGAGGCGCGCAGAAAATCGGTATCCACCCGCGCGACGACAGCGCCGCCGCGCACGCGCCGGACGACGTCGATCTGCGGCACGGCATCGGCCGCCGCTTCGATCCGCAGACGGCCGGGCGGGCTTGCGCGCAATGCGTCGGGAAATGCCACCATCGTGGGTTCGACACCGTCGTCGCGGAAAATTCGCCCGTCGAGGCGGTGGAAAACGACGGCGCGCAAGCTCGGCACCACCGCGCGCACGATCCGGGCTTGGGCCAGCACCTGGGCCACCGCCGCGTCGCTCGCAGCCTCGGGCAACCGCTCGAGTTCGTCGCCGATTTTGACGAGCAAGGCCGTCGCCGTTTCGAGCGTTTTGGCGGCGTGTTCGTGCAGCACATGCGCTTCGGCTGCGGTCTGGCGCAGGGCGGCATTCTGCGCGCGCGCATAGGTTCCGGCCGTCAGGTCGGAAAACAGCCACGCCGCCGCCGCGACGACCAGGACCGCAAAAAGCCCCAGAATCCGGCGTTGGCGCCGCGCGCTGTAGCTGCGCGCGAATGTCGGTCGCTTGCGCACCGCCGCCGGCGGCCGCGATTCTAGGGACGCAGTGGAAATTGCGGTTTCCTCAAATTCCGGCTGCGCCGGGCGACAGTCTGGCGCTGCCTCGTTTACATTGTCATCATAGTAGCGCCCAATTCGTTAACAGGTCGTTTACCCTCTGCCCGGCACCCCGGCGCACCGCTTCAATCCCGTGCGCAGCCGTGCTATGCCAACGACGCGCGCCGGAAGGCCGGTGCGACGCCGCTCGCAAAAGGGGGAGATTTGCTCGTGCCCAGTTTCGGACAAGATACGCTCAAAACGCGCCGCACCTTGACGGTCGACGGCAAAAACTACAGCTATTTCAGCCTTGAAGCGGCTGCGGCGGCGGGCCTCAACGGCATCGAGCGGCTGCCCAATTCGCTCAAAGTTCTGCTCGAGAACCTGCTGCGCTGGGAAGACGGGCGCACGGTCACGACCGACGACGTCAAAGCCATGGCGGGCTGGCTTGAGGCGCGCAAATCCACGCGCGAAATCGCCTACCGCCCGGCGCGCGTGCTGATGCAGGACTTCACCGGCGTGCCGGCCGTGGTCGATTTGGCCGCGATGCGCGACGCGATGGTCGACATGGGCGGCGACGCCAAAAAGATCAATCCGCTGTCGCCGGTCGATCTCGTGATCGACCACTCGGTGATGATCGACAATTTCGGCAAGGCCGACAGCTTCGCCAAGAACGTCGCCCTCGAATACGAGCGCAACGGCGAGCGCTACGCCTTCCTGCGCTGGGGGGCTGCCGCCTTCTCGAATTTCCGCGTGGTTCCGCCCGGCACGGGCATTTGCCACCAGGTCAATCTCGAATACCTCGCCCAGACCGTCTGGACGCAGGACGGCGACGGCACCACCTACGCCTATCCCGACACGCTCGTGGGCACCGACAGCCACACGACGATGGTGAACGGCATGGCCGTGCTCGGCTGGGGCGTGGGCGGCATCGAGGCCGAAGCCGCGATGCTGGGCCAGCCCGTGTCGATGCTGATCCCCGAAGTGGTCGGCTTCAAGCTCACCGGCCGCCTGCGCGAAGGCATGACCGCGACCGACCTCGTGCTCGTGGTCACGCAGCTGCTGCGCAAAAAGGGTGTCGTCAACAAATTCGTCGAGTTCTACGGCCCCGGCCTCGACACGCTGTCGCTGGCCGACCGTGCGACGATCGCCAACATGGCGCCCGAATACGGCGCCACCTGCGGCTTCTTCCCCGTCGACAAGGAAACGATCAACTATCTGAACTTCACCGGCCGCGATCCGGCGCGCGTGAAGCTCGTCGAAGCCTACGCCAAAGCCCAGGGCATGTGGCGCGACGAAAATTCGCCCGACCCGGTCTTCACCGACACGATGGAACTCGATATGAGCTCGGTCGAGCCGTCGCTCGCAGGCCCGAAGCGCCCGCAGGACCGCGTGCTGCTGTCGGCCGCCAAAGCCGGCTTCGAAAAAGCGCTGCCCGAACTCACGAGCCCCAAAAACGCCAAGGACGGCGTGAAGGTTTCCTCGGGCGGCTACACGCTCAAGAACGGCGACGTCGTCATCGCCGCGATCACTTCGTGCACGAACACGTCGAACCCGGCGGTCCTCGTGGCCGCAGGGCTGCTCGCGCGCAACGCCGTCGCCAAGGGCCTCAAAGTCCAGCCCTGGGTCAAAACGTCGTTCGCCCCCGGCAGCCAAGTCGTGACCGACTATATGCTCGCGGCGGGCCTGCAAGCCCCGCTCGACCAGCTCGGCTTCACGCTCGCGGGCTATGGCTGCACGACCTGCATCGGCAATTCGGGCCCGCTGCCCGACGCCGTCGCCGAAGCGATCGATGCCGGCGACTTGACGGTCACGGCCGTTCTGTCCGGCAACCGCAATTTCGAAGGCCGCGTGCATGCGCAGGTGAAGGCGAACTATCTCGCCTCGCCGCCGCTCGTGGTGGCCTACGCGCTGGCAGGCTCGATGCTGAAGGACCTCACGACCGAACCGCTCGGCATGAGTACGGACGGCCCGGTGTACCTCAAGGACGTGTGGCCCTCGAACAAAGACGTCGCCGACACGATGCGCGCCAATCTCACCGCCAAGATGTTCCGCGACCGCTACGCGAACGTCTTCCAGGGCGACAAGAACTGGCAGAGCATGGGCACCTCGGCAGGCCTCACCTACAAATGGCAGCCCGGCTCCACCTACGTGAAGCATGCGCCCTATTTCGAAGATCTGCCCAAGGAAGCGGGCGGCTTCTCGGACATCAAGGGTGCGCGCCCGCTCGCCATCCTCGGCGATTCGATCACGACCGACCATATCAGCCCGGCCGGATCGATCAAAAAGGACGGCCCCGCCGGCAACTATCTGATCGAGCACCAGGTGCGGCCCGACGATTTCAACTCGTTCGGCGCCCGCCGCGGCAACCACGAGATCATGATGCGCGGCACGTTCGCCAATATCCGCCTCAAGAACGAGGCGGCACCGGGCACGTCCGGCGGCATGGCGCGGCTGATGCCGGAAGGCAAGGTCATGTCGATCTACGATGCGGCCGTCGAATACAAGGCGCGCAACACGCCGCTCGTGATCTTTGCGGGCAAAGAATACGGCACCGGCTCGTCGCGCGACTGGGCGGCCAAGGGCACGATGCTCCTGGGCGTCAAAGCCGTGGTCGTCGAGAGCTTCGAGCGCATCCACCGTTCGAACCTCGTGGGCATGGGCGTGCTGCCGCTGCAGTTCCCGGAAGGCACCACGCGCCAAACCCTCAAGCTCGACGGCTCCGAGACGGTCGATATCGCGGGCATTGCGGGTGGTATTTCGCCGCGCATGACGATCAAGATGACCGTCACGCGCGCCTCGGGCGAGAAGTTCGACGTCGATCTTCTGTGCCGCATCGACACGCTCGACGAGGTCGAATATTACCGCCACGGCGGCATTTTGCCGTACGTGCTGCGCGGCCTGCTCAAAGCCGCGTAAGCAACGTGGCCTAGGCCGAAACGACAAAAGCCCCGAACGCAAGTTCGGGGCTTTTTGTTTGGTGTCGCGCTTGCAGCCGCCAAAGACGGCGGCTATACCGCGACCATGACGCTTGAAATCGTCCCGATCTATGCGGCCGTGCTGGGCCTGCTCTATCTGGTTCTGAGCGGGCGCGCGATCCGCGCGCGGCGGACCGCACGCAAAGCGATCGGCCCCCTGGGCGACGACGCCCTCGAGCGGCGTGTGCGCGTGCACGCGAATTTCGCCGAATACGCACCCTTCGTGCTGCTGCTGCTGGCCTTCGCCGAAATCCGCGAAGCACCCGCGGGCCTCATCCACCTTGCCTGCGCGGGCCTCGTCGTCGGACGACTGTCGCACGCCTGGGGCGTGTCGCAACTGCCCGAGAATTTCCGCTTCCGCATCTACGGCATGATGGCGACGTTCTTCGCCCTCGTCGTCGCCGTCACGCTGCTGCTGGCGTCGTATCTGTTCGGCTGAAACATTCGCGCAAGATGCGTTGCGGCGTCGGCGAAGCTTGACGGGGCAAGTGTTGCGTGATACGTAACACGCAATGATCGAGAGTTTTCGATGCCGCCGCACGGCACTCGTATTCTCAGGCCAAGTCCCGAAAGGCTTTCCCGCCGACATTCTGGCGGTCGCGCGGCGCAAGCTTCGCATGCTCGATGCGGCGATCCGCCTCGACGATCTGCGCATGCCACCCGGCAATCGTCTCGAGGCGTTGCCCGGAAATCGCCAAGGGCAACACAGTATTCGCATCAACGACCAATGGCGGCTGTGTTTCGTGTGGCACTCCGGCAAAGCACACGATGTTGAAATTGTCGACTATCACTGAGAGAGGGGCACGCGAACGATGGCCAAGAAGAATAAGACGATCTCTCGCGGCGATCTTGATGCCGGCATGCTCGACCTCGCTTCGGATGCGACAGGCGAACGCCTTCCGCTCGTATCGCCAGGCGAGGTGCTGCGCGCGGAGTTCCTGGCACCGCTCGGCATGTCGGCGCGCGCCCTTGCGCGCGAGATCGACGTGCCCGCCAACCGCATCACCGAGATACTCAACGGCGTGCGTGCGATCACGGGCGACACGGCGCTGCGCTTGGCCGAACGTTTCGGCGTATCGGCCGAATTCTGGATGAATCTGCAATCGGCGCACGACCTCGAGAAGGCACGCCAGCGCCGCACCAAAACGGCCGCGTGACGCGCACGCGCCTCGCTAAAGCGGGATGCCGCCCTGCGGGCCGGACGGGGCGGGGGCGGGCTTGGCCAGGCGCGGCGGGTTGAGGCGGCGGATCGTGATGTTGCCGTCGGCGTCCATTTCCGGTGCCGCATATTGCGGCAGGTTCGCGATCATGGCGCCAAGCGCTTGGATCATCATTGCGATCGCCTCGCGCGCCAATTGCTCGGGCGGTACGGCCTCGCTCGGATTCTGTGGCTGGGCCGCAGCAGGCACGGCGAATAGCAAGGCAGCAATCAGCAAAGCTTTGGCGCGCATCTCGAACCCTCCGTCGGTTCGCCTGCACAACGCCGCACGTGCTTGCGCTATTCCGCGAAGACTAAGCCCCCATACGGCACGCAATTTACCTTTGGTTTAACAATCTCTATGATCGTAGCCTGTTCGAGGCTATGGAGCAGCGATTGGGCCTAAAAATGACCTA
The DNA here is from genome assembly GCA_027532905.1 of Magnetospirillum sp. Taxonomy (NCBI): domain Bacteria; kingdom Pseudomonadati; phylum Pseudomonadota; class Alphaproteobacteria; order Rhodospirillales; family Rhodospirillaceae; genus Magnetospirillum; species Magnetospirillum sp. The sequence goes on from JAPZUA010000001.1 coordinate 1,321,471, forward strand.
TCGGCGTAGTTTTACAAGGCGACCGACGCTCGGCCTTCGGTATCACCTATTCGGCCTTGCCCTTCCGACTTTTCTGACGGTGTACTTTCTAGTTTGTGGTGAACTGATCCTGTCACGGCCAGAGGGCTTTGCCGTCCTGTGGTGGATGCAGGTCGTAAAGGGGTCGATACCAGGGGCGGAAAAAACGATCCACGCGTTCGCGAAGGTCGGCGTCGCACCAGCGCGCTTGGACTATGCTTCTCATGCGTTCGCGCTTTTTGTCTTCGCCGTTATGTTCAACAGCGTTATCCAAGTTTTTCTGGGCTTTAGGATCAAGCTCAACATTGGAAACGTAAAACTCAACCATGATGGCCTTCGCAAGGATTTGCGATTGGACCCCAAGATCTACTATTTTTTGTTGTTTGTGCTTTTTGCCGGATTTGCCTTCTATTTTTTGTATCTTGGATTCACGCCCAGTTCGTCAAGAAGGAGCATTGATTTGCACGGGTTTCGAGGCTTAGGTTCGACGCTCTTGCTCGCAATGATATGTCAGTACTTTTCCGGCGCCATAGCGATGTACGTAATTGCGCTCGTTCGTCACAAGGCAATTTGAATCGTCTTTGATGAACGACCACAAGCGCCACCGCCTCTAAAGCCCCGTACGCACGTCCCACAGTTCGGGGAACAGGCGGATGTCGAGGAGCTTTTTCAAATAGCCGACACCGGCGGTACCACCCGTCCCGCGCTTGAAGCCGATCACGCGTTCGACGGTCGTCACATGCCGGAACCGCCATTGGCGCAATCCGTCTTCGAGGTCGACGAGTTCTTCGGCCAGTTCGTAGAGATCGAAATAGCGTTTGGTGTCGCGATAGACTTCCGCCCACGCGGCTTCGACCGAGGCGTTCGGCGCGTAAGGCTGGCGCCAGTCGCGCGACGTGGCCGCCGCATCGAGGGCAAAGCCGCGGCGGCCAAGCAGCCGAATCGCTTCGTCGTAGAGCGACGGCTCAGCCAATGCGTTTTCCAGCGTCGAAAGAATGTCGGCGCGATGGCGGTGGGCGGCGAGGAAGCGCGCATCCTTGTTGCCGCACATGAATTCGATGAGACGGTACTGGTAGCTTTGGAAGCCCGAGGAATGGCCGAGGGAGGCGCGAAACGCGCTGTATTCGCTGGGCGTCATCGTCGCCAGCACGTCCCACGCCTGGATGAGCTGCGCGAAGATGCGCGCCACGCGTGCCAAGCCCTTGAAGGCGGGGCCGAGATCGTCGGACGCGACGCAAGTGCGCGCGCGTTTCATCTCATCGATGACGAGCTTCATCCAAAGCTCGCTCGTCTGGTGCTGCACGATGAACAGCAATTCGTTGGGATCGCCCGACAACGGCTTCTGCGCGCCCAGCAAAGAATCCAGCGACAAATAGTCGCCATAGCTCATCGACGCGGCAAAATCCTTGTGGGCTGCGTCGGGCGTGTCGCCGGTCATGTTCTGCGCGGGGGCATTTACGTGACCGCAGCGCGAACCGCGTATTTGGGATCCTCGAAGGCGCGCGTTTCGATCACGTCGGCGAGATTGGCCGCCGCATCCCACACATCGACATAGCGCAGATAGAGGGGGGCGAAGCCGAAGCGCATGATGTCCGGCATGCGGAAATCGCCGATCACGCGCCGCTCGATCAGCGCCTGCACGATCTCGTAGCCCTTTGGATGGCTGTAGGAGAGCTGGCTGCCGCGCTTGTCGAAATCGCGCGGGCTCACGCGCGCGAGGCCGAGCTTTTCGCCGACCGAATCGATCAGGATGCGGAAAATCTCGGTCAGGGCTTCGGATTTCGAGCGGATGTCTTCCATCTTCCAGCGCAGCATCGCATCCACGCCGCATTCGAGCGTGCGCAGCGACAGGATCGAGGGCGACGACACGATGGCGCGCTGCATGCCCTCGGCCGGGCGAAAGTCGGTTTCGAACTTGAACGGGGCGGCATGGCCGAGCCAGCCTTGGAGCGGCTGGCGGAAGCTCGCCTGCAGACGCGTGGCCACGTAGAGAAACGCCGGCGCGCCCGGCCCGCCATTCAGATATTTGTAGCCGCAGCCAACTGCGTAATCGACGTCACATCCCGTGAGGTCCACCGGCAAGGCACCCGCCGAATGGGCCAAGTCCCAGATCGCGAGTGCGCCCTTGGCGTGGGCCGCACGCGTGATCGCGGCCATGTCGTGCAGTTCGCCGGTGCGGTAGTCGACATGGCCCAGCATCACGGCGACCGTGTCGTCGTCGATCGCTTCGACAAGCTCGGATACCGTATCGAAGAGCTTCAGCTTGTGGCCCTGGCCCAATTGCTTGAAGAGCCCGTCGGCCATGTAGAGGTCGGTCGGGAAATTGCCGCGATCGGAGAGGATCGTGCGCCGCTTGGGCCGCTCGGCCACAGCGGCCGCCACGAGCTTGTAGAGATTGAGCGAGGTCGTATCGCACGCCGCGACGGTACCTTCGGGTGCGCCGATCAGACGGCCGATCTTGTCGCCGAGCGTGAGCGGCAACTGCATCCAGCCGTGTTTGGTCCAGCCCGCGATGAGGTCTTCGCCCCATTCCTGGCGCATCGCTTCGAAGATGCGGTTGGGTGCAAGGCGCGGCAGCGGGCCCAGCGAATTGCCGTCGAGATACACAAGGCCTGCGGGCAAAAGGAAATGGTCGCGCGCACGGCCCAGCGGGTCGTTGGCGTCCATGGCTTTGGCGTCGGCGCGGGTTGGCGCTTCAGACGGAAAGGGCGAGTGGCGGTCGAGCGAGGCTTGCGGCATGGCGTCAATAAAGCCTCGCTCGGGCGCGAGATTCAATAGGCTTGAAGAAGGCCTGCCCTCAACCGGATTTGACCGCGACTTTGATCGCCCGGCGCTCGGCTTCCACGGGGCGCGGCACGAGAACGTGCAGCACGCCGTTTTCGAAGTGCCCTTCGATGCGCGCGGGATCCACGTCGAACGGCAATTCGAAACGCCGCACGAACTTGCCGTAGGCACGTTCGCTCAGATGCGTGCGCTTGCCGCCGCCCGGATCGTCTTTTTCGACCGTTCGCTCGGCTGCAACCGTCAGCACGCCGTCTTCGATCTCGACCGCCACGTCCTTGGGGTCGATGCCGGGCAGATCGAATTGGAATTCGACGCCGGCGTCGGTTTCGCAGACCTCGGCGGCCGGGCTCAAAAAGGCCGCCGCCCCGACCGGCGGGGCGGAAAAGCCGCGCGTGAAATCGTCGAACATGCGGTCCATTTCGCGGCGCATGGCCGCAAACGGATCGCGCGCGGCCGGTGCGTTCGCCGAAACGCCGCGCGCATTGGGCAGCAGCGGTCTGAAATCCATAGCATTCCTCCTTCGGGATCGATGCGCGAAGCCCCGGCCCGCTTGGAAAAAAGGGGCCGGAAGCGAAGCGCATTATCCGCCAAGGCGGCGCTGCCCGATATGATCTAGGTCAAGCGGCGGCGAATCCGGCGGCAAGCGTGCTCGCGAGGCGCTTGGCGAAGGCGGACGGGTCGTCGAGCTTGTCGCCTTCCACGATGCGCGCCTGGTCGAACAGCAGTTTCGCCACTTCGCTCACGCGGGCCTGCACGGCCGTGTTGTCGCCCTGCTCGCGAAGCTTGCGCGCCAGCGCCTGGATCAGCGCGTGCTCGGGGTTGAGCTCGAGGATGCGCTTGGCGGCCGCACGCAGCTGCTTGTGCTGGCGCAGCATGCGCTCCAAATGGATATCCATGTCGCTGTCGTCGGCCACCAAGCACACGGCACTTTCGGCCAGACGCTGGCTCGCGCGCACGTCCTTGACGTCGTCGCCGAGGGCGAGCCGGAACAGCGCCACCAACGGGGCGATGTCGGGCGTTGCCTCGTCTTTCTTGGCATCTTCGGGCTTCTCGGCTTCGGCGATCTTGTCGAGATCGGCGGAGCCGCGCGTGACGGAGGCGAATTTTTTGCCCTCGAAATCGGTCGTCTGCGCGATCCAGAATTCGTCGACGGGGTCGGACAGCAGCAGCACCTCGATGCCGCGCTTGGCGAACCCTTCGAGATGCGGGCTGTTGGCCACCGTCTTCGCGTCGTCGCCGGCGATGTAGTAGATCGTCTCCTGGCCCGGCTTCATGCGCGCAACGTAGTCGGCAAGCCCGACCCATTTGTCGGGTGCCGTCGTGGTGCGGAAGCGGGCGAGCGACAGCACGCGGCCGCCGTTTTCGGCATCTTCGAAAATGCCTTCCTTCATCGCTTCGCCGAACGAATCCCAGAAGACGGCGTAGGAATCGGCATCGTCCTTGGCGCGCTTTTCGAGCTCGCCCAGCACGCGCGCGGTAATGCCCTGGCGGATCAGGCGCACGACCGGATTGTTCTGCAGCATCTCGCGGCTCACATTGAGCGGCAGATCTTCCGAATCGACCACGCCGCGCAGGAAACGCAGATAGCGCGGCACCAAACCCTCGGGCGCTTCGTTCACGAACACGCGCCGCACATAGAGCTTCACGCCGTGCTTGCGCTCAGGCGCAAACAGATCGAATGGCCGGATGCCCGGCACGTAAAGCAGTGCGGTGTATTCGATCTTGCCCTCGGCCCGCCAATGCAGCGTGCCCCAGGGTTCGTCGAACCCGTGCGAGAGATGGCGGTAGAACTCCGTGTGCTGTTCGGCCGTGACTTCGTTTTTGGAGCGCGTCCACAAAGCCGAAGCGCGGTTCAGCGTCTGGTCGCCGAGCTTGATCGGGATTGCGATATGGTCGGAATAGCGGCGCACGATTTCGCCGAGCTTGTCGGCGTCCAGGAACTCGGTGGCGTCGTCCTTGAGATGCAGGCGGATCGACGTGCCGCGCTTGGCAAGCTCGATCTCGTCGATCGTGTAGCTGCCCTTGCCGTCGGACTCCCAGCGCCAGCCAGCATCGCTGCCTGCTTTGCGCGATTCGACCGTGACCTTGTCGGCCACCATGAAGGCCGAATAGAAGCCCACACCGAATTGGCCGATCAGCGGCATATCCTTGCGCTGGCCCGCATCGAGCGCCTTCACGAAAGCGGCCGTGCCCGAACGCGCGATGGTGCCCAGATTGGCCACGAGATCGTCGCGATCCATGCCGATGCCGTTGTCGGCGATGGTCAGCGTTTTTCCGCTCTCGTCGGCCGTCAGGAGCACGGCGAAATCCGTATCGTCGCCGGCAAGCGCTGCGTCCTGCTGCGCCAGAAATCGCAGCTTGTCGCAGGCGTCGGACGCGTTCGAAATCAGTTCGCGCAAAAACACCTGGCGTTCGCTGTAGAGCGAGTGCGCGACGATCTCGAGCAGGCGGCTCACTTCCGCCTGGAATTCGTGTTTTTCGGTCATCGGTAGCTCCGGATGGTCTTGTTTTGCCGGGCTATCTAGTCGGGCTCTGCGGCCGAATCAAGAGAGCCTGCATCAGCCCCACGGAAACGGGATCGTCTCCCGGTCGCCGGTCGTGGCGAGCGTGTGGCTGACGATGCCGGTCTCGGCCGTCCAGCGATGCAGTTGCAGCCCCGGCGGCTCGAAGGTGAAACCGCCCGCCGAGTCCGCGCGCAGATCGAGTGCAATCTGGTGCGCGGTCGAGGGGCACACGGACGCGATGGTGCCGGCAAAGCGCACTTGGATCGCGCGATGCACATGGCCGCAGACGACGCGCTCGACATTCGGGTAGCGCTTGACGATGGCGGCCAAACGCCCGTCGTCGCGCAAGCCCATCTTGTCCATGTGCGCGATACCGGTCGCAAAAGGCGGGTGATGCTGAAAGATCAGCGTCGGCTTCGCCCCGCACGCCGCAAGCGTTGCGTCGAGCCAAGCGGCACGCGCGTCGCAGAACGTGCCCCACGGCTTCTTGGGCTCGGACGTATCGACCGCCACAAGGCGCACCGGATGATCGTCGACCGCATAATGGAAGAAGTCGCCCTCGGCCACACGATCGCCGCCGGCATGCGGGAACGCGGCCTTCAACGTCGCGCGCGCGTCGTGGTTGCCGGGCACGACAAGCAAGGGCGCTTTGAGCGGTGCGAGGATCTCGCGCAGGAGCCCGTATTCGACGGCCGAACCGCGCTCGACGAGGTCGCCGGTGGCGAGCACGATGTCGGGCTGCGGGTCGAGCGCGTTCAGCACGGCGACGGCCTTGGTCAGATACGACACGGTATCAACCTTGCCGTAGGCGAATTTGCCGTCGGTCTGGATATGGAGGTCTGATATCTGGGCGATGAGCATGGCTTGAATTCGCCCGGCAGGCGGGCAAGAGTCAAGGTCGCGATGCAAGACTCCAAGGTTACGGCCGTCTTGGGGCCGACGAATACGGGAAAGACCTTTCTGGCGGTCGAGCGCATGCTGGGCCATCGCACCGGCATGATCGGCTTTCCGCTGCGCCTGCTGGCGCGCGAAAACTACGAACGCATCGCAGCCTCCAAGGGCGCTTCACAAGTCGCCCTCGTCACCGGCGAGGAGCGCATCGTGCCGCCCTATGCGCGCTGGTTCGTGTGCACGGTCGAGGCGATGCCGATCGAGCGCGAGGTGGGGTTCCTTGCCGTCGACGAAATCCAGATGATCGCCGACCGCGAGCGCGGCCATGTCTTCGTCGACCGGCTCCTGCATGCGCGCGGGCGCAACGAGACGATGTTCATGGGGGCCGAATCCGCCCGGCCCTTGATCCGGCGCCTGGTGCCCGAGGCCGAATTCGTCGTGCGCCCGCGCCTTTCGACGCTTACCTATGCGGGCCCGCGCAAGATCACGCGCCTGCCCAGGCGCAGCGCCATCGTCGCGTTTTCGGCCGCCGAGGTTTACGAGATCGCCGAGCTTGTGCGCCGCCAGCGCGGCGGGGCGGCCCTCGTGTTCGGCGCTTTGAGCCCGCGCACGCGCAACGCGCAGGTCGCCATGTACCAGTCGGGCGACGTCGACTATCTGATCGCGACCGACGCGATCGGCATGGGCCTCAACATGGATATCGACCATGTCGCGTTTGCGGCGACGGCGAAGTTCGACGGCCGCCATATGCGAAGGCTCCTCGCGCCTGAGCTTGGCCAGATCGCCGGGCGTGCCGGCCGCAACATGACCAACGGCACCTTCGGCACCACGGCCGATGTGGGCCCGCTCGACGCCGATCTTGTCGAAGCGATCGAGGAGCACCGCTTCCCGCCCCTCACCCATTGCTATTGGCGCAATTCCGATCTCGATTTCCGCACGCTCGACGGGCTGCTCGAAACGCTCGACAGGCGAGCACCTTGGCCCGAGCTCGTGCGCGTGCGCGATGCCGACGACCATCTGGCTTTGCAGGCGCTGGCGCGCGATGCCGACATCCGCGCTTTGTCGCGCGGGCGTGTGGGGCTGCTGTGGGAGGTGGCACGCATCCCCGATTTCCGCAAACAGATGGCCGACACGCATCCGCGCCTGCTCGCCAAAATCTTCGGCCATCTTGCGGGGCCCGCGGGCCGCCTGCCGCAGGATTGGGTCGACCGCCAAATCGAGCGCATCGATTCGGCCGACGGCGATATCGACAAATTGCTGCAGCAGATCTCCGCCATCCGTACCTGGACCTACGTGTCGCACCGACCCGACTGGATCGCCGATGCCGAGGGCGTGCAAGCCCGTGCCCGCGCGGTCGAAGACCGTTTGTCGGACGCGCTGCACGAGCGGCTCACGCAGCGCTTCGTCGACCGGCGCAATGCCGTCATCGTGCGCAAACTCGCCGACGGCAGCGAATTGCTGGCGGCCGTGACGGCGTCGGGCGACGTGCTCGTCGAAGGCATGCCCGCCGGCAAGCTCGACGGGTTCGAGTTTCGCCCCGACCCGTCGCTCGATATGGGCGTGGCCGCGTTGCGCGCGGCCGCCAACCGCGCCTTGCGCCGCGATGTGGGCTTGCGCGTGCAGAAATTCGTCGCCGACGACGATGCCGCGTTCACGCTGCTGCCGGATGCGCGCATCGCGTGGCACGGCCAGCAAGTGGCAAAGCTCGTTGCCGGTACGGAAGCGCTTGCACCCGAAATCCAGCTTGCGCGCGCCGATCTGCTCGAGCCTGCACACCGGCAGGCCGTTTCGCGCCGTTTAGCCGAATGGCTGCAGGCCTGGCTCAAACAGCATATGGCCCCGCTCCTGCGCCTCAAGACCGAGCCGCTGCCCGCCGCCGCACGCGGTCTTGCGTTCGAGCTTGCGGCGTCGCTCGGTGCCATCGCCGCATCCGACACGACGATTGCCCTCGACAGTCTCGACCGCACCGCGCGCGGGCGCCTTGCCTCGATCGGCGTGCATGTCGGCGTGCGCGCGGCCTACGTGCCCGCACTTAAAGACCACGCCGCGACGAAGCTGCGCGCCCTGCTGTGGTCCATTCATCGCGGCAGCGAGGGCGTGCCGCCGCCGCCGGGCAAGCTCAGCGTGCCGCGCGCCGACCAGCCGCCGGGCCTGATGGCCGCGTGCCTCTATCTGCCGGCCGGCCCCTTGTTTGTGCGCGCCGACCGGCTCGAAAAGCTCGCCCAAGCGCTGCTGCAAACCGGGCGCGCAGGGCCGTTTGCGCTCGATCCCGCTTGGGCCAAGCTCGTCGATTGCGAGGCGGCGACGCTGCCGGCGGTCGCGGTATCGCTCGGCTATCGCCTGCAGCAGGGCGAAAACGGACCGATGTTTGCAGCCCATCGCGGCGGGGCCGCGAGGCGGCGCCCGAGGCCCACGCCGGGCGATGCCGCGTCGCCCTTTTCGGTCTTGTCGGGGATTGCGCGCAAATGAACGGCGAAGAAACACCAGACCGCATGCGCGCCGACAAATTCCTGTGGATCGCGCGCTTCTTCCGCTCGCGCGCACAGGCGCAAAGCGTGCTCGAAGCGGGCCGCGTGCGCTGCCGCGGCCGCATCCTCGACAAGGGCGACGCTGTCAAACAAGGCGACGTTCTCACCTTCACGCAAGGCGACAAGCTGCGCACGGTCGAGATCCTGGGTTTCGCGCCCAAACGCGGCAATGCCGCCCAGGGGCAAGCGCTCTATCGCGATCTTTACGAAGCGGTTTGACCCTGCTGGGCACAGGGTTGCCGAGGGCGAAGGGCTATGCTACCCGAACAGTCGGAACCGGTGCGTGCGTAAAGGCCAGAGAGAGCGCGATGACCTATATCGTCAACGACAACTGCATCAAGTGCAAATACACCGACTGCGTGGAAGTGTGCCCGGTCGATTGCTTCTACGAAGGCGAGAACATGCTCGTCATCAAGGCCGACGAGTGCATCGATTGCGGCGTGTGCGAGCCCGAATGCCCGGCCGAAGCGATTCGCCCCGACACCGACCCCTCGGCCCAGCCCTGGATCGCCATCAACACCGAGTACGCCGAGAAATGGCCGAATCTGCGTCGCAAGAAAGATGCGCCCGCCGATGCCGATTCCTGGAAGGGTGTTGAGGGAAAGTTCGACAAGTATTTTTCTCCTAAGCCTGGCTCGGGAAACCCATAAAAGTCGCGTTCCGGCGAAATTCAAGCCCTAAAGTCTCTCAAAAGGACCTTAGCCGTGCAAAAAACGCGCGGGTAAAGCGTGCTTTTTCGTCGTTTTTGTGATAGCTTAATAATCATCGGACTGTGGCAATTTCGTCGCAGGCCTCCTCCCCGGCAGGGGATCCCACGGGCCAGGATGCCCGCTTCTCGATCGCCGTTTTAGCTGTCCGGACAAAGGATTAGCTCAAATGGACAAGGGCCGATTTGCCAAACCGGCACATCGGAACGGCGGGGTTTTCGCCAATTCTCCCCGGAGAATAGGTGAAATAGACCCTCCCGAGAGCAGCGTCCGACGGTGTGTGGGGTTCGACGGCCGATTTACGAGTGGCACATTCCGGCCGGTTTTTTTCCGGTCGGTTCTGAAAGGAGCGGCTTTTCCATGACGCTACGCAAGACGACAGTGCGCGAAACCGACGATCTGGGCTTTGCCGTGGGCGACCACGTTGTCTACCCGACCCATGGCGTGGGCAAAATCACCGGCCTCGAATCGCAGGAAATCGCGGGCACCAAGCTGCGTCTGTTCGTGATCCAGTTCGACAAGGATCGCATGACGCTGCGCGTGCCGATGATGAAGGCCAAAACCTCGGGCCTGCGCCGTCTTTGCACGAAAAAGGAAATGCAGAACGCGCTCGCCACGCTGAAGGCACGCGCGCGCATCCGCCGCACCATGTGGAGCCGCCGCGCGCAGGAATACGAAGCCAAGATCAATTCGGGCGACCCCAAGGCGATCGCCGAAGTCGTGCGCGACCTGCACCGCAATGCCGGCCAGCCCGACCAGTCGTTCAGCGAACGCCAGATGTACCAGGCGGCCCTCGACCGTCTGGTGCGCGAATTCGCGGCCGTCGAAAAGATCACGGAAGAAGTGGCCGTGCAGCGCCTCGAAGCGATGCTGAAAGCCGCTTAAGTCCGAACGCAAGTTCAAGGGACCAAGCAGAAACCCCGCCGGGTCGAACCGGCGGGGTTTTTGTTTGGTGGATTAAGTTGGGGGGCTTTTTTGTTTGGGGCGGCGCGAGCGCGCACGTTAGCTTTGCGGCGATGGCTGCTTCTCCGCCCGCAAAATCGACCAGCGCTGCCCGCAACGAACGCTTCGCCGTGCTGCGCAAGGCCAAACGCGTGTGGGCGGTTTCGAGCATCCACGGGGCGGACGAAAAACTCGGGCGTCTGCACGAGGCGTTGGCCGAGCGCTGGCAAACCGGCGACCGGCTTGTCTATCTCGGCAATTGGCTTGGGCGCGGGCCCGGTATAGCCGCCGCCATCGACGAGATGCTGCGCATGCGCCGCGAGATCATCGCCCTGCCCGGTTTCTTTGCGGCCGACGTCGTGTTCCTGCGCGGCATGCAAGAAGAGATGCTGCAGAAATGCCTGCAGCTGCATTTTGCCGTCAATCCCGGCGAAGTGTTTTCCTGGATGCTCGACCAGGGCTTGGCCGCAACACTCGAAGCCTATGGGGCCGACATCCGTGCCGGCCTCGTCGCTGCGCGCGAAGGGGCAACCGCCTTGGCGCGCTGGACCGGCCTCGTGCGCCGCGGCCTCGATGCGAAGCCCGGCCACCGCGAACTCACGCTCGCAATGCGCCGTGCCGCCACCGACGAAATCGGCAAACGCCTGTTCGTGAGTGCCGGTCTCGATTTCGACCGCCCGCTCGAAGCCCAGGGCGATGCGCTGTGGTGGGGCGGGCGCGGCTTCGACAAACGCGACACGGCCTTCGAGAGCTATGCCCGCATCGTGCGCGGCTATGCCCCCACCCATCCGGGCAGTGCGGCGGGCCCCTTTACCCTCACGCTCGACGGCGGCTGCGGTTTCGGCGGCCCGCTTTTGGCCGCAAGTATCGGATCGGAAGGCGAAATTCTCGAAACAATTGAAGCCTGAACGGGGTTTTTTGGAATTCCTGTGATCCGACTTGTCGGGGGTTGCGTAAACCCCAAGACAGCCCGGCATTGGCGGGGCAAGACCTGGGGTTCGACCCTGGGCAGATCCGGAAAGTTCGTTCGAATGGCCCATTTCGACGACGCCCAGACCCAGCGCGACAATCTGATCGTGATTCGCCGCGCGATGAAAACCCCGATGCTCGAGCGCGCGCGCGAGATGGAGCTGGCGCTGGCCTGGCGCGAGACCGGCAATCAAACGGCCTTAGCCGAGCTCGTCGGCGCCTATGGGCGCATGGTCGTGTCGATGGCGCTCAAATTCCGCCATTACGGTCTGCCCGTCGGCGACCTCATCCAAGAAGGCAATATCGGCCTCATGCAGGCCGCCCAACGTTTCGAGCCGTCGCGCGACGTGCGCTTTGCCACGTATGCGCAATGGTGGATCCGCGCCGCGATCCAGGATTTCGTGCTGCGCAATTGGTCGATCGTGCGCACCGGGACCACCGCCGCGCACAAATCTCTGTTCTTCAATCTGCGTCGCCTGCGCGCCAAGCTCGACGATCCGTCGGCCGACCGCATGACGGATGCGCAGCGCAAGCAGATCGCGACCAGCTTGCGCGTCGATCTGTCGGACGTCGAAACGATGGAAGGCCGCATGTCGGCCGGCGACCGTTCGCTCGATGCCCCGGCCAGCGACGAAAACGAAAACGCTTGGGTTTCCGCCCTCGCCGACGACCGCCCGACGCCCGAAGAAACCACGATGTCGCTGCACGACGAAGACGCGCGCAAGAACCTGCTGCGCGCCGCCTTGGGCGACCTCAACGCGCGCGAGCGCGCCGTCATCGAAGCGCGGCGCTTGGGCGAAGACAACGTGACGCTCGAAACGCTCGGCGACCGCCTCGGCATTTCCAAAGAACGCGTGCGCCAAATCGAACACCGCGCCCTCATCAAGCTCAAGGAAGCGGTCGTGAAGCGCGTCGCCGACCCGAGCGATCTGTTCGCCGGCATGTGAGCGGGCGCGGCGGGGTTGGACGTCGGCGCACGCTTCAAATACGTCAAATGAAGCTAGCGCGCTGCCGCCTAAGGCCGTTTCTTGGTTTTTGACCGCATCACAGGCGGCGTGGCGAGGCACCGTGGTTTTTCTTCGAAGTGTCGGTTGAGCCCCGCTTCGAGTTCGTCGCTCGTTAACTCGACATACCGACCTTGTCGAGATCGTCGATACCCGCCTTTACCAATATCCTAAGCCGCGCAAGGCGCGCTTCCGCGTCATCTGGTTTGCGCTTGGGCATAGGAACCCTCCGTGTCGAAACACAATTAAGTATGGTGTCCCCGGAACCCCGGATTTGTAGCCATGGCCTGGAAAGGCAGGTTACCTTGCTGCTATCGTTGTCGGATCAACTTCGGGGAGGTTGAATTGCCCACACTAATTGAATTGCTGGGACCCGGCGGTCCTGCGGTTGACAAGTATACAATTGAACAAATTGTCGCGATATGCGGCGACGGTAAACTTCGCGATAAGAGCGCTTCATCCGATCAACTTAGGCAGTTTCTTTCTCAAAGGAGTACTGCTCAACTTGAAGCATATGCTCAGTATTGCCTTGAAGAGAAATTTGATCGGGGCGGGCTTGTTTTGCAAGACGTTATAAACGAGATAGGTCGTCGTCTTGGCTACCAGGTTCAAAATGGGCGCTACCGTGGTGCTCAAAACCAGATCGGGTTTGATGGTCTGTGGTTCGATGGCGCTGCATATCTTGTAGTAGAGGTAAAGACAACAGATGCGTATAGGATAAACCTAGATACAATTTGTGCATATAGTGAGAAGCTAAAGGATGCACAGATAGGCCCTGATAAAAAAGTAAACACTCTGGTCGTAGTTGGACGACAAGATACTGGTGACTTAGAAGCACAAGTTCGGGGAAGTCGGCATGCTTGGAGCGTCCGAATTATAAGCATCAACTCACTTGTGAAATTGATGTTCCTTCACGAGGAGTTAGATGATCCAAAGCTAGTTACTCAAATAAGGACGATTCTTCATCCATTTGAATACACTCGAGTCGATAACATCATCGATATGTTGTTTGATACCCAAAGGGAGGCAGACGAGGCGTTAACTGAGCCGCCAGAGATATTGTCTCAAGAGCAACTGCAGAAGCCTTCTGTCAAGCCGAAAAGATTTACGGCTGAGCTAACTCCAAAGATGGAGCTCGAGGCTAAGCGAGCAAAGATTGTGAACGCATTCTTTTTGCTACGAGGATCTCAAGCACACAAAAAGTCAAAAACGAACTTTTCTGATCTCGCAGGCGACCTTCGAGTGACTTGCGCCGTATCAAAACGATATGACAATGACTATCAACCTTATTGGTACGCTCTGCATCCTGCGTGGGTTGAATTCTTGAAGGAAGGTAAGCAGTCATTTTTTGTTTTAGGATGTATGGATCGCCGCGAAGCATATGCGGTGCCTTTTGCTGAGGTTGCAGCCCTTTTGCCGAGTCTCAACCAGACAGAAAAAGGTGATCGAAGCTATTGGCATGTTGCGCTGAACTTGGATGGCGGAAATCTGAAGTGGAACGTATCGCAGATTGGACGAAAGCTCGATTTGCACGAGTATAGGTTCGACCTTGATGTAGCTTCCTAGTTTCCTGACAGAGGCTGCCGGGTTTGCGATCTGCGGTGAACTCGCGGGACTAACGATATCTGAGCGCGCGATGCGCGGCCGAATACTGCGACCGATGCATCGAATCGGTGACACGGCGTCGAACCTGTGTTAGATTATAAGCACTGAAAGGAAGTTTAACCTTTCATGCGCTGTTTGACATCGTAAAGAAGTTTTTGGCGCGCTCGGCCATTTCGAGCGTTACGCGGATTTTCACGAAAACCGCGCGACGGTTTTATATAAATCAATGGCTTACCAAGAAAAACGTCGCGTCCATGTCGCGTGGACGTCGCGCGCATGTTGCATCTATGTTGCGTACGTGTTGCGCAGACGTTTCGCCTGTCAGTCGCCCGTCGCGCGGGCGTTTTGGGCGGCGGCTTGGGCGACCGGCAGATAGACCGAGAAGGTCGTGCCCTTGCCGATCTCGCTCGCAATGTCGAGCGCCCCGCGGTGGCGGTTGACGATGTGTTTGACGATCGCGAGGCCGAGGCCAGTACCCCCCATGTCGCGCGAGCGGCCGGCATCCACGCGGTAGAAACGCTCGGTTAGGCGCGGCAGATGCTCGCGCGCAATGCCCTCGCCGTCGTCGGCGACGACGATCTCGACATAGGTCTCGGCACGCGGCGCAAATCCGGCCGGCAGACGGGCGGCCACGCTTGCGCGCACGCGCACAGTACCTCCGCTGCGGCCGTATTTGATCGCGTTGTCGATGAGATTCTGAAACACCTGGGCCAGCTGGTCGCTGTCGCCGCGCACCGGCGGCAGGGCGCCGGCGATCTGCACGTCGAGGCCCGTATTTTTGGCCTTGGCGGCCAGCGTCAGCGAATCGAGCGTGGTCTGCAGCGTCTTGGCGATGTCGGCTTGCGTCGCGGGCGGGCTGTGTTCGAGCTCTTCAATCTTCGAGAGCGACAGCAGATCCTTGACGATGCGCGTCATGCGCTGGGTCTGCGCATCCATGATGCCGAGAAAGCGTTTGCGGGCTTCGGTATCGTCGCGCGCGGGCCCTTGCAGCGTTTCGATGAAGCCCGTCAGCGTGGCAAGCGGCGTGCGCAGCTCGTGGCTCACATTGGCGACGAAATCGCGGCGCATGCGTTCGGCCTGCTGCACGGCCGTCACGTCGGCGATCGCGACGAGGGCGGCGGGAGCCGTGCCCAGCGGGCGCGGCAAGGGCACCACGCGCACGCGCAAAGCGCGCTCGACCGAGCCCGCGAGGCGCGCTTCGGTCGCTTCCGGATGGCGGCCGGAGAGGGCTTCGGCCACCGCATCGAGCGTGCTGGGGTCGCGCAGATACGCCACCAGCGGCTTGTCTTCGAGGTCCGAGCCGAACAAAGCGCGGGCGGCCGTGTTGGCGCGAACGATGCGCTCGTCGCTGTCGATCTGCAGGATCGCGTAGGGCAATGCATCGACGATCGATTCGAGGGCCGCTTCGCTCGCCATCGGCTGGGCGCGCTCGGGCATCGCACGTTCGAGCTTGGCCACCGCCTCGGCCAAGGGGGCGGTCGGGCCCTCTTCCTGGGCCGTCGCCAAGGCATTCGGCGGATCGCCTTTGGCCAACGCCTCGAGCCGTGCGGCGTGCTGGGCCAAACGCTCGAGATGGCGGCGCACGAGCCAGCCCGTGCACAGACCCGTCGCGGCAATGGCGACCAGCGCCCACAGCCACGAAACCTGGTGGGCAACCGCAAAAACGACAAGCACGAGCGAGGCGGGTGCCGTCAACGCCAGCGTGGTCGTCCAGAAATCTTCGGGCGGACTGCGCATCGCCTGCTTGTGCAGTCTCCGTTGGAAGCGGTCAAGAGAATGAGTCACAAAAGCCGACTCGAAGGGTACTCAGCATGGCACGTCTTCAAGTCGGCTTTGTGACCGCTTATGTGCGAAGTCCGCTTAGCTGCCGAGTTGGGGCAGCATGCGTTCGGCCTTCGGCGGCAGGAAACGGTCGGTGAAGACCTTAGCCGGCGTGAGCGTGCTGTTCTTGACCTCGAAGGCCTCGTTCACGATGCGGATGTTCTCGCGCATCTTGTCCTCGCGCACGTCCGACATGCCGTTGGCCAGCGTGTGCGGCGTCATCACGAGTTCGCGCAAGGACAGCAGCAGGCGGTCGTATTCGAGGGCGAGGTCGACGAGCTGGTCGCGCGACTTGAGCGAAGCGACGGCTTCGCGCGGATTGAGGATCGACTCCTTCACGCCGCGATTGATGGCCCGCACCATGGCGGCCACGGTGCGCGGGTTCTTGGCGGCGAAATCCTGCGTCGTGTAGATCGCCGACGAATAGACGTCGACGCCGAATTCGCGGTAGCGGAACGTGACGATGTCTTCGTCCTTGGCCCCCAGCGCCTTCAGCGAAAAGATGCCGGAGGTGATGAAGCCCGTGATCGCGTCGACCTCGCCGCGATACAGCATCGGCTCGCGCAAGGGCGCGTTCATTGTGACCCATTCGATCTTGGCCGGATCGAGCTTCTGGGCCTGCACAAGGGCCGGGAACATCTGGCGGCCGGCATCGACCGTGGGGGCGCCGAGCTTGCGGCCTTCGAGCTGCTTCAAATTCGTGATGCCCGTCCGCTTCAGCGTCATCACGGCAAGGGCGGCCTGCTCGTAGGCGATGTACACGGCCGTCAATTCGCGGCCCGGATTTTCGGCCGAAAATTTGATCATCGGATTGATGTCGCCGAAGCCCATGTCGTAGGCGCCCGAGGCGATGCGCGTGACCGTGTCGCCCGAGCCCATGCCGCGGTCGATCGTGACGTTGAGGCCTTCCTGGCGGAAGAAGCCCTTCTCGGCGGCGTAGGTGAACATCGATTGCGGGCCCTGGAAGGCCCAATCGAGCGACAGGCGGACATTCGGCTGTTCCGGGGCTTGCGCCAGAACGGGGGTCGCCAGCGCCAGGGCGGCGGCGACAAAAAACGCTGTTTTCATAGATAACTCTCCTCAATCGGGGGCCCAGTCGGGGGCGAGGGCCAGCCCGTGGAGCCCGGGCATGCAAAAAACGGGACAGTTTTTCTTGTGTATCGCCCCGTAACCTACAGGGCGCTGCTGTCGAAACGGAGAGGGTACCGACCTCGCAAAAATGCGTGGTTTTCTCGAACGATGGAGAATCCATCATGGAAATCGTCAACGGCGTGCCGTGCTTCAATTGTACGGATGTCGAAAAGGCCAAAAAGGCGGCCACCGAACTGCCGCCGCGCGAAGCCCCGAGCGCCGTCTTGCGGACATTCGAAACCGCCAATGCGCCGCTCGCACAGGGTCTACGCGGGACCCAGGTGAATTTCGGCGCCTGACCCCGGCGAGGTCGCTGTTTGCGCCGCACAAATATGCCATGGTGCGCAGCGATGGACAGCGATTCGTGGCCCGAATTGATGGGACGTGCGCAGGCCGGCGATGCGGCAGCGTATCGGCGATTCCTGTCCGAAGTGCTGCCGTTTTTGCGCATCGTGATCGGCCGGACCGGCATTCCGTTCGACCAGATCGAAGACGTGGCGCAGGAAACGCTGATCAGCCTGCACGCGATCCGCCACACCTACGATACGGCGCGGCCGATCAAGCCGTGGCTCGTGGCCGTGGCACGGCGCCGCGCGATCGATTGGCGGCGACGGCGCAATTCGGCAAACCGCCACGAAACGCCGCTCGACGATGCCACGCATGAAACCTTTGCCGATCCGCTTGCGAACCGTGACAACGAGAAGTCAGAAGCGGCCGCTTCGATCCGACGCTGGTTGGCGCAATTGCCGGCTGGCCAGCGCCAAGCGGTCGAGTTGCTGAAGCTGCGAGAGTTGAGTCTGAACGAAGCCGCCGCCGTTTCGGGACAATCCGTCGGCTCTTTGAAGGTTGCGACCCACCGCGCGCTTGCGAGTCTGCGCAAAATCTGGAAACGCGAAGAAAAAGATCAGGACCGATGACCCCTACCGACAAACTTATCGCCGCCTTGAGCGAGGCGGTCGCACCCGTCAAGCGCTTGCCGTCGCCGGAAGTGCGGGCGGGCAAGTGGCTGGCTTTTGCCGTCTGCGTCGTCGGCGCGTTGGTGGCGATGCATGGGGTCCGCGCGGATATTGCCGAGCGTTTCGCCGACCCGGCCTTCGCCGCGCCCTGGATCGCGTCGGTACTGGTCGGGCTCACGGCTGCGTTTGCCGCCTTCCAGATGTCCGTGCCGGGCAGCAAGCGCGCCATCGAATTGCTGCCGGTCTTGCCGCTCGGCGTGTGGCTCGGCACGCTCGGGACCGGCTGTGCGGCCGAACTTTCCGAGATCGGCCGTGCCGCTTTCGGCACGAGCTGGGAATGTTTCAAATTCATCGTGCTGACCAGTTCCGCACTCGGAATTGCAATGGCGCTGATGCTGCGCAAGGCAGCGCCGCTCGCACCCTCGCGTACGCTCGCCATGGGTGCTTTGGCGGCGGCGGCCTTCGCCTCCGCCGGGCTCGAGTTGTTCCATCATCTGCAGACGTCGACGATGGTGCTGGTCTGGCATTTGGGCACGGTCGCGTTCGTGACGTTGGTGGCCCTGCCGCTCGGCCGAAGCACTTTGGGCAAACCGGCCTACTGAGCCTCAAACGCCGTGCGCAGATGGCTTGCCGTGGCGGCAATCGCCGATCGTGCCGCTGTCGAGACCGACGACAAATGCGCAAAGCCGTGGTTGGCGCGCGGATACTCGACATAGGCCGTGTCGATGCCCGCCGCCAGCAGCAGGTCGCGCATGCGGCGGCTGTCGTCGCGCAGCGGATCGAGCCCGGCCGCCAAGAGGAACGGCCGCTTAAGATAGGCGAGATAGTTCGCAGGTGCGCGCGCCGGGGCCACGAGCGCATCGCGCCGCCGTGTGGGATCCGCACAGTACAAAGACCAGTAGAGCGCCATGCTGGCGCGCGAAAGTCCGTAACGGCCGTCGCCGCGCATCAGATACGAAACCGTGTCGAGATCGCTGTCGAGCGCCCCGTAGATCGAGGCGACGGCAACCGGCAGCGGCTTGCCAGAAGCGCCCAACGCCATCGCGGCGGCAACGGCGATCGTCGCCCCGGCCGAGTCGCCGGCCACGGCAAGCCGGTCCATGCGTACGGGAAAACCCAGAATCTCCGGATTGCCCGCGAGCCAATCCAAGACATCGAGCGTATCTTCCAGGGCGGCCGGATAGGGATGTTCGGGCGCCTTACGGTAGCCAATGCTCAAAAACGCGAGGCCCGAGGCGGCTGCCAGCGCGCGCGTGAGCCGGTCGTGCGTGTCGAGGCTGCCGATCACCCAGCCGCCGCCATGGAGATACAGAACCAGCCCTTCGGCCGGCAGTTTGGGCACGTAGAGGCGGACCGTCAGCGACCGGTCGGGCAAGGCGATCGCAATGTCACGCTGGATCGCCATTTGCGGCCCGCCGACATTCCAGGGCGCGCGGCGGCGCTCCTGCTCGGCCCGGGCGGCGGCCGGATCGCCCGGCAGATGCGCAGGGGCAGGGCCAAAGCGTTGCAAATCCAACGCTAAGGCGGCTTGAATCTCAGGATCGAGGGTGCTCATCGCGTAAAAATTGCCATAAGCGGGTGGGAAAATTCAACGGTATCATTTTACGTTTTCCCCCTTGAAACACCGCAGGTGCGGCATCACTTGTACAGCGTCCAAGTGGTTATCTCGCATCGAGCGGCAGACCGTCCCATGACGCCCAGATTCCAAGCAACGCTCGCCGTTCTCGGCAATGCCCATCCGGTTGTGCGCGATCTGGCGCGCGCACAACGCAGCGGCGATGCGCTCGACGAATTGATCGTCGAAGCGGGCCTCGCCGAATTGCCCCCGGCCGAGCGCAACGCGATCGACGAGATCGCGCGCTACATCGCGGCGAAGATGCATTAACGTCGGCGTTTTCGCGGCGGCAGCGGCACGTCGTCGTCGTAGAGGATACGGTTGGCCGCACCTTCCATATCGTCATACTGGCCGCTGCGCAGCGACCATAAAAACGCCGCCAGCCCTATACCCGCCGCCAGCAGCGATACAGGGATCAAGATCAACAGCGATTCCATTACGCTTCTCCCTTGGCGCGCGACAGCCGCAGCGCATTGGCGACCACGACCAGCGACGAGCTCGACATCAAAGCCGCCGCGATCGGCGGCGTGACCATGCCGAGCATCGCAAGCGGCACGGCGATCGCATTGTAGAGAATCGAAAAGGTGATGTTTTGGCGCATGAGCCGCTGCGATTGGCGAGCAGCCGCCAGCAGCACGACCACGGCCACGAGCCCGCGCCCTTGGAATACGGCATCGGCCGCAACTTGGGCAACGTCCGTGCCCGAGGCAGGCGACAAGGATGCAGACGCCACCGCCAAAGCCGGCGCATCGTTGAGACCGTCGCCGACCATGAGCACCTTGCGGCCGGAAGCGGCAAACTGCGCCAAACGCGCGGCCTTGCCGGCCGGATCGACCCCGCCCTGCCAATCGGCGATGCCAAGCTTGCTTGCAATGTCGCCGACCACTTCCGGTCGATCGCCGGACAGCAACGCCACGCCAAAACCCTGTGCCTGCAACACGGCAACGGTCTGCGCCGCGTCGTCGCGCAAGGCATCGTCGAAGGCAAAGCGCACGGCCTTGTCGTCGCCGGTCGCAAACCATATCTCCGGCCCGTCGGCGGGGCCGGCGAGCGCATCGTCGATGCCGCAATAGACGCGGCTGCCGAGCCGCATGTCGCCGCAGCTGAGCCCCAGGCCCGGATGTTCGACCACACCTGCCGCCATCGGCTGGTCGGGGCACGCGGCCGCCAAGGCGCGCGCCAGCGGATGGCGCGAGGCCACAGCCAGGCTCGCCGCCACGGGCAGCAAAGCCGGATCGCGCGTCGGGTCGGCGCGCAGCACAAGCTGGCCTTGCGTGAGCGTGCCGGTCTTGTCGAACACGACCATGTCGATATCGGCCAAACGCTCGAGCCCCGTCACGTTTTTGAGCAGAATGCCGCTCTTGAGCAGGCGGCCGGTCGCGACCGTCTGCACGGCCGGCACGGCCAAGCCCAGCGCGCATGGGCAGGTGACGATCAAGGTCGCCACCGCATAGAGCATTGCAACCTGCCAATCGACGCCGACGCCGAAATGCCAGGCGAGGAAGGTCGCAAGTGCTGTCGCATGCACGACAGGTGCATAAGCGCGCGTCACGCGCTCGGCTAGCGCCACGTAGCGCCCGCGCGAACGTTCGGCCGCCTCGACAAGCCGCACGATCTCGGCCAGTAGGGTGCCCTCGCCAGTTGCCGTCGCAACGATGCGCAAGGCAGCCCCGAGATTGACCATGCCCGCAAACACTTGTGCGCCGGGTGCAACGGCCTGCGGGACGGCCTCGCCGGTGACCAACGCCGCATCGACAAGCGACTGGCCCGATACGACGCGCCCGTCGATGCCAATGCGCTCGCCCGAGGCCACATAGACGGTCTGGCCGGGTGCGACCGCATCGGCTGCCACGCTGCGCAAGGCACCCGACGCCTCGACGACCGTGACGGGCCGCACCGCCAAAGCCAGCAGCTGCGTTGCCGTCGCGCGCACTTTGCCGCGCGCGCGCGCATCGAGATAGCGGCCGGCCAGCAGGAAGAACAGCAATGTGAGCGCCGCATCGAAATACGCATACGGCCCGCCGCGCAGCGTTTCGGACAGGCTCATCGCCGCGGTCATCGTCACGCCCACCGCGATCGGCACGTCCATGTTGAGGCGCTTGGCGCTTAGAGCGCTCCAAGCCGAGCGGTAGAACGGCAGGCCCGCATAGAAGATGCACGGCAGACCGATCAAGGCCGAGACCCAATGCAGCAGATCCTTGGTCGCCGGGCCCATATCGACGCCGACCCACACGGCGACCGACAGCATCATCACGTTGCCGGCCCCGAAGCCCGCAACGCCGAGCGCTTTCAAAAGCCGCGTCTCTTCGATTTCGGCAAGCGTGCCGAGGCAACTCGGATCGTACGGTACGAGCCGGAAACCGAGGCGCGCCACGCGCCCAACAAGTTCGCCCGCCCGTGCGGCATCGCCGCGCCATTTGAGCACCATGCGGCCGGTCGAAAGATTGACGCGCGCATCCGCGACATCCGAATCGCGCGCATACACACTTTCGATGAGCCACGCGCAGGCTGCGCACTGCATCCCGTCGACCATCAGATGCAGCGTGGCCAAACCGTCCGGCGCCAGCTGCACGCGTTGCGCATAATCGAAGTCGGGCGTGGGCTCGGGCCGCAATTTGCGCGCCTCGGCGCCAAGCGTGCGGCGGCGATAGAATGCCTCGAGACCCAGACCCTGCACGGCCTCATACGCCGCTTCGCAGCCCGTGCAGCAGAAACGCGCATGCACTTCGACGACCGGGCTTGCGCAATGCAGGCAGGTCGCGGCCTTTGCAGCGATGCCGATCGAGCCGTCGAGAGGCGCCATGATGGCGTGCCGTTCTTTCAGCGCACGACGAAACGCTGCGCTTCGTGCGCGCGCGCTTCGCCGCGTGCGGCGGCAACGCGCACTTCCCATTGCCCAGGGGCAACGAGCTCGACCGGCGCGCGATAAACGCCAGGCGCAACCGCGCCGAACGCAAGCCGCGTATCGGCAATCCCACCCAAGGGGCGAACCAGCGTGCCGGTCAGCGCCAGATCGTCGAGGGCGGCACCGCTTGCATCGACGATGCGCACTTCGACGGCCTTGTCGACGTAGCGCAGCGCGAATTTCCAGCCGAGCCCGTGCGCCTTCTCTTCGGCCTGCAAAACTTGGTTGAATTTGCGGCCGCGCTCGGACGGGTTTTCGTAAGCCAAGCCCGGCCAGCTCGCGAGCGCGAAATAGACCAGCACCACATTGGCTGCCAACACGACCGCGAACATGGCCGGAAAGACGAGCCACAGATAGCGGTTGCGAAGATCGATTGCGGATTGCGTCAGCATGGTCTTGCTCCCTATTGCGGCGGGGCGATGAAAACGGTTTCGCGTTCGGCGCTGTCGCGACCGTCGGCGGCGCGCAGCTTGAATTCGATATGCGTCGATTCGTGCTTCGTGGCCGCACCTTCCGGCAAGGTCACGAACACGCGATAGCTCGCGACCTGGTCGGGCTTTGCCGACAGCACGAGCCTGTCGCCCGCACCGTCGCCACCCACCATCGAGAGCCTTGCTCCCGGCAGGTCTTCGAGGGTGAGCGTGTAATCGCGCGCATTGTGGGTCTTGTTCAGCACATGCACCGTGTAGGCGTTGCGTACGCTGCCGTCGACGAGGCGCACATACAGCGGATTGCGGTCGCGCTGGACCGTGAGCTCGACCGTGGTTCGCAGCACCACGCCAACGAGCATGATGCTGCCGACGATCACAAGTAGCAGCGTGTAGAGAACCGTGCGCGCGCGGATCAGGCGGTGGACGGGGGTGCCGCCTTCGGCGCGTGCGCGCTGATTGTCGAGTGTGTCGAAGCGGATGAGGCTGCGCGGCCGGCCGACCTTGTCCATGACCGCATTGCACGCATCGATGCACAGGCCGCAGCCGATGCACTCAAGCTGCTGGCCGTCGCGAATATCAATGCCGGTCGGGCATGTGGCGACACAGGCGTTGCAGTCCACACAGTCGCCGCGCCCGACGAACGGGTCCGACCCATCGGCCTTCTTGGCAAGCCGTCCGCGCGGTTCGCCGCGCCAATCTTCGTAGGTGACGACGTAGGAGCGGTCGTCGAGCATGGCACTTTGAAAGCGCGGCCATGGGCACATATAGGTGCAGACCTGCTCGCGCGCGAATCCCGCCAACACGTAAGTCGTGGTCGCGAATAGCCCGGCGAAGAAATATTCCGACGCCGAGGCGCGGCCCGTGAACAGCTCCGCAAGCAAGGTCGGTGCGTCGCCGAAGAACAGAATACAAGCCCCGCCGGTCGCCAGCGACAGCACGATCCAACTCGCATGTTTGGCCGTTCGCTTAGCGAATTTCCCGAGCGAAGCGGGCGCTGCATCAAGCCGAATGCGCGCGTTGCGGTCGCCCTCGATCCAGCGTTCGACCAGCATGAACAGATCGGTCCACACGGTCTGCGGGCAGGCATAACCGCACCAGATGCGCCCGAACAAGGCGGTCGCCAAAAACAGCCCGAACGCCGCCAGCACCAGGATGCCGGTGAGGAAATAGACTTCCTGCGGCCAGATTTCGAGGAAGAAGAAATAGGCGCGTCGGCCCGGCAGATCGATCAAGATCGCCTGGTCGGGGGCGAAGGGGCCGCGATCCCAGCGCAGCCACGGTGCGATGTAGTAGACAGCAAGGCAGGCGACAAGAACGGCCCATTTGATGTTGCGATAGAGGCCCTGGACGTTTTTGGGATGGACCTTGATGCGGCTCGCATAGAGCGGCATCGCCGCCTTCTGCGTCTTGATCGAAACCGCAGAATCGATCTCCGGCGTATGCGCCGGGCCCTCAACCACACCGCCGTCCATCTTGGTCACGTGCCTGGCACCGCGGTCGGTCTCATTTGCCGCCGCCCAACGCATGCACATAGACCGTCAGCATCTTGATGCGCGCGGCATCGAGCCGCTCGGACCAACCCGGCATGGCGCCCGCGCGCGAATTCGTGATCGTCTCCACGAGCGTTGCCTTGTCGCCGCCATAGAGCCAGATATTGGCGGCAAGGCTCGGCGCCCCCATTTCGGGATTGCCGACCCCGCCTTGCAGATGGCAGGCCTCGCAATTCTCGCTGAAGACCACGGCCCCGCGCTCGACGGCGACGGCGTTGCGCGAGCGGCGCGACAGCGACAGCACATATTCGGCGACGTCGTCGATCTGCTTTGCGTCGAGGATCTTGTCGGCACCAAAACGCGGCATCTGCGAGATGCGCGAATCGGGGTTCGAATTGCGAATGCCGTTCTGGATCGTGGTGTGGATGTCGTCGAGCGTACCGCCCCAGATCCAATTGTCGTCGACGAGATTGGGGAAGCCCTTGCTGCCCGCAGCCCCTGCCCCGTGGCACGGCGCGCAATTCACGGCGAACACCGAACGGCCGCCGGCGATCGCGAAATTGCGCAGGTCGGTCGATTTGGCGATGTCTTCAAGGCTTGCCGCCCCGATGCGATTCACGAACGGCGCTTGAGCCGCAGCCGCTTGCGCAAGACTTTCGGAAATCTCGCCGCGCATCGTCCAGCCCAGCACGCCGGTCGTGTGGCCCGAGAGGCCGGGCCACGCCGGATAGAGCACGAAATACCCGAGCGCCCACAGGATCGTGGCATAGAAGGTGTAGAGCCACCATTTGGGTAGCGGCGTGTTGAGTTCTTTGATTCCGTCCCATTCGTGACCGGTGGTATCGGTCCCGGTGACGGCGTCTTTTTCGATCTTGGTCGGCATCTGCAGGGTTCCTTCAGATACGGTCGTCGCGCAGCGGGATCTGGGCTTGGTGGTCCATGCGCGATTTGTGTTTGGGCCAATAGACCCAGGCGAGCATCGCCACGAAGAAGAGGAAGAACCACACGGTCGAAACCGTGCCGAGAATCGCCATGAGTTGGGCTTGGTCCATCGGTCGGTCGCCTTTCTACTGGCGCAGCTGTTCGGGTTTGACGTTGCGGAAATCGACGAGCGTGCCGAGCATCTGCAGATAGGCCACAAGCGCGTCCATTTCCGTGACTTGGCCCGCAGGCCCCGCGAAATCCGACACGACGGCCTTGGGATAGCGTTTCAGGAGGGCGCTCGTGTCGGCGTCGGGGTTCTTCTGCGCTTCGAGATCAGCCTTGGCGTTGGCCACCATCTCGTCGGAATAGGGCACGCCGATGATCTTGAGCGTGCGCAGATGCTCGCCGATGTCCGCATAGGCGAGCGGACGCGTCGCCATGAAGGCGTAGGTCGGCATGATCGACTCAGGGACGACGGCGCGCGGATTGATCAGATGTGCCACATGCCACGCGTCCGAATACTTGCCGCCGACGCGCGCAAGATCGGGGCCGTTGCGCTTGGAGCCCCATTGAAACGGATGGTCGTACATCGACTCGGCCGCGAGGCTGTAGTGGCCGTAGCGCTCGATCTCGTCGCGGAACGGACGCACCTGCTGGCTGTGGCACACATAGCAGCCTTCGCGCACATAGATGTTGCGCCCGGCAAGCTCGAGCGGCGAATAGGGGCGCACCCCTTCCACCCGCTCGATCGTCTGTTCGATCGTGAAGAGCGGCACGATCTGCACAAGGCCGCCGATCGCCACCGTAATCAGCGTGGCGACGGCGAGCAGGACGACGTTCTTTTCGAGTATTGCGTGACTGAAGGCCATTTCCGGCTCCCCGATTCTAGGCGGTTGCGACGGCGGCACGGACCGGTGCGACCGACGTGACCGTTTTCCAAAGGTTGTAGGCCATGATGAGGGCGCCTACGAGGTAGAGCAGCCCGCCGAGCAGCCGGATCACGTAGAACGGATGCATGGCGGCGACCGATTCGGAGAACGAGTACTGCAGGAACCCGTATTCGTCGTAAGCGCGCCACATAAGGCCCTGCATGATCCCCGACACCCACATCGAGGTGATGTAGAAGACGATGCCGAGTGTCGCGATCCAGAAATGCCAGTTGGCAAGGCGCTGCGAATAGAGACCGGCACGGCCCCACAATTGCGGCACGAGCCAATAGAGCATGCCGAAGGTGATGAAGCCGACCCAGCCCATGGCGCCCGAATGCACGTGGCCCACGGTCCAGTCGGTGTAGTGCGACAGCGCGTTGACGGCCTTGATCGACATCATCGGCCCCTCGAAGGTCGACATGCCGTAGAAGGCGAGTGCCGTCACCGAGAAGCGCAAGGAGGGGTCGGTGCGCAGCTTGTCCCAAGCGCCGGACAGCGTCATGAGGCCGTTGATCATGCCGCCCCAGGACGGCATCCACAGCATGATCGAGAAGGTCATGCCGAGTGTTTGCGCCCAGTCGGGCAGCGAGGTGTAGTGCAGATGGTGCGGACCCGCCCAGATATAGAGGAAGATCAGCGACCAGAAATGCACGATCGACAGCCGGTACGAATAGACCGGGCGGTTCGCTGCTTTCGGGATGAAATAGTACATCATGCCGAGAAACGCGGCCGTCAGGAAAAAGCCGACGGCGTTGTGGCCGTACCACCATTGGATCATCGCATCCTGCACGCCGCCGGGCACGGTGTAGCTCTTCCAGCCCAGGAACGAGACCGGCACTTGGACGTTGTTGCCGATATGCAGCATCGCCACGGTGACGATGAAAGCGAGGATAAACCAGTTGGCGACGTAGATGTGCGGCTCGCGGCGCAGCATCAGCGTGCCCGCGAACACGACGAGATAAAGCACCCACACGAGCGTGAGCCACAAATCCACGTACCATTCGGGCTCGGCATATTCCTTGCCCGAGGTGATGCCGAGCACGTAGCCCGAAGCTGCCAGCAGAATGAAGATCTGGTAGCCCCAGAACACGCACCAAGCGCCGAGCGAGCCCAGGAACAGCGGCGTGCGGCAAGTGCGCTGCACGATGTAGAACGAGGCGGCAATCATTGCGTTGCCGCCGAACGCGAAGACGACTGCCGAGGTGTGCACAGGCCGCAAGCGCCCGAAGCTCGTCCATTCGAGGCCGAGATTCATCGCTGGGAAGGCGAGCTGCGAGGCGATGACGTTGCCCATCAGGAAGCCGACGATGCCCCAGAACACGGTCGCGATCATGCCGGCCCGGATCACGTCGTCGTGGTAGGCGGGGGCGGCCGTATCGTGCGCCGAAACCGCATTTGCGTTGATGCCGCCCATGGCGACGCTGGCCGATGCCATTGTGATCTTCCCCCGTTTGGAACCAATTGCCGCACAATCGGCGACGCATATGCTGTCGACATTGCCGCCCGCGTCGCCCGCCTGCATTGACCTGCATCAAGGCGCCGCCGGAAAATTGCTTCAAACTCCCTGAAACGGCGGAGGAAATCGCAATGCAGCCCGTAATCCCGATTATCGCGGGACCCATCCCACGCATCCGTGCAGTCGCCCTCGATCGGCCGTGGATCTGGATCGCGCAAGGCTGGAGCGATCTGGCGGCCGCCCCGCGCGTCAGCGTCGCCTATGGCGGCACGTTCGTGCTCGCGGGTGCGGCCATCGCACTGCTGCTGTTTCTCGTCGAGTCGATCTATCTGCTGCTGCCCTTGGCCGCCGGATTCATGCTGCTCGCCCCGCTGCTGGCGGTCGGGCTCTACGAGACGAGTCGACGCATCGAACAAGGCCAAGCCCCCGATCTAGGCGCTGCCCTCGGCGCATTCCGCACCAATTTCGAGCAAGTCGCCTATATGGGGCTTGTACTCATGCTGCTCAATCTGTTCTGGACACGCATGGCGACGCTGATCTTCGCGATCTTTTTCGGCAGCCCGCGCGGCAATCTGCAGGATCTCGTCGATCTCACGCTGTTCTCGTCCGCGTCGCTGCCGTTCTTGCTCGTCGGCGGCTTCGTTGGTTTCGTGCTCGCGACCATCACGTTTGCGATTTCGGTCGTGTCGATCCCGATGCTGCTCGACCGGCCCGGCACGCCGATTTGGGTTGCGATCGGTACGTCGATCGAAGCGGTGCGCGCCAACCCGAAACCGATGGCGCTATGGGCCGCGTTGATCTGCGCCTTTACGGGCTTCGGCATGATCCCGGCGTTTCTGGGCCTTGCCGTGACGATGCCGCTGATCGGCTATGCGAGCTGGCATTGCTACAAAGACGTGGTCGTGCAGGGCGACGCGTGATCAACCAAGTGCGCGAAAGCCAAGCCAGAACAGCACGCCCGCATTGAACAGCAGCAGAGCCGGTGCAAGGCGGCCCATAGCCGTACGTATGCGCTTGGCGGCCATGGCACCGGCAAAGCCGACCGCCAGCAAAGCGGGCGCGGTACCAATAACGAACCCCGCCATCGCCAGGGCCCCGCCCGCCGCTGAGCCTGCCCCTGCCGCTGCGGCCAAAGCCCCGTAGAGGAAGCCGCACGGCAGAAAACCGAGTGCCACGCCCAGCGCATAGCCGCGCAGACCCGTGGGCGCTTCCAACAAGCTGCGCACTGAACTGGTCAACCAAAAGCCACCGAGTGTGGCACCCGAACGGCCAAAGGCCTGCAGTGCGAACAACACGCCGCCGAGCCCCAACGCGGCCGCGAACGCATAACGGGCACCCGGCAGATCGGCGATTGCCCCGCCGAGGGCGCCCAGAGCGGCACCGAGCAGAATGTAGCTGGTGGCACGCCCAAGATGATAAGGCAGCAACACGGCACCCTGCAGCCGCTGCAAGGGTGCGGCTTCCAGGCGCGCCAAGGTCTGCGCCATCACGAACGGCCCGCACATCGACGCACAATGCAGGAAGCTGCCCGCGAACCCTGCGAGTGCCAAAGCCGCTGCAATGCCACCTGCGTCCAGCCCGCCGACCAGGGCAAGGTCTGTCGGGTGGTCGCGCATCGGGTTTAGTCGGCGGCTTTGCGCGCGGTTTGCGCCGCGTCGCGATAGCAGGCGAGCGCTTGGGGGACGGCCGCATTGGTCGCGATCTTCGCGCCATTGGCGAGCAGCACCGACTCGAGGGCCGCGAGCGTGGTCAGCACGCAATCCTTGCGCGCATTGTAGCCCATCGTGCCGATGCGCCAGATCTTGCCGTGCAGCGGCCCGAAGCTGGTGCCGATCTCGATGCCGAAATCCTCGAGCATCGACCGGCGCACGGCCTCGCCCGCCACGCCCTCGGGGATGTAGACGCCGACGACATTGGCCATCTTGTGGCGCTGGTCGCCGAAGAGTTTGAGGCCCATAGCCGCAAGCCCCTGCGCCATTGCATCGCCCGCAACGCGGTGGCGCGCAAAGGCCGCTTCGAGCCCTTCTTCGACCAGGATCTTGGCGCATTCGCGCGCCCCGTAAAGCATCGAGGTCGCTTCCGTATGGTGGTTGAGGCGCTTTTCGCCCCAATAATCCATGATCATCGCAAGATCGAAATAGTTGGACGCAATGCGCCGCCCCGGCCCGGCCACGTCGGCGGCCGTCGCAATGCCTTGTTCGACATGGCGCCGGCGCATGATCGCTTCTTCGGCACGCGGGCCGATCGTGATCGGCGCCGAGCCGGACGGCCCGGCGAGGCACTTCTGCAGGCCCGAGGAGACGAGATCGAGCTGCCATTCGTCGGCGCGCAGATCGTTGCCGCCGAGCGACGCGGTCGTGTCGGTGTAGAGCAACGCGTCGTAAGCACGCGCGAGTTTGCCGAGCTCGTTCAAAGGCTGCAGCATCGTGGTCGAGGTGTCGCCCTGGCACACGGCGAGCAGTTTCGGGCGATGCTGCTTCAGGGCCGCTTCGATCTGTTCTGGCGTAAAGACCGTGCCCCATTCGGCCTGGATTTCGACGACTTCGGCGCCGCAGCGGCGCGCGATTTCGGCCTTCAAATGGCCGAAACGGCCGAAGACGGGGACCAGCACCTTGTCGCCGGGTTCGATCAGCGAAACCATCGCGGCCTCGATACCGCCGCGTGCGGTGGCGTCGATCAGCAGCGACCATTTGTTCTGGGTGCGGAAGACCTGGCGATAGAGCGCCATCGTCTCGGCCATCAGGGCGGTCATCGACGGGTCGAACTGCCCGACCAAGGGCGTTGCCATGGCGCGCAGCACGCGCGGATCGGCATTGATGGGCCCGGGCCCCATCAGCAGGCGGGCGGGCGGGTTCAGATCGGCAAAAACGGTCATGGGGGCAGCCGGAATGCTGGAGGAGAACGGGAATTCCGCCCGGTTTTCCCGCGAAATCGCGCCAAGCGCAAGGGCCCGCGGCTTTTGCCACGAAGCCCCGACGCATGCTATCCAACCCGACCGTCAAAACAGGACAAAAAGACCGATGCTCGACCGCAATTTCGTCCTCGCCAACCTCGCCGATATCGCTGCCAATTGCCGCAATCGCGGCGTCGACATCGATCTCGACCGTTTCGCGCAAATCGAGGCTGCGCGCAAAAAGGCCGACCAGGCCCTGCAGGACGCCCAACGCGAAGCCAATTCGCTGGCGTCCGCCAAAGACCTGTCGGTCGACCAGAAGCGCGAACAGGGCCGCAGCTTGCGCGAAAAGCGCGAGGCGCTGAAGGCCGAACTCGACGCGGCACAAGCCGAGGCCGATGCGCTGCTGCTGCGCATCCCGAACATGACGCACCCGGCCTCGCCGGTGGGGCGCGACGACAAGGACAATAAAGAGATCGACCGCAACGCGGTTGCGCATCCGAAATTCGATTTCGCGCCGCGCGATCACGTCGCCCTCGGCGACCTGCTCGGCATCATCGACACCGAGGGCGGCAGCAAGGTCGCCGGTCCCGGCTTCTATTTCCTCAAAGGCGACGGGGCGCGCCTCGAACTCGCCTTGCAGAATTTCGCGGTCGAGTTTCTGGCCAAGCGCGGCTACGTGCCGCACATCACGCCCGACATGGCGCGCGACACGATCCTGCAGGGCACTGGCTTCGTGCCGCGCGGGGCCGAGACCAATACCTACCGCATCGAAGACCAAGACATGTCTTTGATCGCGACGGCCGAGATCACATTGTGCGGCCTCTATCAGGACACGATCCTCGACGAGGCCGAATTGCCGATCCGCATTGCGGGCGTGTCGCACTGTTTCCGAACCGAGCGCGCGGCGGGGCGTGCCACGCGCGGCCTCTATCGCGTGCACCAATTCACGAAGGTCGAGATGGTGGTGATCGCGACCCCTGAACAGTCCGACGCGATCCACGCCGAATTGCTCGCCAACGAGCGCGCGATTTTCGACGCGCTCGAACTGCCCTATCGCGTGCTCGACATCTGCACGGGCGATCTGGGCGGTGCGGCCTATCGCAAATACGATCTCGAGGCTTGGATGCCGGGGCGCGGGGACGGCGGCGAATTCGGCGAGGTCACGAGTACGTCGAACTGCACCGACTACCAGGCGCGGCGCCTCAATATCCGCTACCGCAAGGGGCCAAAGGAAAAGCCGCTCTACGCGCACACCCTGAACGGCACGGGTATTGCGCTCGGCCGCGCCATGATCGCGATCCTCGAGAACAACCAGGAAGCCGACGGCAGCGTGCGCCTGCCCGCACCCTTGCAGGCTTTCATGGGCCAGACGCATATCCGCCCGCGTGCGGCCAAGGCATGAAACGCTTGCGCGACTTCGTTGTGGCCGCCACGCGGGTGATGGGCCCGGACGGCCTCGACGAAGCAGACGCGCACGCCAAACTCGGACCGCTGTTGCGCACGCTGATCGCAAGCGACGATTGGTTGCCGCCTGCGTTTGCCGAGCCAGATCCGGTGCATTACCGCCAGTACCTGCTGCATTGCGACCCTCTCGAGCGTTTCAGCGTGGCGAGTTTCGTGTGGGGGCCGGGCCAGAAAACGCCGATTCACGACCACACGGTCTGGGGCCTCATCGGCATTCTGCGCGGCGCCGAACAGTGCCGATTTTTCGCGCGCAAAGCCGACGGTAAGCTTGAAGCGGCGGGCGAAGAGCGGCTCGAACAAGGCCAGCTCAGCACGCTTGGGCCACAGAGCGGCGATATCCACGAAGTGGCGAATGCCTATGCCGACCGCGTGTCGGTCGCAATCCATGTCTATGGCGCCAATATCGGGGCGGTCGCGCGCCATGTATTCGATCCGGCGACGGGGGCCATAAAAAATTTCGTGTCCGGCTACGCCGCCGCGATCCAGCCAAATCTATGGGACCGTTCGGCCGATATCCGCGCGTCGCTTTCGTGAAGACAGGCCCCGCTTTGGTCGGCGTGCTGATGTGCACGATGGCAAGTGCGGCCACGCTGCGCGCGGTCGACCCGCTGTTGCCCGATCTTGCCGAGCGTTTCGGCACGCTGCCAGGTGCGGTCGGCATTGTGATCACGGCCTATTCGATCGCCTATGGCGGCGTGCAGTTCGTCTCGGGGCGCATTGGCGACCTTTGGGGAAAGCCGCAGACGATCGCGGCGGCGGCACTCGCGGCAGCCTTGGCGACGGGGGCGTGCGCGCTTGCCACCTCGCTCGACATGCTGATCGTGCTGCGTGCGATTGCAGGGGCATGTGCGGGCGGCATCATCCCTCTCGGCATTGCCTATATCGGCGACAGTGTCGCCTACGAGCAGCGCCAGCGCGCTTTGATCCGCCTCTCGTCGATGCAGATTCTCGGCACGATGGCGGGCCAAGTCGGCGGCGGCGTGGTCGGTGCGGCCCTCGGCTGGCAGGGCGTGTTTTTGGTTTTGGCGGCGGCGTTCGGCTTGGGTGCCGTTGTGCTGGCCTCGATCCTGCGCAACGCCCCCGCAAGGGCGCCAAGTGCGGCAAGCGCCAATCCGGGCTATGGCTGGGTTGCAAACCCGCGCGCGCGCATGGTGCTGGCGACGGTCGCGTTGGAGGGATTTTTCTTCTATGGCAGCTTGGCCTTCGTTGCGGCCGATCTGCAGACGCGCTTTGCGCTCGATCTTGCGACGGCGGGGCTCGTGCTTCTCACCTTCGGCGCGGGCGGCCTTGTGTTTGCCTTCACATTCGCGCGCCTCTTCGGGGCCGCACCTGCGGGTCGCGTGCCTTTGCTGGGTGCTTGCGCGTTGGCTGTCGCTTTTGCGGGACTTGCCGCGATTCCGGACGCGTTCTATGCGGGGCCGCTGCTGGCCATGATGGGCTGGGGTTTCTTTGCGATGCATTCCTCGCTGCAGACGGAGGCAACGCAGATGCTGCCGCACGCGCGCGGCCATGCGGTGGCGACGTTTGCGGCCGTGTTCTTCGCGGGCCAAGCCGTTGGCGTTGCCGCCGGCGGGGCGGCGTTCGACCGCTTCGGCGCCGAGCCGCTGTTCCTCGCCAGTGCGGCCATCTTGCTTGCGATCGGCGTGCGCTTTGCGCGCGCCCTTGCGCGCGGTTACGCCAAATAGGGCTTGAGCCAGCCCAAGCCCGCCGACGTGCCGCCGCGCGGCCGATATTCGCAGCCGATATGGCCCGCATAGCCAAGGCGATCGATGAGATCGAACAGATACGGATAGGCAAGCTCGCCTTCGCTGGGCTCGTGCCGGTCGGGCACACCGGCGATCTGCATGTGGCACACGCCCGGCAGGAACTTTTCGATCTTGCGCGCCACATCGCCCTCGACGATTTGGCAATGATAGAGATCCATCTGCACGCCTAACGCCGACGAGCCCACCGCCGTGCAGATAGCGTGCGCTTCGTCTTGTCGATTGAGGAAATAGCCCGGTATGTCGCGCGTGTTGATGGGCTCGATCGCAAGCCCAATGCCGCGCGCTTCGGCAACGGGTGCGGCCCGACGCAGATTGGCAAGATACGTGGCGAAATCGGCCCCATCGTCGACGCGCCCGGCCATCGCGTGCACGCGCGGGCACGCCAGCGCATCCGCATAGTCGAGCGCTTTGGCAAGGGCCGCGTCGAATTCGGCTTCGCGGCCTTTGAGGGCGGCAAGCCCGCGCTCGCCGCGTTCCCAATTGCCGGGCGGCAGGTTGAACAGCACGATGGCGACACCGGCCGCTTTGGCGGCAGCGGCCACGCGCGCCGGCGTTTCGTCGTAGGGGAACAAGAACTCGACCGCGCGAAAACCGTCGGCGGCGGCGGCGGCGAAACGGTCGAGAAATGCGTGTTCGTTGTAGAGGAACGAGAGGTTGGCGGCGAATTTCGGCATCACGCAACCGCCGGACGTTTGCCGACCAGCAAGGCATGGGCGCCGAAGCCGAGCAGCGCCATCGCAAACATCGTGGCGCACATCGGCACGGCGGTGCCGTCGGCCAACAATGCGACCATCAAGCCCGAAACGGCACCCAGCACGAACTGTGTGAACCCAGCAAGGGCCGAAGCCGCACCGGCAATCTGCGGATGGTCGGCGAGCGCCCCCGCCATCGCGTTTGAGCCGATGAGGCCCATGCAAGCAAGCATGCACAGCAAGCCTGCGACGATGCCCGCAAGGCCGAAAGCGCCGGTGGCTGCGATGACCAACAGCACGGCCCCGCACACGACCGACGCCACCAGCCCGATGCGCAGTGCCGCATCGCTACCCATGCTCAGCACAAGGCGACTGTTCAGATAGTTCGAGCCCATCATGCCCACGACATTGAGCGCGAACAGCAAGCCGTACGTGTCGGGTGCCACGCCGTAGAGCTCGATATACACAAACGGCGTGCCCGAGATGTACGCGAACATCGCGCCGAAGATCCCGGCCCCGCCGATAACGTAGCCGAGATAGCGCGGATCTCGCAGCAGACGCATATAGGCGCCCATGACCGACGAAAAACCGGCTGAGCGGCGTCGATCAAGCGGCAAGGTTTCGGGCTGGCGCAGCAAGGGCAAACCCGCAACGAGCCCGAGGACGGCTAGCACCCAGAAGATCGCGCGCCAATCGAACAGCTTCAGCACTTGGCTGCCGAGGATGGGCGCAAGCATCGGGGCTGCACCCATCACCAGCATCATCAGCGACATGACGCTTGCACTGCGGTCGCGGTCGAACACGTCGCGCACCATGGCGCGCCCCAGCACGACGGCGGCGGCCGCCCCCAATGCCTGCACCACGCGCCACAAGGCGAGTTCGATCGGATCGCGTGCGAAACTGCAGCCAATACTTCCGACTGCGAACAGCGCAATGCCCATCAAGGTCGGACCGCGGCGCCCGTAACGGTCGCCGATCGGCCCCCAGGCCAATTGGCCGAACGCAAAGGCGAGGAAAAAGCCGGACAGCGACAGTTGCACCTGGTCTTGCGTCGCGTTGAAGGCGCGCCCGATCGTCGGCAAGGCGGGCAGATACATATCGACCGCACTGGGCGTGATCGCCATCAGCGCGCCGAGCATGAAGACGAAGCCGACATCGCCGCGCCACCCCGGCGGCCGCGGGCCGCCTTTCAATCCGTCGAACATCAGCGGCTGCCCCCTCGAATGGGCCGGTCGGCCCGGAATTTTTATAGGGCTTCGAAATCCGGCAGACAAGATCGATGCGCCGCGCCATAGTCCGGCTTATGCGCTACGCGATCTATTACGTACCCACAGCCGACGATCCTTTGTGGGATTTCGCCAATCGCTGGCTTGGCCGCAATCCCGAAACCGGCGCGGTGTTCGACTGCGACGCATCCGTCGTTGCCGATCCGCGCCGCTACGGTTTCCACGCCACGCTGAAGCCGCCTTTTGCACTCGCACATGGCAAAAGCGAAGCCGAACTCGTTGCGGCCCTTGTCGACTTCGCGCGCCGCACCGCCCCGTTCGACGTGCCGGATATGCGCGTAGCAAAGCTTGGTCGGTTCCTCGCGATCGTGCCCGGCACGCATTCTCCGGCTCTGCATGCGCTTGCCGATGCGTGCGTGCGCGATTTCGATTTTTTCCGCGCGCCCGCCGACGAAGTCGAGCTCGCAAAGCGGCGCAAAGGCGGCTTGAGCGCGCGCGAAGACGAGCACCTCGTGCGCTGGGGCTATCCTTACGTATTCGACACGTTCCGCTTCCACATGACGTTGTCCGGGCAGCTCGACGATGCAACGGCGACAAGGCTCGAGCCCGAACTAGCGGCCGCAACTTCCGACATGTTGAAGCACCCGCTTGCCGTACGCGAAATCGCATTGTTCACCGAGCCTGAAGCCGGCGCCGATTTCGTGCTTACGCGGCGCTTACCGCTTGGATCTGCTTGAGGGCGGCGACGAAGGCCGCGACGGACGCGTCGAGCGCGCCGCTATTGTCGATGCGCACAGCATTTGGGATCGCGGTTTCAAGGGCTGCTGCGCGCGCCAATCGCGCTTCGATCTCGGCTGCATCTTCGCGCGCACGCGCGGCCAAGCGCGCGGCAAGAACCGCAGAGCTTGCTTCGATCAGCACAGGAATCGCACCGGCCGCAGCGGGTTTGCCGGCGGCCCAATCGGCCCGACTGCCGGATACAACGACAGTCAATCCCGCTTGGCGCCAGTGCGCAATCTCCGAACCGATCGCGTAGCCGACGTCGCGCGCCTGCCAGTCGAACGCGAACAGCCCGGCGGCTTTGCGCGCTGCGAATTCCTGCGTCGTGAGCGGCACAAACACTTCGTCGCCCGGCACCGGCGGGCGCGTGATGTAGCGATGCGCAAACGCAAAGCCCTGTCCGTCGAGCGACGCGCGTGCAGCATTCAGCAGCGTGTCTTTGCCCGCACCCGACGGGCCCATCACATACGCAAGCGCTCCCGGCCTCAAACGACGCGGCGCCCTTCGCGCCACACTTCGCGGATCTGCGCCAACTCGCCTGCGATACGCGCGCGCACGAGATCCGCGCGCTTGCCGACGGCGATTTCGCCGCGGTCGTCGAGCCCCACCGAATGGGCGGGGTTGTAGCTGATCTTGGCAACCGCTTCGGCCAGATCGATGCCGATCCCGGCTTGGGCCAGCTTGAGTGCTGCCGGCAGAATGCTCGCGGGCACGTAGTCCGACGACACGATGTCGACATGGCCGGTGCGCGCAAGATCGACGGCCGCGACGTTGCCCGAGTGCGAGCCGCCGAGCACCAGATTGGGCCCACCAACGAGCACGGCCAAACCTGCCGCGTGCGAGGCCGCAGCGGCTTCCGGCGTGGTCGGGAATTCGGCGATCTGCATGCGGTCGCGGATCGCCTCGTCGACATGCGCAAGCGTGGCGTCGTCGTGGCTGGCGAGTGCAATACCCTTGCGATGCGCGTGATCGACGAGCAGGCGCCGGTTCACGACGGCGTAGTTCTGGTGCATGTGATGGCGCTCTGCCACGAAGGCGCGGAAGGCTTCGTCGGTCATCGCGTATTTTTTGGTGTAGTAGAGGCGAAGCTTGCCCTCGTCCACAAACTGCCGCTGGCCCGGCGTGTGGTCCATGATCGAGGCGAGCTTGACCTCGGGGAAATCCATCATCCGCAAGGCGAGCGCTTCGACGTTCGGATAGGTCACCTCGCAGCGCACATGGATGAGGTGCTCGGCGCGCAATGCGCCGACCGCCCCCGTCGCCATCAAAGCCGCATGCATGCGCTCGAGATTTTCCACGCGGTCGCTGCGCTCGAATACGTCGCCCAAACCGACAGCGTCGAATACCGTCACGATGCCGGCCGCGGCGATCTGCGCATCGTGCGCCATCACCGCTTCTTCGGCGGGCCAGTGCACGCCGGGACGCGGGCTCATGTGCTTTTCAAGATTGTCGGTGTGCAGCTCGACGAAGCCCGGCATCAGAAAATCGCCGTCGAGGTCCGTACCGACGGCACTGCCGCTTTCGGCGATGTCGGCAATGCGGCCGTTCGCGATGCGCACCGCCGCGCCTTCGAGGACGCGGTCGCGCAACACCACGCGCGCATTGCGGAACACGATTTCGCTGCTCATGCGGCCATCCGTACGGGTTCGACGTTGAAAATGCGCGTGCCGACGGCGTCGGCCATGTCGTGGTCGTGGAACACGCCGAGGACTGCGGCCCCGCGCGATTTGGCGGCCTCGATGAGCGCCACCACGCGGCGGCGGTTCTCGGCATCGAGGGCAGAGGTCGGCTCGTCGAGCAGCATCAGCGGATACTCGACCGCAAAGCCGCGCGCAAGATTGACGCGCTGCTGCTCGCCGCCTGAAAATGTGGCGGGCGGCAGATCCCACATTTTTTGGGCAATGCCGAGGCCGTCGAGCAAAGTGCCGGCCCGTTCGCGCGCGCGGTCTTCGTCCCAGCCGATGCGGCGCAACGGTTCGGCGACGACGTCGCGCGCGCCCACGCGCGGGATCGCACGCAGAAACTGGCTCACATAGCCGAGCGTGCGGCGGCGCAGATCGAGGATCGTGCGGTGGCCTGCCCCCACGATCTCGACCTTTGCCGCCCCATCGGCGATTTTGATCGAGCCCGTATCGGCAACATAGTTACCGTAGACGCAGCGCAGCAGCGTCGATTTGCCGGCCCCCGAAGGGCCTGCGAGCACGAGGCATTCGCCCGCGAACGCATCGAGCGACACGCCGCCAAGGACCGGCAATTCGAGACCGCCGCGATTGTGCAGGCGGAAGCTTTTGCGCAAGTCGCGCACTTCGAGCAGCGTGTTCATATCTGCAGCACCGAGGAAACGAGCAGTTGCGCGTAGGGCGTTTGCGGATCGTCGAGCACTTGGTCGACGAGGCCGAGTTCGACCGCTTTGCCGTCCTTCATCACCAAGAGCCGGTCGCCGAGCAGGCGGGCGACCGCCAGATCGTGCGTGACGAGCACGGCCGCCAGCCCCAGATCGCGCACGAGCACGCGCAAGAGGTCGAGCAGGCGCGCTTGCACCGAAACGTCGAGCCCGCCGGTCGGCTCGTCCATGAACACAAGGCGCGGTTTGGTCACGAGATTGCGCGCGATCTGCAGGCGCTGCTGCATGCCGCCCGAAAATTTCGACGGCAGATCGTCGATGCGGTCGCCCGAAATTTCGAGCCGCTGCAGCCAGTCGGACGACTCGTTGCGGATATTGCCGTAGTTGCGGGCACCCAGCGCCATCAGCCGTTCGCCGACATTCGCACCCGCCGACACGCCGAAGCGCAACCCGTCGCGCGGGTTCTGGTGGATGAGGCCCCACTCGGTGCGCTGCAGGCGCTTCAACAGCGTTTCGTCGCTCGCCGCAATGTCGATCTCGCGACCCTTGGCGTTGCGATAGTAAGCGTGGCCTGCATCGATCGGCGTCTGGCCCGACAGGCATTTGAGGAGCGAGGTTTTGCCCGCCCCCGATTCGCCGACGACAGCCAAAACTTCGCCCGGCCACAGATCGAACGAGATGCCGTCGCACACCGCGCGGGCGCCGAAATTCTTGCGCAAGCCCTCGACGCGCAGAATCGGTTCGTCGCTGCTCGCGCTCATTCGGCGGCTTCCTTAGTGTCGGTTGCGGGGCCGTGGCCGTGCGCGCGGCGCGTCTGGCAATAGTCGCTGTCCGAGCACACGAACATGCGCTTGTTGCGGTCGTCGACGACGATCTCGTCGAGGAACGAGTCGGTAGCCCCGCAGAGAGCACAGCTCTCGTCCCATTTCTCGATGCGGAACGGATGGTCTTCGAAATCGAGCGAACGCACGGCCGTATAGGGCGGGACCGCATAGATGCGCTTTTCGCGCCCGGCCCCGAACAGCATTAAGGCAGGGCTGCGGTCGAGCTTGGGATTGTCGAATTTGGGGATCGGCGAGGGCTTCATCAGATAGCGCCCGTCGACGACGACCGGATAGTCGTAGCCCGTGGCGATATGGCCGAAGCGCGCCACGTCTTCGTAGAGCTTCACATGCATGATCGAATAGTCGGCGTGCGCGTGCATGCGCCGCGTTTCCGCCTCGCGCGGCTCGAGCCAGCGCAGCGGCTCGGGGATCGGCACCTGGAAGACCATGATCTGGCCTTCGCGGAGCGGGGCTTCGGGGATGCGATGGCGCGTTTGGATGATCGTCGCCTCGGCTGTGCGCTCGGTCGTGGCGACGTCGGTCGTG
This sequence comes from Magnetospirillum sp., assembly GCA_027532905.1. Classification (NCBI taxonomy): domain Bacteria; kingdom Pseudomonadati; phylum Pseudomonadota; class Alphaproteobacteria; order Rhodospirillales; family Rhodospirillaceae; genus Magnetospirillum; species Magnetospirillum sp. The sequence goes on from JAPZUA010000001.1 coordinate 1,361,619, forward strand.
TTGGCGAACAGGCGGCGGATCGACACGGCGTTGGTCGTGTCGTCGGCACCTTGGTCGATGACTTTCAGAACGTCTCCGCTGCCGACGATGGCGGCCGTCACCTGGATGCCGCCCGTACCCCAGCCGTAGGGCAGCGGCATCTCGCGACTCGCGAACGGCACCTGGTAGCCGGGGATCGCGACGGCCTTCAGCAGCGCACGGCGGATCATGCGCTTGGTCTGCTCGTCGAGATAGGCGAAATTGTAGCCTTCGATCATTCGGCCGCCTCGCGCGTTTGGTCGGCGCGGATGCGCCGGATGAGATTGAGCTCGGATTGGAAGTCGACGTAGTGCGGCAGCTTCAGATGCTGCACGAAGCCCGAGGCTTCGACATTGTCGGCGTGCGACAGCACAAATTCTTCGTCTTGGGCAGGCGACGTGCGTTCCTCGCCGAGCTCGCCCGCGCGCAGCGAGCGGTCGACGAGCGCCATCGCCATCGCCTTGCGCTCGCCCTCGCCGAACACGAGCCCGTAGCCGCGCGTGAACTGGGCGGGTTTTTCGCGCGAACCCTGGAACTGGTTGATCATCTCGCACTCGGTCACGCGAACCTCGCCGATGCACACGGCAAAGCCGAGCTCTTCGGGCACGATCTCCACATCGACGTCGCCGATGCGGATTTCGCCCGCAAACGGATGGGTGGAGGAATAGCCGCGCTGTGTCGAATAGCCCAAAGCAAGCAGGAAGCCTTCGTCGCCGCGCGCCAGATTCTGGAGGCGCAACGCGCGCTCCGCCGGGAACTGCAGCGGATCGCGCGTGAGATCAGGCGGGCTTGCGTCGCTTTCGTCGACCTGCTCGATGAGGCCTTCGCGGTCGAGAATGTCGAGCGCACGCGGGCAATCGGCTTGCGGCGCGTCCGCGACAGGCTCGACCGTTTTGCGCGTCCCCTCGGCGGCAAGCGCAAAATCGAGCAGGCGGTGCGTGTAGTCGAAAGTCGGTCCCAGCATTTGGCCGCCCGGCAGATCTTTGTACGCGGCGGAAATGCGCCGGATCGGGCGCATCTTGTCGGTATCGACCGGCAGCGATTCGGCCAGGCGCGGCAAGGTGGTGCGATAGGCGCGCAGCAGAAAGATCGCTTCGACGAGATCGCCGCGCGCCTGTTTGACGGCAAGGGCCGCAAGCTCGCGGTCGTAGAGAGAGCCTTCCGCCATCACGCGATCGACCGATAGCGTGAGCTGGCTTGCGATCTGCATCAGCGACAGTTCGGGCGTGGCAGGATCGCCGCGCCGTGCCTGGTCGAGCAGCGCATGCGAGGCTTCGATCGCCTTGGCCCCGCCTTTGACGGCAACGTACATGGCCTATCCCTCCACGCGCGTGGTGCGCGGCAATGCAAGCGCGCTATCGCCCGCAACAAACACAATGTCGAGGCCCCGCGGGAACAGCTCGTGCAGCATGTCGCGCTGGCCCCAGAAGCCGCTCGGCAGACCGGCAATGCCGACATGTTCGACCGTCTCGATGCCGGGGCCGCGCAGCGCAAGTGCGCCGCGATGCGCCAGGCTCGGCACTTCGAGCACAAGCGTTGTCGATTGGTCGGGATATTCGTTGGTGCCAAGGTCGAAACCGGCGAGCGGCGGGCATTCGGCCGCCGTCGCAAATGCAAAGCGTGCACCCGCCGGGCTTGCCGCAACGCGCGCACTGCAATGGAAGCGAAGCCAATCGGCAGCCGGTGCGCATGCCGGGCTCAGCCAGACGGGCGTATCCATATCGGCCAAGGTCAACGCCAACGCGGCAGCCGCACGGCAGAAGCCCGGCGGCAACTCGGTCGGGGCGGCAAAATTCGCCAAACGGCCCGGGCGCGCCATCGCATCGAGCACGGCGCGGAAGGCGGCTTGGGCATCGGCAACGGGATCGGCGAAACCGGTTTGCATTGCACGCATCCTCTATTCCCGCACAAGCGTGAAAAAATCGACCTTGCTGGTCGCGGCATGCGCTGCTTGTGCCGCAACGCGTGCGGCCTGCGCTGCTTCGAGCCGATCGATCTGGCGCGCTGCTTCTGCGTTGCCGCGCTGCAAAAGCGCATCGAGCAGCGCTGCCTGTTCGGCGCGGTTTTTGTCGCGGCCCATTACATAGCCGAAGCCCATCGGCCCTGCCGCGTCGCCCGCAAGCCGCACGACGCAGCGCGTGACCGTGGCTTCGCCGAAATTGAACGGCGCCCCGCGCCCGCCGATGCGGCCGCGCAGCAATGCCAATCCCGTTTCGGGCGGACGCACGAACGCTGCGCGTGGCATCTGCCCCAGTGCCGCACACGCTGCGGCCAACTCGCCCGGCAGGGCTTTCGCCAGCACGCGCATCCAGCGCTGGCGTGCGGCGTTCGCAGCGTCGCCTACGGGTGCGGGGTCGGATACGGAAACTGTCATTTGCGATTCATCCAACTTGTCTATACAAGTGTATTTAGACCAATCCGGCAAACTTGTCTATATAAGATAAGGCGGATGGCAGCCCCTCAAATAGCGCGGGCACGAGAAGTTTTTGTGGCGCTTTGCGGACGCGGAGAAGGAGGGCGTTGGATGGAACCGATCTACGGCGACGACACGAGCCCGGCCGTGTGGAAACGCATCGAAGAAGCGCTGTTCCGCGAGATCGCCGCGCGCGGCAACAAGCCGGGCGAGCGGTTGGAATCGGAAGGTGCCCTTGCGCGCCGGTTCGGCGTGAACCGGCATACGGTGCGGCGCGCCATCGGCGGGCTCGTACAGCGCGGCCTTGTGCGCGTTGAACGCGGGCGCGGCTCGTTTCTGGTGGGGGCGGCCGTCGAATACGCGCTTGGGCCGCGTACGCGCTTTTCCGAAAACCTGCTGCGCCAGGGCCGTGCGCCGCACCACGAAATTCTCGGCATCGCCGAAGTGTTCGCGGCCAAACCGATCGCCAAAGCGCTTGGTTTGCGCGTGGGCCGGCCGGTCGTGGCGTGGCGCTCGGTCGGCAGTGCCGACGGCAGCCCGACGAGCTATGCGCTGCATTTCTTTCCGGCCGAACGTTTGCCCGGCATTGCCGAAGCGCTGCGCACACACCGCTCGATTTCCAAAGCCATGGCGGCCATTGGCCACGGCGACTATCGGCGCAAATGGACGCGCATCACGGCACGCTTGGCGGAGGCCGACGAGATCGAATTGCTCGCACTCACCCCGGCCCGCCCCGTGCTGGTGACAGAGAGCGTGAACGTGTCTGCCGACGACGTGCCGATCGATTTCGGCATGACGAGCTTCGCCGCCGACCGCGTGCAGCTCACGGTCGAAGCGCCCTAGACCGGCACTCACGCCGGCAGCGGCTGCTTGCCGACGAGTTTTTCGCGCAAGCTGCGCGACACCACGTCGATGATCGAGACCGTGATCAGAATCATGATCACGATGAAGCAGACTTGGTCCCAATCGTTGATGCGGATGCGGTCGGCGAGAGCAAGCCCGATGCCGCCGGCACCCACGACGCCCAGCACCGTGGCAGAGCGCGTGTTGCTCTCGAAATAGTAGAGCACGTTCGAAACGAACACCGGCAGCACCTGCGGCACCACGGAAAAGCGCATTTCCAGAAGACGGCTCGCGCCGGCGGCGCGAACACCTTCGCCCTGCTCGCGCTCGACGTTTTCGATGGCTTCCGAGAACAGCTTCGAAAGCGTGCCGACGTCCGACAAAGCAAGCGCCATCACGCCCGCAAACGGCCCCAAGCCAACAGCGCTCACGAACACGAGCGCCCAGATCAACGCGTCCACGCCGCGAAACCCGTCCAGGCTGCGCCTTATGCCGAAATGGAAGATGCGGTTCGAGACGATGTTGCGCGCGGCGAGAAACCCGAGCGGGATGGCGGCGAGAGCCGCCAGCATCGTACCCAAAAACGCCATTGCCAGCGTTTCGCCCATGCCGGTCAGAAAATACGTGAACCAACCGCCGCTGTTGGGCGGAAACAGGAACTGGAACAGCCAGCCGAGCTTGCCGAGGCCGGCGAAGAAGCGGTCCCAGCCCATGCCGATCCACCAGAAGCCGAAGCCCACAAAACAAGCGATCGCCGCCGCGATCGCGATCTGCTTGAGCTTGCGGCGCTGCTCGGCCGCGTAGATCTGCGGATAGCGGGCCTGCAAGGCGGCGATTTCGCTTGCGTGCGGCAGGGCCGTTTCCATGCGCGGATTCGTCATTGGCGCCCCTCACCCATCAGGCCCGAGCGCAGCCGCTCGCACACCATGTCGATGACCGCAACGGTCGCAATGATCATCAAGAGAATGGCCGAAATTTCCGGATAGATGAACTGGCGCACGGCCAGCAGCAACTCTTCGCCGATACCGCCTGCGCCCACGAAACCCAGCACAGCGGCCGAGCGCACATTGATCTCGAAGCGCAGCAGCGCGTAGCTCACATAGTTGGGCATCACCTGGGGCGACACGGCGAACACCATCGTCTGCCACCAGGATGCACCTGCCGACTGCACGCCCTCGACCGAGCGCGTGTCGACGTTTTCGTTCACTTCGGCAAACAGCTTGCCAAGCGCGCCCGTCGAATGGATCGCGATCGCCAGCATGCCGGGGAACGCGCCAAGCCCAAACGCGAACACGAAAATGAGCGCGTAAACGAGCTCAGGGACAGCGCGGAAAATTTCGAAGATGCGCCGTACGACCCACACGCCGGTGCGCGAACCGTTGAGATTGGCCGACGCGTAGAAGCAGCCGACAAAGGCTGCCCCGAAAGCGAGCAACGTCGCAAGGCCCGCGATCAGAATAGTTTCAAGCAGAAGTTTGAGCCAGTGCCAGAAGCCCCAGTACCATTCCGCCATGTCGGCGCGGAAGGTCTCGATGCGCAGCACGGGTACTGTGCGCCAGATGTAATTCCACGCACCCGGCAAGCCCTCGATCAGATTGCGCGGGTTGACCTCGGCCATGTACACGGCCAAGGCCGTGCATACGAGCAGTACGAGACCGCCCAGCCAGAGCTGGCGCCGCTTGTCGCGGCGCTGGCTCTGCCAGGCGGTCTCGAACCGTTCGACCGCGTCGAGATTCGTCGGCGAGGCGGCCATCTGTCGGTCAGGAGCCGCGACGCTGGGTCTGGTTGAAACGGATCATTTCGAGCACCGGCTCGTAGACCGCATGCGAGCCGGGCACGAAGCCCTTCGAGTTGCCCGCAGTGATCTGCTTGAAACCTTCCGGATCGACATTGACCATGTCGAGCATCGCCTTACGCAAATCGTCGCGCATCGCTTGCGGCAGGTCCTTGCGCACCACCCAGGGGCTTTCCGGGATATCGGGCGACGTCCACACGACGCGCACCGAGTCCTTCGGGATCAGGTTCTTGTCCCACATGCGCTGGAACACGCTGTCTGACGCAGAACGGAACCACACGAATCCCGCATCGTACTGTCCGTTGACGACGGCCAGCGCCACGTTGTCGTGGCTCCCGGCAAAGCCAGTGCGCGAGAAATAGGTATTGGCGGGCGTGCCGGCCTTGGAGAGGAAGAAGTTGGGCGCAACGAACCCGGACATCGAATTGGGGTCGACAAAGGCCAGCGTTTTGCCCCGCAGATCTTCGATCGATTTTGCCGCATTGTCGGCGCGCACGACGATGACCGAGCGATAGAGCGCCACGCCGTTGATGTCGGTTTCGATCACGATCGGCTCGACGTTGCCTTGCGTGACCTCGAATGCGCGCGCATACGAGGCGGGTCCATGGAATGCCATTTCGACGCGTCTGGCGCGCTGGGCTTCGATGATGCCGGCATAGTCGGTTGCCGTGAACAAGCGCACTTCGACGCCGAACGTGCGTGCCAGATACGCCTGCAGGGCCGCGTAGCGGCTCATCACCGTCTGCTGATTTTCCGCCGGAATGACGGCGACGTTCAGCACCGGGAACTGGGCGCGCCAGCTGGCCTGCGCCTGCGCACGGGTTGCAGCAATGGCGGGCGCGAACAGCGCGGCACCGGCGGCACCGGCGATGATTTGACGGCGGGTTGTTTTCATTGTGGGACTCCTGGTTGGCGGGGTGGAAAAATCAGTTTGCGAGTTGACGCGGCGCATCGGCGCGCGCAGCCGCTTCCGTGGCGACGAGGCGCGAGAAACCGGCATCCGCGCCGGATTCGGCCGATACGTCGTCGCCGTAGATCGCACGCACGGCGGCCGTGTCGAGCATGTCGGGCGTGCCGTCGAACACGATTTTGCCGCCGCGCATACCGACGATGCGCTTGCAGTAGGTGCGTGCGGCGTCAAGATCGTGCAGATTCACCACGACCGTGATGCCGTCCGCGCGGTTGATGCGCGCGAGCGTGTCCATGACCATGCGCGCACTGCGCGGATCGAGCGATGCGATCGGCTCGTCGGCCAAGATCATGCGCGGCTGCTGGCTCAGCGCGCGCGCGATGGCCACGCGCTGCTGCTGGCCGCCCGACAGCGTGTCGGCGCGCTGCAGGGCAAGTTCGGCGATGTCCACGCGCTCGAGGCAGCGAATGGCGAGTGCACGTTCGGCGGCCGAGAACTGCATCAGCAGCGACGGCACGAGGCTGCGATAGGCGAGTCTGCCGACGAGCACGTTGGTGACCACGTCGAGCCGCTTAACGAGATTGAATTGCTGGAAGATCATCGCGCACTGGGCGCGCCATTTGCGCAGGGCCGCACCCTTCAGGCTCGCCACATCGATATCGCCCGCGAGGATACGGCCGCTGGTGGGATCGGCGAGGCGATTGATCATACGCAGTAGCGTCGATTTGCCGGCCCCCGAACGGCCGATGATGCCGACCATCGCGCCCTCGGCGAGGTCGATGCTCACGCCATCGACGGCGGCTGTGGTGCCAAAACGTTTGGTCAGATCGACGATCTGCAGCATGCGCATTCCCTTCGGCAAGGCGTTCGGGATACGCGGCATATGGCGGACAGAGAGTTACGCCCGCGTGAAGTTTGTCGGGCAAATTTGTTTCAGAAGCGCGACAAAAACCTTAATTGTGGAGGCGCACGCCCGGTGCGAGCGTGCCGCGATCGGCCAGACCTGCTGCGCGCGCGGGATTTTCCGACACAAGCGGCCGGAGTTTCGCGAGATCGGCACGCCCGCCCGCAAGGCGCCACGGGTGGGCGCGTCATCGGGAAACCCTAGATGCGGCAGCGATGGGCACAGAACGATTCGCGGTCTCCCGGCTGCTGCCCAGCTACACCACCTCCCAGCGACCGCTGTCGCCGGCGCGCACCAGCGCGTCGAGTGCCCGCATGTTTAGGATCGCATCCTCGATGCCGCCGACGACGGGGGCGAGGCCGCGGACCGTCCGGCCGAAGGCTTCCGCCTGCAACTGGTACTGATCGACCGGCGGGAAGGCGATCTCGCGGGCATTACGGCCGCCCAGGCGCGTGCCGTCATCGATGAAGATCCGCGTCGCCGCGTCGGGTGGGGGGTTGAAGGGGATCTCGATCTCGATGCGGCCCTTCGTCCCCAGCGCTTGGACTCGCTGGAACGGCACGAGTTGCGTCGAGACGCTGAAGCCAAGATGGCGTCCGGCGCCGAAATCGAACAGGCCGCTGGACAGCGTGTCCGTGCCGAACGCAGCCGAACGCTCGATGATTGCCGTCGCCCGCATTGGATCGGCGCCGAAGAGCAGACGCCCCGACATGAGCGCGTAGCAGCCGATATCGAGCAGGCCGCCGCCGCCAATGTCCTTGCGGTTGCGGATGTTCGCGGGATCGGCATTGAAATAGCTGAACGCGACCTGGACGGCGCGCAATTCGCCAATCTGCCCCGACGCCACAATCTCGATCGCCTTCTGCCACTGCGGGTGATGGCGGATCATGAAGGCCTCGGCGACATGGATTCCGGGCGGCACATCGCGCAATGCCTCGGCTTCCGCTGCGGTGATGGCGATGGGCTTTTCGCACAGCACGTGTTTTCCCGCACGTGCCGCCGCCAGCGTGAAGGGCACGTGCAGATGGTTCGGCAGCGGGTTGTAGATCGCCTCCACCTCCGGGTCGGCCAGCAGCGCTTCGTACGATCCAAAGGCGCGCGCAGCCCCGCACGCGGCTGCAAACTCGGCGGCCCGTGCGGCGTCGCGCGATGCCACTGCGACGATCTGCAGGTCCTTGCTGCGCAGCATGCCGGGAACGACTTTCTCCCGGCCGATCTTGGCGGTGCTGAGAATGCCCCACCGGACGGGCGAAATTGCGTCGGCCATTTTTTGTCCTCCCTCTGAGGCTCCCCGCTGGAGCCGGTGAATTCTGTCGTCTTTCCGCGCGGCTGCCGCGGTTTTGCGAACCGGCCGCCGCCAAGATTTGACGGGCGCCTCGGGCCACCTCGTTCACGCCGATTCACAGCCCAGCGTCCGGCAATCGTTGTACCGGCATCGAGGATCAGAATAATGCAACTCGGCCATATCGGCTCAAGGCGATGCCGCGAGCTGGCGGTCGGTATCGCGCAGAGCGCGAGCGTCGGGGAAGAACACGCCGGGGCGCGGCGCCTGCGTATTCTCGATGCGCCAAGCTTGCGGCTTGGCGGAAAATGTTTCGGCCGTCGGTGGTGCCCCAGGTCGGACTTGAACCAACATGTCCTTGCGGACAACAGATTTTGAGTCTGCCGCGTCTACCGTTTCGCCACTGGGGCACCGGGCCGAACGAAGCGGCGATAATAGGGGCGAATTTGCCGGGGTCAACCCCTTGGGATTCGCTCCTCGCGAAGCTAGGATCGCGGCGATGAAATCGAATTTGCGCATGCAGGCGGCGGCCGTTGCCGTTGGATCGGCAGCCACGCTGGGGGCGGCCTTGGCCTTCCAGCATTTGGGCGGCTTGGCGCCGTGCGAGCTCTGCTATTGGCAGCGCTACCCGTATTGGGGAGCGATCCCGCTCGCCATCCTTGGCACCGTGCTGCCGGGCCGAGCGGGGGCGCTGTGCCTGGCCGGGGCTTCGATTTGCTTGGCCACGACCGCCGGCATTGGCGGCTTCCATGTGGGCGTCGAGCAGCATTGGTGGCAGGGGACGAGTGCCTGCGGCAGCGCCCAAGGCCCCGCGGCCAGCCTCGAGGAATTGCGCGCCCGCCTGCTGGCAGCCCCCATCGTGCGCTGCGATTCGCCGGCTTGGACCCTGGCCGGGCTGTCGATGGCGGCCTATAATATGCTGATCGCGACGGCGCTCGGCCTCACGGCCGGGTGGACGGCGCTGAAACGCTGGAAGGGCGACGTTCAATGACTGCCGCACGCAATCTGGGCCTGCCCGGCGAACCGGCCGGCGAAAAACTGATCGACCGCGTGCTGCGCGTGAATCTGGCCGGCGAATACGGGGCCGTGCGCATCTACGAAGGCCAGCTCGCCGTGCTCGGCCGCACGAGCCCGGCCGGCGCCGCGATCGCCCACATGGCCGAGCAGGAGCGCCGCCATCTCGAAGCTTTCGAGCGCCTCGTGCCCGAACGCCGCGCCCGCCCCACCGTGCTGCAGCCTTTGTGGCATGTGGCCGGATTTGCGCTGGGGGCTGCGACCGCGATGCTGGGGCCAAAGGGTGCGATGGCCTGCACGGTCGCGGTCGAAGAAGTGATCGACGAACATTACCGCGAGCAGATCGCGACCCTGCCCGACAGCGAAGCCGATCTCAAAGCCACGCTCGAAGATTTCCGCCGCGAAGAGGTCGAGCATCGCGACGAGGCCCTCGCGCAAGGGGCGGAAGCCGCCCCCGGCTTCGAGCTCTTGCGCGGCGCCATCAAGGCCGGCTCGCGCGCGGCGATCTGGCTTTCCTCGCGCCTCTGAAACTCCCGCTCTAAGACTGCCGCAAAGGTTTCTCGCACCTGCCGCTTTTCCGCCATGGTTGGCGGGCAATAAGCTCGGCATGCGAACCCGCCGCTTCCTCCACGACGAACCGCCCCTGGCCGAACTCATCGACGATCCGATGGTTCGCGCCGTGATGGCGCGCGACCGCGTTTCGCGCGAAGGGCTTATCGAAGTGATCCGTGCGGCCCAGAAGCATCTGAAGCCCGAAAAAATCCCGGCCTAAATCGGCCCGCTCAGATGGGCTCGAGTTCCGCATCCCAATAGAGGAAGTCGCGCCAGCTCTGGTGCAGATAGTTGGGCGGAAAGGCGCGGCCGTTTTCCTGCAGTGCGGCCGAGGTCGGCTGGATCGGCCGATGGCGCGGGAACATTTTGGCCTCGGCCGGCAAGCGGCTGCCTTTGACGAGATTGCAGCACGAGCAGGCCGTAACGACGTTTTCCCACGTGGTGCGCCCGCCGCGCGAGCGCGGCACCACATGGTCAAAGGTGAGCTCAGGCGCCGGGAAGGCTTCGGCGCAGTATTGGCATTCGAAGCGATCGCGCAGGAACACGTTGAAGCGCGTGAAGGCCGGGCGGCGGGCGGCCGGCACGTATTCTTTGAGCGAGATCACCGACGGCAGGCGGAAGGCTTGCGAGGGCGAGCGGACCACGCGATCGTATTCCGAGACGACGTTCACGCGATCCTGGAACACCGCTTTGATTGCGTCCTGCCAGGACCAGATCGACAGAGGGAAATACGAAAGCGGGCGGAAATCGGCGTTCAGCACCAGGGCGGGGCAAGCTTCGGCGCGGCTGCTGCGCGAGCCCATTTCGGCGAAAGGAACTCGGCGCGGATCCAGCGGTGCCGGATCCAATCTTGTTGCCAGTGCTCCAAAAGCCTGGGCCCCGAACGCTTCACCGTCCACGCCTGCCCCTCCGCTAACCGCTTCGAGAATCGACGTTCACTTTCAGCCCTTCTTTGATAGGCGATCTTGCCTTCAAAAGCAATGCGTTGGCCCGTTACAGGGGCATGACATTTTAGGCCTGCAAAACGGTGCCGAGCCGGTTTCGCAGGAACTCGGCCCCGGCCTGCAAGCCCGCCTCGTCGATCGAGTGCGGCAGACCCGGACACGCCAAAGTTTCAACTGCCATACCTGCCGAATCTAAAGCGGTTGCGGCCTCCGCCATGCGCTCGAACGGCACGATCGGATCGGCCGTGCCGTGCACGAGCAGCACGGGCGGACGCGATTTTACGGCTGCCCCGAAATGTGCCGCATCGACCAAAGCGCCCGAATAGCCGAGCACGCCGCCGATCGCCACATCGCGGCGCGGCGCCACATAAAGCGACATCATCGTGCCTTGGCTGAAGCCGACGAGCGCCAGGCGCTCGGGCGGCAGGGCGAAGCGCTGCAATTCGGCGTCGAGAAACGCATCGAGGATCGGCGCTGCCGCCGCCACACCCGCCACGACGCGTTCGGGCGTGCGGTCCTGCAGGCTGAACCATTGGCGCCCGTAGGGCGCCATGTCGCAGGGGAAGGGTGCATGCGGCGACACAAAATGTGTGCGCGGCAAAAACCGCGACCACAAGGGGGCGAGCGAGATAAGATCGTTGCCGTCGGCCCCCAGCCCGTGCAGCAGCACCACCAGCGAATCGGGCTTGTTTGCCCCCGCCCGCGGTCCGTCGAGTTCGAAGAACGCCATTCTGCCGCCCCTTTTTTGCCGCCCCGGATTCCCTAGCCTGCCTTCCCCTCAAAGTCGAGCCTGCCACAGACGAGTGCGATGTCCGATACCCGCTTTGCCCCTTCGCCCACCGGCTATCTGCATCGCGGCCACGCTTTTTCAGCCCTGTTCGCGGCCGAGGCGGCCCGCACGAGCGGCGGGCGCTTCATCCTGCGCATCGAAGACATCGACCACGGCCGCTGTCGGCCCGAATTCACCGACGCGATCTTCGAAGATCTCGCCTGGCTGGGCCTGATCTGGGAGAAGCCGGTGCGCCGCCAGTCCGAACACATGGCCGACTACCAAGCCGCCCTCGCCAAGCTCGAGGCGCTCGGCGTGCTCTACAAATGCGTGTGCACGCGCGCCGACATCAAACGCGAAATCGCCGCAGCCGGGGCGGCCCCGCATCTCGCCGGCGAAGGCGGCGAGCCGCTTTATCCGGGCACTTGCCGCAGACGCCCGGCAAACGAAGTGGCCGACCTCGTCGCAAACGGGGCGGCCTATGCGCTGCGCCTCGATGTTGCGGCGGCGGCAGCGATCGCAGGCAAGCTTGCCTGGCACGACCAGGCGGCGGGCCCGCAAGTGGCGCGACCCGAATTGCTTGGCGACGCGGTGCTGGCCCGCAAGGACGTGCCGACGAGCTACCATCTGGCCGTGACGATCGACGACCATCTGCAGGGCATCGACCTTGTCACGCGCGGCCAAGATCTGTTCGTCGCCACGCATCTGCACTGCCTGCTGCAGAAACTGCTCGGCCTGCCGACCCCTGCCTATCATCACCATAAATTATTGACCGACCCGGACGGCCAGCGCCTGGCCAAACGCGCCGGGTCGCCAAGCCTGCGCGATTTGCGCGCGACCGGGATCGCGGCAACCACCCTAAGAAATGATTTGGGTTTTAGTTGACTTTTGTTAAAATTATGGCTAAATTCTCGATATGGAGGATTGAGCCATGGTCACGTTGTTTTGGGGCCTTGCCATCTATATTGCGTTTGTTTTCCTTCTCGATATTGTCGTCGATCTGCTTGCCGGCGCGTTTGCGTGGGCGGGCCGCCACGAGGCCCGCATCCGCGCAGGTCGCCTAGCAAACTGAGCCGCAGGCGAACTTTTTGCGGCGGAAATAAGTTACCATAGGCGCCGAAAGGCGACGATTGGCGACTGCTGCAACCTATTCATTATCATTTATTTACAAATACTTGACTGAATTAGGCGACCAGGTGACGAAATTTTTTTCGTCGCCTATTTCAACCTGTCTCCGCAATAGCAGCCCCACGGTCGCCAAGACCGCAGGCAAGACCCTCATTTCACCATGTCAAACAGCGCCGCTTCGGGAACGCCAAGGCATAAGATTATTATCCACAAGTCGATCTAAAAAGCAAGGACTTTTGCACCGCAAAACTTTGTGCCCGGCGCAGGCCGTTTATCGCTAGGGTGCGCCAGCAGGGCCTTGAACTTGCCGCCCTCCCACCGCAGATTACCGGCCATTGCCGTTTTGTCGCTTCTTCACCCCCGGCCCCCGAGTTCAGCCATGACAGACCCCGCCAACAACCTGTCGGCAGCCCCCACAGAACCCGCCTTCGAGGTTCCGGAAGGCACCATCTATATCGGGGCCAACTCGGTGGCGCGCTGGTTCATCGAACTCGGCTTCAGCCAGGGCAAACCATGCCTGCTGGCCAAGCAAGTGTTCCTCGACGCGCCCAAGAACCAGACCGCGATTTCGCGCCAGCTCGCCGCAGGCCGCGTGTTCTTTTCGCTGAAGCAGCTCGAAATGCTGATGCAGGTGCGCCACCACATCGAAATCAACGTGCCCGACTACGAGCGCGTCCGCATCGCAGCCCATCTCGGCAGCGGCTGATACGCCGCGCGCGCTCTCGCTGGGCGGTGCGTCTTCAGGAAATCACGCGAAACATCTTGAACGCTTGCCCGTCGACGAAGGCGAAATTCGCCCCGGACGGCGAGAACGCAACGTCGCTAATGAGACGCGCGTCAGGCGTCTCGTAAGCGAACATCTCCGCCCCGTCGGACACGCGCCAAACGCTGACCCCGCTGCCCAAAACGCGGCTATATTTGGCGCGCCGTGTGGCAAACCAACGATTGTCCGGCGAGATCGCCGAGGCCATGACCGGCGAATAGACAAGCGGAAACGAAATCTTCGTCCGCCGTTCGCGCAATTCCCATATCCAAACCGCCTCCTGAACGGCCGAAGCCGGTTGTGGCGCCGGGTTTTGGAGATGCATCGTCGAATGCTGATGCAGTGGCATCGAGCCGATCCCCAGCAAGCTGCCATCGGGGCTCCAGCGCAACGATGCCGTACCTTCGCTGGTTCCCGGAAATTCGGCGATGCGCGTATTGCGCGCCGGATCGACGATAGCGATGTTCGGCGGCAGATTGGCGCGCATAAGCGGGGCGCCATTTTCCGCGACCGCCACAAGACCGTCGCGCGAGACGTCCAACATCCGCTGATACCCCAATCCAGGGGCCGATTCGTACATGACGCCCCGGACCGACAAATCTTTCGTGTCAAGCAGGACGATCGCGGATTGCTTCAAAGGCTGTCCAACGCGGATCGCTGCAAATCGGCTGTCCGACGAGGTTGCAACTCGATCGGCAAAAAAACCCGCGCCGCCCTCCATCATTGGAAACGCCAGCCTGTCCAACAATCGTCCGCTTGCCGCGTCGAACACTTGGACAAGTTCGGTGGGAAAAACACGGTCGCTGCCAATTTGACGCGGCGAGACGATCAAGCTACGCCCATCGTCGCCGAAGCCAAACGACGGAAGACTTACCGCACTAGGCCTTGGAATACCCAAAATAGCTTTGCCGGAGGGAAACTCGTAAACGGCAAGCCGATCCGCGTGCCGAATCGCAACCCGACTTCCGTCCGGACTGAACCGAAAGGCCATGACCTCGCCCGTCAGTGACCAAAACCCGGCCGGAACTAGCGCCAATTGCGGTCCCATGTCGCGCGCGTTCCGACCGCCCTGCGCCGTTTGTGCAAAGGCCTTAGCTCTGTTTGCCAAAATGGCGGGGGCGGACAGAGCTGCGCCCAGCGCACCCGTCACGAAACGGCGCCGTGTACTGCACACGGCAGATTCGGGTTCGGGTCGCTTCTGCCGCACCATCCGAAACGCTCCTGACGGTCGCCACGACAGGGCCGACAAAAGCGGCACCTGCATCGACGACACAATCTTACATGCATTTCAGCCTAGCGGGCGCGCATGCCGCGCGCAATCGCCTAAAGCGTCGCCTCGAGCGTGGCGCGCAGTTCGCGGCTGATCTCCGGCAAAATGCCGAACCACGCCTGGAAGGCCGGGCGGGCTTGGTGCATCAGCATGCCGAGTCCGTCCACGGCCGGGTTGCCGCGCGCGCGGGCGGCCGCAAGCAGCGGTGTCGCAAGCGGCGTGTAGACGATATCGGCCACCACGGCGTCGCGCGGCAGGCGGTCGAGGGCGAGATCGAGCGCGTCTTGCCCCTTCATGCCTTGGCTCGTGGTGTTGACGAGCATCGCCGCATCGGCGAGTGCTGCGTGCCGGTCTTCCCACGCGACGGATACGAGGGCTGAACCGAAACCGGCGCGCAAGCCTTCGGCGCGCGCCTGCGTGCGGTTGACCACGCGGATTTCGCGGCAGCCCTGCTGCAGCAAACCGTCGACGATCGCGCGCGCTCCCCCGCCCGCCCCGATCACGGTCGCAGGCCCCGCAGCGGCACGCCACGTCGGAATGGCTTCGGCCACGCTGGCAACGAAACCCCACGCATCGGTGTTGGTGCCCGAAAGGCTGCCGTCTTTTTCGACCACGATCGTGTTGGTGGCCCCGATGCGGCGCGCGGTGTCGTCGAGCCGGTCGACCAGCTTCACCGCTTCGATCTTGTGCGGAATGGTGAGATTGCAGCCAGCAAAGCCGAGGGCCGGCAAAGCGCGCAACGCGGCTGCGAGGCCCGCGACCGGAATCTCGAGCGGCACGTAGCGCCCCTCGAGCCCGCTTTGCGCAAGCCAATGGTTGTGCAAGAGCGGCGAGCGCGAATGCAGAACCGGCCAACCCATGACCCCGGCCAGATGGAAACGTCGCGGTGCGGACATTTGCGCGGCAACTCCTGCGAAAAACCGGCGCAAGAGTCGTCGCAGACGCAAGCTTGCGCAACGGTTTTTTCGCGAAGCCCGCCCGGCCCAAAAACCTGCTGCAAGACCGCCCCGAATCGCGCGAGACTCGAGGTTAAATCCGCGTCGCCCAGCCGATTCGCAAAAACAAGGGTCCCGCCGCATCATGGCGACCGTCAACGCAAGCCAGCACCATGCCGACGGCTATCTGCAGGCCGTGCGCGTAGAAGCGCAGACCCCGAACCCGGTCGCCACACTCGTATTCACGCACGGCGCTTTCGGCACGGCCGCCCATTTCGAGAAAATCGCCGAGGCGCTCTCGCGCAGCTACGAGGTCTATCTCGTC
The DNA here is from genome assembly GCA_027532905.1 of Magnetospirillum sp. NCBI lineage: Bacteria > Pseudomonadati > Pseudomonadota > Alphaproteobacteria > Rhodospirillales > Rhodospirillaceae > Magnetospirillum > Magnetospirillum sp. Next base: position 1,377,484 of record JAPZUA010000001.1, read on the forward strand.
AATCTGCCGGGCCACGGGCGCTCGGCCTGCGATTTTTCGCCGACGGTCGCAGCGATGGCGCAGCGCGTTGCGACCTATCTCAATGCGCGCCGCACGCAGCCGCTCGTGCTGATCGGCGAATCGATCGGCGCCAATGTGCTGGTGGCGGCCGTACCGATGCTTCAGCAAAACGTGCGCGCGGTCTTGATGGTCGATCCGCCGGTGGGTCCGCGCGGCATGGCGCAGGTGGCGGGCTGGTTCAAACGCTACGCCAATGCCGAGAGCCCGCCTTTCTGGCTCGCACTGGCGCAGGCGTGTTTCGGCTACAATGTGCTGAGCGGCCAATCGCAGCCGGTTTCCTACGCCGATCTGTTCGCGCACCTGCCGCCATCTTTGCCGATCACGGTCGTGACCGGTGCGGCAAGCGACGACGACGCGATCGAACAGGCCGATGCGGCGAGCAACCCGTGCTGCTTCGGCAATGCCGACGAAGCGGCGTTGCGCCTGCGCCTGGGTGCACGCTTCGCATGTCGGCGCCTGGCCGGTCTCAACCACAATCCGTTCCACTATGCGCCCGACGCGATGCAGGCCGAGATCGAGGCGTTTTTGGCGCGGCTCGAAGCGACGTCCCCGCAAACACCGGCGCCGCGTCCCGCCAATGCGCGGCGCCGCGTGCTGTGGTTCTCCGGCTTTCCGTCGTCGGGCACGGTCAAGCTGCAGATGATGGCAGCGCACTTGCTGGCAGCCGAAGCCAAGGGAGGCCCGATCCGCTCGCTTGCGCATATGGACGAGATCGTGCCGCCGATGCTCGTGGACTACAACATGCCGCCCGATCCGATGGGGCGGGCGATCGAGCCGATCTTCACGCACCATCTGCCGGGGCCGTTTTTGTCGACGACCTACGAGACGGCGGCGATCGTGCAGGTCGTGCGCCATCCGGTCGATATTGCGTTTTCGACCGCGTCTTATGCGCTGCCGTTCCACTGCGACTATGTGTCGATGTCGCCCGAGCAACGCAATGCCCGCACGCGCGCGCTTGTGCACGAATTTCTCGATCTCGGCACGCTCGCACTCTACGCAAATTACGGCTTCGGAACGTGGGCTTTGCATGCGCGGCTGTGGCGCGATTTTGCCGAGCAGGCGAAGGTGCCGTATCTGCGCTTGCGCCTGGAAGACGTGCGCAAGGACGAAACCGCCGCCTGCCGCCAGATCGCGTCCATTCTGGGGCTCGCACCCGACGATGCGACGATCGCCGCCGCCGTCGAAGCCGCCACGATCGGCCATTCGCGCACCCTCGAAGAGGCGACGATCGCGGCCAAGCTGCCGTGTCGATTTTATGTGCCGCAATTGGCGCCGCTCTACGAAGCGGGCTGGCGCTACCACGGCAAGGGCCTGTCCGACTACGGCAAGGGCCAATTGACGGACGCGGATTGGGCGAAGGCCAAAACGACCTTCGGCAGCGAAGCGGCAAGGCTCGGCTATGCTTTCCCCTGACACGAAATCCGGCACGGTATTCTGGATCACCGGCCTGTCGGGGGCCGGCAAGACCACGCTTGCCGAATTGCTCGTCCCCGCTTTGCGCAACCGCGGCCGGGCGGCTGTACTGCTCGACGGCGATATGCTGCGCGCGATTTTAGGGCGCGAAGTGGGTGCATACGACCGCGCGGCGCGGCGTGAACTTGCCTTCGTATATGCACGGCTCGCACACGCGTTGGCCGCCCAAGGCATCGACGCGGTGTGCGCCACCATCTCGATGTTCGATGCGGTGCGCGAGTGGAACCGCACCAACAACGCTTCGTATGTCGAGATCTATCTCGACGTCGCCTTGGCCGAGCGCGTGCGGCGCGATCCCAAAGGGATCTATGCGCGCGCACAAGCAGGTGCGGAAGCAGCCGTGCCCGGATTCGACGACGCGTTCGAAGCGCCCAAAGCGCCCGATCTCGTTTTCGGACCCGCACCGCTCCCGGCGCCCGACGCCTGCGTCGCTGCGATCCTGGCATGGCTCGACAGGCAGGCGTGATCCCGACTAGCTTTTCCTTTGGTCCCCGATACGAACGGAAAAAGACGATGGCAGGCGAAACTAGGGCAGGCGAAACCAAACTGGGCGATTTCACCGGGCTTGCGGCCGACTATACGCGCTACCGCCAAGGCTACGCGCCGGGCGTGGTGAAGGCCTTGCTCGGCCTGCTCGACCGGCCGGCCGCCCAGTGCGATGCGGCCGATGTTGGGGCCGGGACGGGTATTTGGTCGCGCATTCTGGCGCAGGCGGGTTTGCGCAGCGTGACGGCGATCGAGCCCAACGACGACATGCGCGGCAAAGGCAGTACGCATCGCGAAAACGGCGCCATCGCGTGGCGCAACGGCTCGGGCGAAGCGACGGGCCTCGACGCACAGAGCGTGGATCTGCTGACCATGGCCTCGTCGTTCCATTGGGTCGATTTCGACAAGGGCACGGCCGAATTCGCGCGCGTGCTGCGGCCCGGCGGGCGCTTCTGCGCGCTTTGGAACCCGCGCCTCGTCGAGGCCAACGCGCTGACGGCAGCCATCGAATCCGAACTCGATCGCCGCTTGGTCGGCAAGCCGCGCGTGTCGTCGGGCCGCTCGGGCATCACGCAGACGCTGACCGCGCAGCTGTGGTCGCATCCTCTGTTCGAAGACATCGTCTATCTCGAAGGCCGGCACGTCGCCCATCTGTCGCCCGAAATCTACATGGGCGCTTGGCGCAGCGTGAACGACGTACGCGCGAAATTGGGCGAGGCGGGCTTCGCCGATTTCCTCGGCTGGGTCGAAAAGCGCATCGAAGGCCACAAGACGATCGAAGCCGTGTATCTGACGCGCGCTTGGGCCGCCCGTCGGCGCGCATGAAAGCGGCGGCAATCCGCCTCGACCTTGCCGGCAAGGCGCAAACGCTGGCCGCCTTGCGCGGGCAGTTGGCGCACGGGCATGTGTTGCCGCTGCAGCATTTTGCCGTGGCCGAATGGCGGGCGGCGCGCGCTTCGGTGCTGGCGCGACTTGGCAACGATGCCGAGCTCCCCTTTCCGCTGATCGTGCGCTCGAGTGCGGCGGGGGAAGATTCGGCCAGTGCGTCGCAAGCCGGACGCTTTCTGTCGATCGCGAATGTGGCCGACGCCGATGCGCTTGCCGCAGCGATCGACGCGGTCGTCGCGTCCTATGGCGACGCGGCCACGCAAGCGGCGAGCCGCGTGCTCGTGCAGCCGATGCTGGCGGCGCCGCGTCTTTCCGGCGTTGCCTTCACGCGCGATCCGGCCACGGGGGCGCCCTATCGCACGGTCAATTACCATATCGGCGCCGATACGGCGGCGGTGACGGCGGGCAAGCGTGCCGAGTTGCAAACGCTTGTCTATATCGCAGGAGCGGGCGACGCGATCCCATCGGAATTCGTAGGCCTCGACCGCTGCCTCGACGAGCTCGAAGCTTTGTTCGGCTCGCCTGCCCTCGACGTCGAATTCGCGATCGACCAGGCGGGCGCTGTCGCAATCCTGCAAGTGCGCGCCCTTGCCTGCCCGCCGGGGGCCGCGATCGACGAGGCGCTGCACGCGGCCTTGGACCGCATTTCGGAGAAAGTGGCTGCGGGCTTGCGGCCGCATCCGTTTTTGTTCGGGCCGCGCACGGTGTTTGCGGTGATGCCCGACTGGAACCCGGCCGAGATCATCGGCCTTAGGCCGCGCCCGCTTGCGCTGTCGCTCTATCGCGAGCTCGTGACCGACGCGATCTGGGCCTACCAGCGCGACAATTACGGCTACCGCAATCTGCGCAGCTTTCCGCTGATGGTGTCCTTCGAGGGCCTGCCCTATATCGACGTGCGGCTGAGCTTCAATAGCTTCGTGCCGCGCGATGTTTCGCCCGCTTTGGCCGAACGTTTGGTCGCCCACTATATAGGTCGGCTCATTGCCGCCCCCGTGCTCCACGACAAGGTCGAGTTCGACATCGTCTTCTCGTGCTACGATTTCACGCTGCGCGAACGCCTCGAAGGGCTCGACGAGCGCGGTTTTTCGGCATCCGAGCGCGCGGCACTGGCTGAGTCGCTGCGCACGCTCACCAACAACATCCTGCGGCCCGACGGGCTGTGGCACCAGGACGAAGCGCGGCTTGTCGATCTCGACAAGCGCTACCAAGCGCTCGCCCTTGCCAAGCTCGATCCGGTCGCGCGCATCTATTGGCTGCTCGAAGACTGCAAGCGCTACGGCACTTTGCCGTTTGCGGGGCTCGCCCGCGCAGGCTTCATCGCGATGCAGATTCTGCGCTCGCTCGTGGCCGTGGGCGTGCTCGACGAGGACGGGCTTGCCGCCTTCATGGCCTCGGTCGACACGGTGGGTACGCGCATCGGCCGCGATCTGGCCGCGATGCCGCGCTGGCAGTTCCTCGAGACCTACGGCCATCTGCGCCCCGGTGCCTACGACATTCTGTCGCCGCGCTACGACGAGGCGCCGGACCTCTATTTCGATTTTGCGCAAGCGGCGAACCGCCCCGCCCCGCCGCCGCACAAACCCTTTGCGCCCGACGAAGCCATGCGCGCGAAGATCGCCGCATTGCTTGCACAGCACGGGCTCGAAACCGACGTCGACGGGCTGTTCGCGTTTCTGGCGGGCGGCATTCGCGGGCGCGAGCGCGCCAAGTTTCTGTTCTCGCGCAATTTGTCGCTGGCCTTGGCCGAGATCGGCAAGCTCGCCGCAGCACACGGGCTCAATCTCGACGATGCGTCGCATCTCGACATCCGCACGATCTACGAGCTTTACGTCGGCAGTGCGGATATCGGTTCGGCGTTGCGCGAAAGTGCGGCGGCGGGGCGTGCGCGCCAGAAGCTCGCGCAGCGCCTGGTGCTACCGCCGCTCATCTACACGCAAGCGCATGTGCGCGCCTTCCACTTCCCGCCGAGCGAGCCCAATTTTGTCGGCCGCAGCCGCGCGCAAGGAACGGTGAGTGCGGCCGACGCCGGCAGCGATCTTGCCGGCAAAATCGTGGTCGTCGCCAATGCCGATCCGGGTTTCGACTGGCTGTTCTCGCGCCGCATTGCGGGCTTCGTGACCGCCTATGGCGGGGCCAATTCGCACATGGCAATCCGTGCCGGCGAAACCGGCACGCCCGCCGCTATCGGCGTGGGCGAGCGCGCGTTCGAGACCTATCGCCGGGCGCGCGCACTCGATCTCGACTGCGCCAATCGGCGCATCGTGGCGATCCAATGAGGGTGTTGCTGGTGAGCCAGCGCGTGGTCGTCGATCCGCGTCACGGCGAACGGCGCGACGCGCTCGACCAGCGTTGGAGCGAATTTCTCGCAGCATCCGGGTTCTTGTGCGTGGCCCTGCCGAACCATCCGCAAAATGCCGCCGCGTTTGTCGAAGCGCTGGCACCTGCGGGCGTCTTGCTCACCGGCGGCGACGATCTCGGCGATGCGCCCGAACGCGACGCAGCCGAAGAGATCGTCGTCGCGTGGGCGCTGGCGCACAAGCGGCCCGTCTACGGCGTGTGCCGCGGCTTCCAGTTTCTGCTCCAGCGCGCGGGCGCCAAGCTCGAGCGCATCGCAGGCCATGTCGCAATACGGCATGCGCTTAGCGACGGCACAAGCGTGAACAGCTTCCACGATTGGGGCACGGCGCATGTGCCGAAGGGCTGGACCGAAATCGCGCGCGCACCGGACGGCACGCTCGAGGCGGCACGCGCCGACGACGCAGCGCTCGCGGGCCAAATGTGGCACCCAGAGCGCGAGATGCCGTTCGCGACGCGGGACATCCAAACCATCGCAGCGTTTTTCGGAGGAGGCCCATGAAAGGCTTGATCCTGGCGGCCGGGCGCGGCTCGCGCATGGGGGCCCTTACCGACGCCAAACCCAAATGCCTCGTCGAGATCGGCGGACGCAGCCTGCTCGATCGCCAGATCGCCGCACTCACGGCAGCGGGCTGTGCCGAGATCGGCATCGTGCATGGCTGGCAGGGCCACATGCTGGCGCAAGGAGGACTCGTGCGCTTCGCCAATACCAATTGGCAGACGACCAACATGGTGCGCTCGCTCGAATGTGCGGCTGCGTGGCTTGGCGCCGACATTTGCCTCGTGAGCTACAGCGACATTTTTTATCCAGCTTCGGCCGCCGCCAAACTCGCTGCGTGCGACGCACCCCTGGCCATCGCTTACGACCCGCTTTGGTTGGCGCTGTGGCAGCAGCGTTTTGCCGATCCGCTGGCCGATGCCGAAACCTTCCGCCGCAGCGCGGACGGGCAGCTGATCGAGATCGGCGGCAAAACAAAAGACGTCGCCGAGATCGAAGGCCAGTATATGGGCCTCCTGCGTTTCGCCCCCGCCGGCTGGGCAAGCGTGGCGGCCTATCTTTCGACCTTGCCCGCCGCCAGCGCCGACCGGCTCGACATGACGGGCCTGCTCAAAGCGCTGCTCGCGCAAGGGACGGCAATCCACACCGTCGCGGTCGACGGCCCGTGGGGCGAAGTCGACAGTGCAAGCGATCTCGAACTCTACAGAACTTGGAGCGTGTGATGGCGAAGGCAGGAAAACTCGACGGTCGCAAAGCGCTGGTCACCGGCGGCAATACGGGCATCGGCCGCGCCGTAGCGCTGGCTTATGCCGCCGAAGGGGCCGACGTGACCGTGGCTTGGCACGCGGACCCGAAGGAAGCCGAAGCAACCGTTGCCGCGATCGTGGCGTTGGGCCGCCAAGCGATCGCCGTACGCGCCGACGTGACCAGCGAGGCGAGCGTGGCGGCTTTGTTTGCTTCCCACCGCAAACGCTTCGGCAGGCTCGACATCCTCGTGAACAATGCCGGCATCCAGAAATCGCAGAAGCTCGAGAAGACGACCCTGGCCGATTGGGAGCGTATGCTCGCCGTGCATCTGCGCGGCGCCTTCCTGTGTTCGCGCGCCGCCGCTGTCTTGATGCGTCGGCAAAAGCAGGGACGCATCGTCAATGTGTGCTCGCAGCTCGGCTATATCGGGCGCGCAGAATATCTCGCCTACAGCACCGCCAAAGCCGGGCTCATCGGCTTCACGCGGGCCCTTGCCAAAGAACTGGCACCCGCAGGCATCCTTGTGAACGGCGTGGCGCCGGGCCTCGTCGATACGGGCTTCGATCCGCTGTCGACTGCGGCCAAACGTGCGCACGCGCGAAGCTTGCCGCTGAAGCGCCTCGGCACGCCCGGCGACATGACGCCCGCTTTCGTGTTTCTGGCCAGCGACGAGAGCCGCTATTTCTGCGGCCAGCTCCTGCACCCGAATGGCGGCGAGATCATGCCGTAGCGGACGGGAATACCAGCCGGTACGCGCGGTCGAGCGGCAGCGTGCGGTGGTCGGTCTCGTTGGTGTCGGACAGTTCGAGATTGAAGAAGTCGCATTTGGGCGGCGCGAAATATGGCCCCGCATGCCACGTGCCGACATGCAGCTTGATCGCGACATTGCCCGGAATCGCGAACGCGGCAAGCCGCTTGGGGTCCGGCACGTCGCCGGGCGGGGCCACCAGCAGATACCACGGCACGCCGCCCACGCTCGCCAGACATTGCGTGACGCGCACATGGCACGTAATGCCGCGAATCGTCGGCTCGCGCCGGGCGAGCGCCATGATGTAGAAGCGCGGCGTGCCGGCCGACAACACAAGCTCGGCATCCTGCGGCCCGAACAAAGCGCCGTCTTCGGTCGCCGCGATGAGCTGGCCGTAGGGGGCGAATGCCGATGCGGCGATCGGTTGCGGCACGAGATCGACAAGTTCGGCGGTTTGGGTCGGGGTCATTGCGCACTTGCTCCGGCGTAGGAATTGCACATCATTGGCTGCCCTTTTCCCCTTGGCAAGAGAACGATGCGCTACGAACAAAGCGGCTATCCCCCGATCGACCTCGCAAGCCCGGCGCTGCAAGCATTGGCCGCCCAAGCGCAGGCCGAAATCGCGGCCCTCGCCTATCCCGCACGCAGCTGGGTCGAGCGCCGTTCGCCTGCGGGCGAAGAATGGTGCGACGTCGCAATTGTCGGCGGCGGGCAATCGGCATTGGGCCTTGCCTTCGGCCTGCAACGCGCAGGCGTGCCGGACACGCTGTGCTTGAGTGCGGCAGCGCCCGGCGAGGCCGGGCCCTGGCAGACCTATGCGCGCATGGAAACGTTGCGCACGCCCAAAGACCTTGTCGGCCTCGAATTCGGACTGCCGAATTTGGGCTTCCGGCGCTGGTACGAGGTGCAGTTCGGCACAGCCGCGTGGGAGGCACTCGGCCGCATCGCGCGCGTGCATTGGGCGGCCTATCTCGATTGGTACGCGGCCGCGACGTGCGCCAAAATTCGCCATCGAACGAACGTCGAAGCGATCCGCCCGATCGCGGGCGGCTTTGCCTTGGCGCTGCAAGGGCCCGAGGGGCCCAGCACGCTCCATGCGCGCCGCGTGGCGCTGGCCACCGGCTTCGAGGGCAGCGGCGGCTGGGACGTGCCCGCCCACATCAAAAACAACGTGCCGCCGCATGCCTATGCGCATTCGAACGGCCCGCTCGCGACAGGCCAGGTCGCGGGCAAGCGCGTGGCCGTGCTCGGCCACGGTGCGTCGGCCTTCGACAATGCGGCGTGGGCGTTGGCCAACGGTGCGACGCGCGTCGATCTCTGTTTCCGACGTGCCAAACTGCCCGAGATCAATCCGCATCGCTGGGCCGAACAGGCGGGCTTTCTCGACCATTTCTACGATCTGCCGGACGCGCTGCGCTGGCAGCTCGGCGTTACCTTCCGCCGCATGGACCAGCCGCCGACGGCGAACGGCGTTGCCGCCGCCACTTCGTATCCAAACTTCGAAGCGCATCCGGGCCGCGATTGGCTTCGCATTGCTGTGGACGGCGACGCGATCCGCATCGACACGCCGAAGGGGCCGCTGGTCGCCGATTTCCTGATCTGCGCCACCGGCCTTGCGACCGACCTTGCGCGCCGGCCCGAACTCGATCTTGTGCGCGAACACATCGCCCTGTGGGCCGACCGCTACATGCCGCCGCCCGCGTTGGCACATGCGGGACTGGGCGCATCGCCCTATCTCGGCCCCGATTTCGAATTCCTCGAACGGCGGCCGGGATCGGCCCCCTATCTCAAACATCTGTTCTGTTTCAGCTACGCGGCCATGGCGAGCCATGGCGGGCAATGTACCTCGATCAGCGGCCATAAATTCGCGCTGCCGCGCCTCGTGCGCGGTGTGGCACGCTCGCTGTTCCTCGAACAGGCCGACACATTGATGCCGGGCCTCGAAGCGTTCGACGAGCGCGAGATCCTGCTGCCGAGCGCGACGGCCTAGAGCAGCAACGCGTTGGCGATTTCGTCGAGCAGCGCCGCCTTGCGGAACGGCTTAGCGAGATAGCCGGTCATGCCGACCGCAAACGAGCGCGCACGGTCGTCGTCGAACGCACCCGCCGTCACCGCCACGATCGGCACGCGGCCTGCTTCGCCCGGCAGCGTGCGGATGGCGCGCGTGGCGTCGAGCCCGTCCATCTCGGGCATGTTCACGTCCATCAGCACGAGATCGTAGGGTGCCGTGCGCACCGCCTCGACCGCTTCGAGGCCGTTGGCCGCCACGTCGACGCGCACGGGATAGGGCTTCAGCATTTCGATCGCGACGAGACGGTTGGTCGCGTTGTCTTCGGCTAGCAGCAGGCGGATCGGGCGGCCGAGCGCTTCGGCGGCTTCTTCGATGCGCGCGATGGCGCTGGTCAGCGCCACGTTCTCGCGCTTGGGCGTGGCGCTGGCGGCGACGGGCAGCGACAGGCGCACCTCGAAACGGCTGCCGCGCCCGAGCGTGCTGGCGGCCTGCACAGTACCGCCCATCCGCTCGGCCAAGCGCCGCACGATCGCAAGCCCGAGCCCGGTGCCGCCGAAACGGCGCGCGACCGACGCATCGCCTTGAACGAACTCTTCGAACAGATTCGGCAGATACGCCGGTGCGATGCCAATGCCCGTGTCGCTGACCGCCAGGCACAGTGCCACCCTGCCTGCAACCGCGACCGCCCCGTGGTCGACCGCAAGCTCGACGCGCACCGAGCCGGTTTCGGTGAACTTCACGGCGTTCGACACGAGATTGAGGGCGATCTGGCGCAGCCGGCCCGGATCGCCCGAAACCGCGTCCGGCAATTCCGGATCGGTCTCGTAATCGAGGGCAAGGCCCTTGGCGTCGGCGCGCGGCCGCACGATCTCGAGGGCACCCCGCACGCACTGGCGCAGATCGAAGGCGATCTGCTCGAACTCGAGCCGGTCGGCATTGAGCTTCGAAAGATCGAGCACGTCGTTGACGATCAGCAGCAGGCTTTCGCTCGAATCGCGGATAGCGACGGCGAGCTCGCGCTGATTGACGTCGAGAGGCGTATCGAGCAGCAGCCCCGAGATGCCCATGATGCCGTTCATCGGCGTGCGGATTTCGTGGCTCACGGTCGCCACGAAATTGGACTTGGCGAGATTGGCTGCTTCCGACGCGTTTTTGGCGGCAGCGAGCGCTTGGGCATTCGCCTGGATATTGGCGAGTGCCCGCGCTTGGGCGAATACGAGCAGGCTTGCCGAAAACCCAAGTGCCAGCACCAGCCACGGCGCCCACATCTCGTCGTTGCGCTCGAAGGCTTCGCCTGCGCCGAATTCGACGGTCCAGCTGCGTCCCAGCGCTTGGAACGCAACGTCGCGCGCGTTGCTCGGCGCAACGAGGCTCTGCGGCCAAGCTGCATGCATCAAGGCGGTTTCGGTTTTTTCCGAACCGTCGTAGATGCGGAAGGCGAGGCCCGAATCCCAGCTGCGCTGCATCCCCGCCATCAGATCCGGCATGCGGAACGGTGCAAACACGAAACCCAGCGGCTGGCGGGCTTCGCCCTTGAAGACCGGCGCGTAGATCACGAAACCCGGCGGGCGCGCGTCGCCCTGCTCGCCCGCAAGCACGACTTTGCCGGACATTGTCGGTCGCCGTGCCGCGATCGCCGCGTCGATCGCCGTGCGGCGCGTGGCTTCGGAATACATGTCGAACCCGACCACGCCGCGATTGCGGCCAACATAGGGCTCGTTGAAAGCGATCGGCACGTAGGCCTGACGCATTCCCGGCGGCCTAATCTCGTAGTCGACGCTGGCTTCGGCGCGCCCCAATTCGGCGCGTAAGGCGGCCAGATGCGCCGCACGGCCCGGCTCCAGCACCAAGGGGGCAAAGCCGAATGCCTGATTGCCCGGCAGCGTTTCGCGCACGCGCGTCGCGGCGACGTAGGTCGCCCATTCGGCGCGCGTGACCTCGTCCGACGCCGCGAACAGTGCGGCTCCGCCGGACAGGGCCGTTTCGTAAACCAGCAGATGGTTCGCCAGTGTCGCCATGAACCGATCGGTCTGGATCGCAAAGCGCGTTTCGACATCGGCGCGGCGCTCGAACCAGGCAAGGGCCGTCAATGCGAGCGACAGGACCAGGCCGAACAGCAGATAGGTGACGGGACGGCGGTGCAGCGCCCGCGCGCGGTCGGGCGGCGCGGCGGCAACGGCGGGAGCGGACGACGCGGAATAATCAGCCAAGCGAAAAACACCACGAGGATCGGCGCAGCCCTGCCGCAAACGCCCAGGCTTTTCGTTTAGCCGAACCGCCGCACCCGGTCCAGCGGCAAAGGGCCAGCGGCAAAGGGGCCAGCGCCGAAAGCGCTGGTCAGCACCTGGCTTTACGCGGCATTAATGATTTCGGTTCAGATTTGTCTGAACTATATGACCAAACAACGCCCGCGGTCCTGCAGGCGCTTTGGCTGTTGGATGCGAGCAATACAGAATGCGTTCCGCCGCTTGGCCTTTTGCGATCGTCGCCGTTTTTGCACTTGCAATGCTGTTTGCCGCGAATTGGATCCGCAACCAGGAGGCTGCTTTTCGCATCGCCGAGGTTGAGCGAACCTTGCGCGCGGCGGCAAGCCATGCCGAACAAACGCTCGCACTGGCCGACACGATCCTGCAAAACGCGCTCACGGCGCTGCACGGCCGCAATCCCGACATGCTCGACGCGGCCGAACTAGCGGAGATCGAACGCGGGGCGGTGGGCAGCCTCACCCAGGTCATGCAGCTCGATCTGTACGGCCCCGGCGGCACCAGCAAGCGGCTCGGTGCGGCCGCGAATGTCGCGGACCGCGACTACTTCGCCGCACAGACCGACGCGGGGCGCGCCCTGCCCGCACGCGCCAAGCTCGCCGACGCGCGCAGCGACCTCGCGATCGGCGCGCCGATCCTCGGCGGCCCAAACAACAGCTGGGTCATCAACGTCTCGCGCCCGATTATGGCGGCCGACGGCCGCATGGCGGGCGTTGCCGCCGTGGCCGTGCCGCTCGAGATTTTCAACAATCTCTATACGGCGCTGCTGGCCGACCCCAGCGACTTTCTCGCGCTGTGGCGCACCGACGGCACGATTCTCGTGCGGGCACCGGACGACGCGGCATCGCGCGGCCGCATGATCCCCGACGCGCCGATCTGGGCGCACGACCCGTACGCACGGTCGGGCAGCTTCGCCGCGGCACCCCACGCCGACAGCCGCGCGCGCACGATCGTTTTCCAAGGCTTGGCGCCGATGCCGCTGGTGCTCGCCTACGCGATCGAAGAGCGCGGCCTCACATGGGCGGCCCTCATACGCTATTGGCCGCTGATCGCAGTCGCGGCAGCGGCCCTTGTTGCTGCGTTCGCGTTCGCGTGGCGCTCGCTCGACGCCACGCTCGCCTTGCGCAAGTCGAACGCCGATCTGCGCACGGCCGAAGCGCAGGCGCGCAGTGCCGCCGACGCGCGCGGCGCTTTCATCGCCAACATGAACCACGAGCTGCGCACGCCGCTAAACGCCGTGATCGGTTTCTCGCAGATGATTTCGGGCCAAGTGCTGGGCCCCATCGGCAACGCGCGCTACGGCGAATATGCGCGCGACATCGAAATGTCGGGGGCGCATCTTCTCGCCCTCATCGACGACATCATCGATTTCTCGGCGATCGATTCGGGCCATCGGCCGCTCGAAGTGGGGGCGATCGACGTTGCGGCCTGCATCGGCGACGCGCTCAAGATCATCCGCCCGCTCGCGCAAGCGCGCCGGATCGACTTTGCGGTCGATCTCGAAACGGGTAACATCGCGGGCGATGCGCGCGCGGTGCGCCAGATTCTGGTCAATGTCATGTCGAACGCGATCAAGTTTTCCCCGCCCGGCTCGCATGTGCGCATCGCCGGCCATACGGCGCTCGCAAAACGGTTCTACGAAATCACCGTCGTCGACGAGGGGCGCGGTTTTGCGAACGACGAATTGGCGCGCGTGGGCCAGGTCTTTTTCCGCACACAGCAGACGCGTACCCAGGCGATCGCCGGCTCGGGCCTCGGCCTTTCGATCGCGCGGCGCTTGGCCGAATTGATGGGCGGTGCAGTCGAAATCGCCAACGCCGCCGACCACGGGGCAGAAATCCGGCTGCGCATGCCGACCGCAGCATGAGCGGTGGGGCCGTCACGGTCGGCATCTTGGGGCTCGGCCGCATCGGCACGCGGCTTGTGCGCTTGCTCGCAGGCGCGGGCGACGGCTTGCGCGTTGCCGCAATCCTGGCGCGACGCGACGCAGGCGAGGTGCCGCGCGATCTTGTGTGCGCCGATTGGGATACGTTTCTGGCGCGCAAGCCCGACATCGTCGTCGAGTGCGCTTCGCGCGAAACGCTGGCCGATCTCGGGCCAAAACTGCTTGCAGCCGGCATCGATCTCGTGCCGCTGTCGCTCACGGCTTTTTGCGATCCGGCGGTCGAAGCTTCATTGACGCAAGCCGCCGCACACGGCCCCGGGCGGCTCGAGATTCCGCCGGGGGCCATCGGCACGCTCGATCTGCTGGCGGCCGCGCGCGAAGCGGGCCTTACAAGTGTGGTCTATCGGCAATCGAAATCGGTGGCGGCATGGCGGGTGTCGCCGGCCGCAACGCTCGTCGATCTCGACGCCATCGCCGCGCGCAGCGTGTTCCTGGCCGGCAGCGTGCGCGAAATCGCCGCGAAGTTCCCGAACAATCTCAACGTCTCGGTTGGCGTGGCACTCGCCGGGCTCGGGCTCGACCGCACGCGCGTCGAACTCGTCGCCGATCCAGCCGCGACGGCCACGACGCATACGCTCGAAATCGTGGCCGATCCCGGTACGGCAAGTTTGCAGATCGGCGGGCGCGCGGTCCCGCCCGGCGGCGATCCAGCCGACTACACGACCTACAGCCTCATGCGCGTGCTGCGCCGCCGCGTGGCGCGCGTTGCTTTTTAATCGAAGCGCGGGCTAGCCGAAGCGTTCGATCGAAAACGGCGCCACGTCGAAATCCGGTTTGCGCCCTGCCGCCAGATCTGCCGCAAGCTTGCCCACGATCGGCCCCAGCGTGTAGCCGTTCGAGGTGACCGCGTTGAAGAAGCCCGGCACGCCCGGCACTTCGCCGACCAACGGGGCACCGTCGAGATTGACGTTCATCGCCGCCCAGCCACGCAGCACATTGTAGCCGTCGAGGGCTGGCACCACGCGGCGCGCAACCCACAAATTGCCTTCCATCGACGCACGCAGCACGCGCGGCAAGCCGGTGGCGGGATCGGACGCTGCCGTCCAGCCGCCGCCGACGATGAAGCCGCCGGTGTCGGCCTGTTTCAGCGTGAGATGGCGATCGGCGTGTGCAACGAGTTGCGAGACGATCTTCGGCCCCGGATTGGTTACCACGATCTGCAAAGGGGCACCCTTCACGGGCACGTTCACGCCGAGCATGCGCCCGATCGCGGCACTCCACGGGCCGGCCGCATTGACGATGCGCTTGCAGCGGATCGTGCCGTTCGAGGCCGTGACGCGGAAGCCGCTGCCGTCGCGCGCGATCGCGCGGATTTCCGTGCCCGTCTCGAACCGTGCCCCGCGCTGCTGGGCAAGTTGCACGACCGCGTAGGTCGCGGTCGCGGGATTGATCTTGCCCTCGGACGGGCAATAGGCCGCACCGATCAATTTATCGGATAAGGCGGGTGCGAGGTTGCGCAGCTCGTTGGCGCCAATCACCGAACAATCGACGCCATAGGATTTTTCGAGCGCGGTTTTGGCCGCCAAGAATTCCATGTCGCGTTTTGTTTCGGCGACCATGAGACCGCCCGTCGTGCGGATCTCGAGATCGAGACCCGAATCGCGTTCGATTTGGCGCCAAAGTTCGATGGCGGCCGGGCCCAGCACGAGCGTCTGCGCGGCAGGCCCGCCGCCCGCTTGCGCTTTGCTGCCGAAATCGAACGACAGCAGCTGCACATGCAGGCTGCCGGCATTGGCCCCCGAAGCCTGCAGATTGGGCGCGTCGCGCTCGGCCACCAAGGTTTCGACCCCGTGCTCGGCAAGGGCAAGCGCGCACGAAGCACCCAGAATGCCGCCGCCGACCACAAGCACGTCGGTCGTGCGGTCGAAGCTGGGGCCCGCATGCGCAAGGCGCGTGCGCGCAGCGATCGGCAACGGCGCTTCGACCTCTTTGTGCCCGCCCCATTCGCCTTGCTCGAAGGCAAGGGAAGCGACGGGGACAGGTTTGGCCGGAACGCGGGGTGCGAAAAAATCGTACATGCCGGGGGCAACGCCTGTTTTCGCCTGCACGAGGCGCGCAAGCGTGGCCGCGCAATTGCGGCCCTGGCAGCGGCCCATGCCCGCACGCGTCATGCGCTTGATCGCGCCCAGCGACGAAGCCCCTTCGTCCAAACACGCGCGCACGCGGCCTGCGGTTACTTCCTCGCAGCGGCACACGATCGTTGTGTCGGCAAGTGCCTGCGCATCGAAAGCGGGCTGCGGGTAGAGGCGCCAAAGCGCATCTTGGAAAGTGCGCGCGGCGGCAAGGGCGCGCAGCGTTTCGGCCGCTGGCGTGCGGCCCACGATGGCGGCCCCCGCCAATTGGCCGCGCGCCGTGGCAATGCGTGCACCGCCAATATCGGCGCCGTCGCCCACGACGTAAACGCCCGGCACGTTGCAGCTGCCGTCGGCGGCTGCGTCGGCGGCAAGATAGCCGACATGTCGATCGACGAAACGATGGGCCACGCCCAATTGGCGCGCCAATTCGCTCGACGGGACGAAGCCGTAGCCGAGCGCCAGTGCATCGCCTTCGAGCCTTGTGCCGTCGTCGAGATGTGCTGCCGCAAATGTGCCGTCCGGCCCTGCTTCGGCAGCGACGATGCGCCGTTCCCACAGGATCGGCACGTTGGCGGCCGCGAGCGTGCGCAGCATCGCGATCCCGTCGAAAGCAAGATCGGGGGCGGCCAGCGCCAAGCGCATCGCATCACGCAATGCCGAAAAGCCAGGGCGCGGGGCTGTCTCGACGACAGCAACGATCTTGGCGCCGCCGCGCACAAGCTCGACCGCTGTTTGCAGATTGAGCGGCCCGTTGCCGGCCACGATGGTGGCCGCCCCCGCCGCCACGCGATAGCTGCGCGCCAAAGTCTGTGCGGCCCCCGTCGTCATCACGCCGGGCAAGGTCCAGCCTGGCATCGGCACCGGGCGCTCGTAAGCGCCGGCCGCAAGCACCAGATGCTTGGCCGCAAACAGCACCGCGCGGCCATCCACGAGCGCGCCGATTTCGTCCAGCGCAAAAGCGCTCCACACATGCGCGTCGCTGAAGATCTCCACGCCTGCGTCGCGCGCAGCCGCGACCAACGCAGAGCCGCTACGGAATTGTTTGTCGGGCGAAGCGGCTTCGTAGGCGGGGGCGAGCGGTTTGAAATATTGGCCGCCAGGCTGCGGCCGTTCATCGAGGATGACGACCTTCAAGCCCGCTCGTGCGGCGACAAGGGCGGCATTGAGCCCGGCCGCACCCGCACCGACCACGAGCACGTCCACGGCGCGGCGCTCCGGCTGTGCCGCAGGCGGCGGTGCTAGCGCAGACGGATCGGCCGAGGCGGCCGAGCGCACATCCATGCCGTCTTCGGCTTTGACGAGACAGGCGCGCTGTTCGGGTTTGCCGTCGACCGCGACGACGCATTCGAAGCACGCCCCCATGCCGCACCACACGCCGCGTGGCGCACCCGAACGCGCATGGCGCAGCGTTCGCAAGCCGGCGGCCGTGAGGGCAGCGGCCAGCGTTTCGCCCGCCACGGCCGGCACGGTTTGGCCGTCGAAGCGAAACGCAATGGGCGCGCCGATGCGGGCGGCGGAAAGACGCTGCGTCAAAGCTTCGTCCCGTGCCAGCCGGCCTCGCGCTTGCGCCAATAGATTTCGTTGAGGGCGCGCGTCACCGGTCCCGGCGCACCGCCGCGAATGGCGCGGCCCGCAACCTCGCGCACGCCCAAAGCGGCCCCCGAGGTCGAGCAAGTGAATACCTCATCGGCCACAAACAGATCGAACGCCGTCACCGCCGATTCGGCGACCGGCAAGCCAAGCTCGGCGGCAAGCTCGAAGAAGGTGCGTCGCGTGATGCCGTGCAGCACGCCCAAAGCGGGGCTGCGTAGCACGCCGTCTTTGACGAGAAAGATGTTCGAGCGCGGCGCTTCCTCGACAAAACCCTGCGCCGACAGCCACACGACGTCGTCGTAGCCGGAATCGAGCGCTTCGATTTTGGCGAGCTGGTACTGCAGGCGTGCGGTGTGCTTGTAGCGTGGATCAAGCGTGTCGGGCGCCATGCCGCGCTGATGGCCGATCTGCAGGCGAATCCCGGTTTCGCGCTGCTGTGCCGTGCCGAGATGCGCATAAGGTGTGGCAAAAGCGCGCACCGAGGGTTTGGCCGCGCGCGGATCGGAATTGCCGGGAGCGAGCATGCCGCGCGTGACGATGATTTTGATCGCGGCATCGGCAAGCCCGTTGCGGCGCGCGGTTTCGCACACGATATGCGACCAGCCAGCCGCATCGATGCCGGTATCGATGCGCGCGGCGTGCAGCGTGTCGACGAGGCGAGCGACATGCAGATCGAGGCGGAACACGAGGCCCTTCCACGCCGAGACGACCTCGTACACGCCGTCGCCGAACTGCACGCCCAGATCGAACGCCGACAGCCGCGCCTGGCTTTCGGGCACGTAAGAACCGTCGCAATAGAGAATGGGTTCGCTCGCCATAAATTCTTCCCCTCGCCTTCAAACGCCGCAAACGAAGCGGCGCGGATTGTCGCACATCAGCATCGCGATCTCGGCCGCCGAGAAGCCGCGGTCGCGCATCAGGCCCGGCACGTTGGCGGGCAGATGCGCGTAGCCGTGCCCGCCATAGGCCGCCAAGCGCGAACGCGTGCAAATGTCGTGCGAGAGCAGCAGCCGGTCGCCCCAGCCGTCGCTGATCGCCTGACGGATATAGCGCAGCCGCATCCAATCGGTCGGCAAATCGGCGATGCCCATCCAGTAATTCGACGTCTCGATGCCGAAGAAGTCGAATTCGAGCCAGCAGCCGCGCTTGGCAAGCTCGGCCATCGCCGGATAGTCGAAATAGGTGCGGTCGATGTGGCTGATCGCAACGCAAGCCGGATCGGCGCCGTTGGCCTCGAGAATGTCCAGAATCTGATGCGGCGCTTGGCTATGGCGGCCGGGATGCACATTGATCGACACACCCGTGCGCCGATGCGCGATGGCACTTGCCGCAAGCGACCGGCGCTCGAAATCCACCAACGGCCAGCTGCAGCCCACCTCGCCGATGAGGCCCGCTTTGACGTCGCTGCCCGCACAGCCCACGCGGATCTGGCTCTCGATGAAATCGGCGAGAAACCCGACATCGTGGGCGCGGAATTCAGGGGCGACGAACGGGGCCGTGTAGAACCCCGCACCCGCGACGATGGCGACACCCGTGGCAGCCGAAAGATCGCGCAAACCGACGGGGTCGGGCGCGATGCCGATCGTCGACAGCTCGAAAATGGTGCCGCCGCCGGCCTTGGCGAAGGCCGCAAGCTCGATCGCGGCAATATCGCGCTGCGTGAGGCGATGGTTGCCCTTGTGGTCGTTCGGGCGATAGGCGACCGCATGGGCATTGGCGAGCGTGATCGGCGTGTCGGCGATCGCGGGATCGCGCAGGTCGAGCGGTGTGAGATCGCACAGCACGTGCTCGTGCGGCAGGACGAGGCCCAACGCATCGGCCGATTTGGGCCCCAGTACCGTGGTTACATTCGCCATCCCGCCCCGCCCCGAAACGCACCCTTGCACAAAACCGCCGCCCGCGCGCAATATCGCCCGCAACATCATACAATCGGATACAAGCATGGCGAAACAGTTCCGCGGCACCTACACCGTTCTCATCACGCCTTTCGACGAAAGCGGCGAAAAGGTCGATCTCAAGGCGATGGCCGATCTCGTCGATTGGCAGATCGCCGAAGGCATCCACGGGCTCATTCCGCTGGGCTCGACCGGCGAATTTCTATCGCTCAGCGACGACGAGGCGGCTGCCGTCGCCGAAACAACGATCAAGGCCGCGCGCGGCCGCGTGCCCGTGCTGATCGGCACGGGTGCCGAAGATACGCGCGAGGCCGTGCGACTTGCCAAACGCGCCGAAAAGCTGGGCGCCGATGGCGTGATGGTGATCCCGCCTTTCTATTCGACGCCGACCGAAGACGAGCTGTTCGCGCACTACAAAAGCATCGGTGCGGCGATCGGCCTGCCGATCATGATCTACAACAACCCCGCCACCGCGAACGTGGATATGCGCCCCGAAACGGTGAAGCGCCTCAGCGCCATCGACAATGTGCGCTATATCAAGGAATCCACGCTCGAGGTCACGCGCGTGCGCGACATTATCGACCTGTGCGGTGACCGCATGACGGTGTTTGCGGGCATCCTCGGCTACGAATCCTTCTGGTTGGGTGCCGAAGGCTGGGTCGCCGTGTGCTCGAACCTGCTCCCCCGCGATTCGGCCCGGCTGTTCGAGCTTGTCGCCGACAAACGCGACCAGCCGGCGGCCTTGGCGCTCTACAAGCGCATCCTGCCGATCGTGCGTTGGGTCGGCGGCCAGCGTTATGTGGGTGCAACCAAAGCCGCTTTCGGCATGATGGGCCGCCCGGTAGGCCCGCCGCGCCCGCCGCGCCTGCCGCTGCCGGCCGTCGATGCGGCCTTGCTGCGCAAAGACCTCGCCGCCTTGGGGCTCGTTGCCCCCGGTTGAGGCGCTCCGGCGCTGGATTTGGCGCCCGATTTGCATACAATTAGCCACGCGATTCCAGACCCCAGGGGAGACACGACATGACCGACAAATCCAAAGCCCAAGCCATCCGGCTCGACCGGCGCACGCTTATCGCGACCGGCCTTGCCGCCGGTGCAGCGGCTGCCGCCCTGCCCAAGCGCGTACGCGCCCAAGCGCGCATCGCCCCGCCCAACATCATCAAGGCCGGCACGCTGGTCATGTCGATCAACCCGACCCTGCCGCCGCTGCAATTCGTCGACGATCGCGGCCAGCTGCAGGGCATGCGCGTCGAACTCGGCAACGAAGTGGCCAAGCGCCTCGGCCTCACGCCCGAATATATCCGCATCGAATTCTCGGCGATGGTGCCGGGCCTCGCGGCCAAGCGCTGGGACATGATCAACACCGGCATCTTCTGGACCGAAGAACGCTCGCGGCTTATGTACATGGTACCCTACGAACAGGCGGCGGTGAGCTTCCTTGCCGCTCGCGGCAACCCGCTCGGCATTTCGAAGATCCAGGACCTCGCTGGCCGGCGCGTGTCGGTCGAACTCGGCGGCATTGAAGAGCGCCGCACGCGCGAAGTCAGCGAAATTCTGGTCAAGGAAGGCCTTCGCCCGGTCGAAGTGCGCACCTTCAACAATTTCGCCGAAGCCTTCCAAGCGCTGCGCGCCGGCCAAGCCGACGCCGCCACGAGCATCGACGCGACGGCGATGTTCATGCAGCAGCGCGGCGACTTCACGCGCGCGATCAGCGGCGTGTTCCCGCAGACCGCGACCTTCGCCTTTGCCAACAAGGCGCTGGCCGAAGCCGTGGTGGGTGCGCTCAACGACACCAAGCGCGACGGCTTCTACGACCAGCTGTTCGACAAATACGGCGTGCTCAAAATTTCCGAGCCGACCTTCGCGATCAACGGCCCCGGCCCGGCCTAAAAGCCATCGGCGGCGGGCGGATGCGGCAAAGGCCGCATCCGCCCGCTCCGCTCCAAGAGGGCACGTCCCAGGAAGATATGCGATGAAGGTTTGGAACTGGGACGGGTTTTGGAGCTACTTCCTCAACCCCTATCTGCTCGAAGGCGCGCTGTGGACGGTCGCTTTGACCGCCAACACGCTGCTTTTCGGATTTCTGCTGGGCTTGGCGTTGGCCGCCATGCGCATGTCCAATTCGAAATACCTCGACCGTGCCGCACAGACCTATATTTGGGTGTTTCGCGGCACGCCGCTTCTGGTGCAACTCATCATTATCTATACGGGCCTGCCGCAATTGGGCCTCGTGCGCTTGAGCGTGCTGCAATCGGCTTTGATCGGCTTGGCGCTGAACGAAGCAGCGTATCTCTCCGAAATTCTGCGCGGCGGTATTCTGTCGGTCGCCAAGGGCCAGACGGAAGCCGCCCGCTCGCTCGGGCTTCGCCCGCACCAGATTTTCCGCCTCGTCGTGTTTCCGCAAGCCTTGCGCGTGATCATCCCGCCGCTCGGCAATTCGGTGAACGGCCTTCTGAAAGCGACCTCAATCGCCTCGGTCATTTCGATGGAAGAGCTCTTGCGCCGCGGCCAGATCCTGATGCAGCAGCGCTTCGAAGTGCTCGAAATCTTCATGGTCGTGGCGATCATCTATCTCGCGATGACCACGTGCTGGGACTACGTGCAGCGCCGCATCGAAGCGCATTACGGCAAAGCCTACGGTGCGATGGAACACAAACAACTCGCCCGCGACGACCGGTAGCCGGACTTAGTCCTTCGCCGCCAGCTTTTCGCGCAGGGCGCGCACTTCGCCCGCCAGCGCTTCGATCTGGGCGGCGAGCGCTGCCTGCGGGTCGGGCTGATCGGCGGCGTTTTCGGCGTGCAGGCGCGTCATCGAATCGACGATGAGGGCAATGAACAGGTTCAGCACCACGAACGTCGACACCAGAATGAACGGCAGGAAATACAGCATCGCCGCCGGATGGTCTTCCAGTGCGGGTTTGACGATCTCCCCCGACCAGCCGTCGAGCGTCATCAGCTGGAACAGCGTGAGGAACGTCGCCCCCAGCGTGCCGAACTGCTCGGGCTGGGTATCGCCGAACAATTTGGTGCCCATCACCGCGAACACGTAGAACACGAGCATCAGCAGGGCCATGATCGCCGACATGCCCGGCAGCGAACGCAGCAGCGCTTCGACGATCGAGCGCATCGACGGCACGATCGAGATGAGCCGCAGCACGCGCAACACGCGCAAGGCACGCAAGACCGACAGCGGCCCCGACGCTGGAACGAGAGCGATCGCAACGACGATCAAGTCGAACCAGTTCCAACCGCCGCGGAAAAAGCGCAGCCCGTGCGCAAAGATGCGCAAAGCGATTTCGACCGTGAAGACCGCGAGGATCGCGGTGTCGAGAACCGACAGCACGCCGCCGATCGCGTCCGTGACGGTATCCGAAGTTTCGAGGCCCAGCGTGATCGCGTTGAGCACGATCAGCGCCATGACAGCGCGCTGGACGGGGGCCGACTCGACCCAGCGACGCAAACGAGCGCGAAACGTGGGTTCGGGAACGGGGGTAGAAAGCGCTGTATCGGTCATGGCGGCTCCGGGGGGGCGGAACAGGGGGGATCGCGAATCGCCGCGCAATATAGAGCCGCCCGACGCGGGGCCCAAGGGGGTGCGGTACCGCCGAATGGCCTATGCGCTCCTGCACCGCTTCGTCTATAAAAGGCGGGTCGAGAAACGCGCTAGGATTTCGCATGAATTCGCCCGCACCGATCGAACGGCTGCGTTTGCCCGCCACGTGCGATGCAGCGGCGGCCGACGCACTCAAGCCCGAGCTAGCAGCACGCCTCGATGCGCGCACGCCCCTGGTGCTTGACGCGAGCGACGTGGCCGAACCGTCCGTCGCGGTGATCCAGCTCATCGAAGCGGCAAGCGTGGCGTTCGCAGCCCACGATCTGCGCTTCGGTTTCGCCGATCCGTCCGATGCGCTGTGCGCGGCCTACGAAGATATCGGCCTCTATTCCGCCCTCATGCAGCGCCTTGTGATGGACGCATGAGCAGCGAAGAAGAAGATCTGCAGCGCATCTTTTTCCTCGAATGCGAGGAGCTGCTCGCGAGTGCGGAGCAATCGGTCGAAACGCTGAAAAATGCGGCGTCGGACGCGGCGATCAACGCGCTGTTCCGCGCCGTGCATTCGATCAAAGGCGGGGCCGGCGCTTTCGGCATGGACCGGCTCGCCAAATTCGCGCATGCGTTCGAATCCTTCATGGATCTGCTGCGCAAGGGCAAAGCCGCCCTCGATGCGGCAGCGGTCGATCTGCTGTTCGACGGCGTCGACATGCTGCGCCTGCTCGTCGACGAATCGCAGAACGGCACGCCGGCCCCGGCCGAGCGCTATGCCGCCACTTTTGCGGCATTGCGCGCAGCCGCCGGGCTCGACGACGAGCCGGCGGAGGAAGCAGGGGCCGATTTCGATCCGATGGCGGCCTTTGCCAATGCCGCACCGGCCGTCGAAGAACCGGCCGCAGCGACGGCGACCTATCGCATTCGCTTCGCTCCGGGCCCGAATTTCATCAAAGCCGGGCTCGATCCGCTACGTATCTTCGCCGCCCTTAAAGCCATGGGCGATCTCAGCGCCGAGATCGACGCAAGCGCTCTTCCCGCCTTCGCCAATCTCGATCCCGAGGTTTGCCATTATCGCTGGAACCTGACGCTCGAAACGGCAGCTCCCTTCGCCGACATCGACGAAGTGCGCGAGATGATCGACGATCTGGCGCAGTTCGAGATCGAAGCGCCTGCCGCAGCGTCGGCGCCGGAGCCAGCGCCCGCATCGGAAGCCCCGCAGCCGGACGCGAGCGCCGCACCGGCAACGGTCGCGGCAAAGCCCGCCCCCGCCCCGGCAGCTCCTGCCACAGCGCCTGCCGCCGAAGCCAAACGCGACAAGCCCGTTGCGACCGTGCGCGTGGACGTGCCCAAGCTCGAGCGGCTCGGCAACATGGTGGGCGAGCTCATCATCACGCAGGCGTTTCTCGCGCGCCAAGCCGCCTCGCTCGATCCCGAGACCTACCGGCCGCTGTTCCGCGCCCTCGACGACATGTCGCAGCACATCCGCGACTTGGCCGACGCCGCGACGGCGATCCGCGCGCAGCCGCTCAAGGTCGTTTTTTCGCGCTTCGGCGCCATCGTGCGCGACCTCGAAAAGAATACCGGCAAACGCGTGCGGCTCGTGGTCGAGGGCGAAGCGACTGAAATCGACAAGACGGTGGTCGAGCGGCTCAGCGAGCCGCTTACGCACCTCATCCGCAATTCGATCGACCACGGCATCGAATCGCCCGAGAAGCGCGAGGCGGCCGGCAAAGACCCGGTCGGCCAGCTGCGCTTGCGCGCCGAGCAGCGCGGCAGCCAGGTCGTGATCGAATTGGCCGACGACGGTGCGGGCGTCAATCGCGAACGCGTGCTCGCCAAGGCGATCGAGCGCGGGCTCGTCGCGCAAGGGGCCGCTTTGTCGGACGAAGAAATCGACGAGCTGATTTTCCTGCCCGGCTTCTCGACCGCCGACACGGTCACCTCCGTGTCGGGGCGCGGCGTGGGCATGGATGCCGTACGCGCCACGATCGGCGAGATGAGCGGGCGCGTGGCGCTGTCCTCGCGGCCCGGCAAGGGCACGGTGTTTTCGCTGTATCTGCCGCTGTCGCTGGCCGTGCTCGACGCGATGGCAATGCTCGTCGGCCGCCAGAACTATCTCGTTCCCATCGGCGATATCGTGGAAAGTCTGCGCCCGGCGGAGGCCGCGATCGTGCGCCTTGATCGCGGCCGCGCGATGCTTGCTTGGCGCGGCGCCATGCTGCGCATCTTGAGCCTTGGCGAAGAGTTCGGCGTGGCCGGCGCGATCGACGATCCCACGCGCTGCATCCTCGTGGTTGTGCGCGCGGCGCAGGGCGAGATGCTGGCCTTGCAGGTCGACGATCTGATCGGCCAGGAGCCGGTCGTGGTCAAAAGCCTCGAAAAGAATTTCCGCAAAGTGGCTGGCATTTCGGGGGCGACGATCCTGGGCGACGGCAGGCCTGCCCTGATCCTCGATCCACCGTCGCTCGGCAGTGCGAGTGCCCGCCGCCGCCGTCTCGAATCCGCCAACGAACCGACAGAAGCCTGAGGGAGCCGCCGATGGAGCAACCACGCAAAACCGCCGTCGTGAGCGAAGCGCCCGAAACCCAGTTCGTGTCCTTCGAGGTGGGTCCCGACACGTTTCTGATCCCGATCGAAAAGGTCGTCGAGTTCCGCACCTGGTCGGAACCCACGTCCGTGCCGCACACGCCTGAGTTCGTGCGCGGCATCGTCAATATCCGCGGCGAAATCGTGCCGATCTACGACGTGGCCGCACGGCTCGGGCGCGGGCTTACGAAGGCGGCGGCGCGCCATGTCGTAGTCATCGTGCGCTCGGACGACGGGCGCTCGGTCGGCCTGCTCGTCGATTCGGTGACCGACATCGTCAATGCGCGTACCGCCGACATGGCGCCGATCCCGCGCATCGAGGGCGGCGACGCCACGCCGTTCATGCGCGGCGTCGTGTTCGTCGAAGCGCGCATTCTGGGCGTGACCGACGTCGACCGACTGGTGCAGGAAACGCTGCCCGACGGCGCGCTGCAGATGGCCGACGAATCGGCGGGAGCATCCGCGCCGATATGAACGCGCTTTCCCTGCCGCCGTCCGCAACGCTCGCCGTTCCCGAATTCACGCCCGACGACATGGCGTTTTTCGCGAGCGAATTGCGCGTGCGCACCGGCATCGTGCTGGCGGCGAGCAAAGCGGCCCTGGTCGTGCGGCGCTTGGCGCCGCGCATGCGCGAATTGGGCTGCGCGCAGTTCGCCGACTATCGGCGCCTGCTCGCCGAGCCGACGGCCGAGGAATGGAACCGCGTGGTCGAGCTTTTGACCACCAACCATTCGCACTTCTTCCGCGAGGTCCACCATTTCAAACTTCTGTCGCGCCATGTGCGCGCCGGGCGTGCGGCGGGCCAGACGCGCTTTCGCCTTTGGTCGGCGGCATGTGCGGCCGGCCAAGAGCCCTATTCGATGGCGATGCTGCTCCTGCATTTGGGCAACGGGCAAGTGGCGGACGATACGCGCATCCTTGCGACCGACATCGACCGCAGCGTGCTCGCCGCCGCCGAGGCAGGCCTGTTCGGCCCGGAAGACGTGCGCCACCTGCCCGGCTTCGCCAAACCCTATCTGGAGGAAAAGGCCGACGGGCGCTTTGCGGTGGCGCCTTCCATGCGCGATCTCGTGCGCTTCAAGCCGCACAATCTGATCGGCGCCGACTGGCCCATGAAAGGCCCGTTCGACGCGATCTTCTGCCGCAACATGCTGATCTATCTTGCCCCCGCCGACCAAACCAAAGTCGTGGCACGTCTTGCGGGTCTTTTGTCGGTCGGGGGCATATTGTGCCTCGGCCATTCCGAAATCGCGCGCGACGCCGCGTTGCCGCTTGCACGTCTTGAGGTTCCCAGCAGCTATGTCCGACTCTGAAGCACCAAAGCCCAAGCGCGTACGCGTGATGATCGTCGACGACTCGGCCCTCGTGCGCGAGATGCTGACCGGCATCCTCTCGGCCGACCCGGAAATCGAAGTTGTCGGGACGGCCCCCGATCCGCTCGTGGCGCGCGAAAAAATCAAAGCGCTCAATCCCGACGTGATCACACTCGACGTGGAAATGCCGCACATGAGCGGCATCGAGTTTCTCGAGAAGATCATGCGCCTGCGCCCGATGCCGGTCGTGATGATCTCGACCCTGACGCAGGAGGGGGCAGACACGACCTTGCGCGCCCTCGAGCTCGGCGCGGTCGACTACGTCGCCAAGCCCACGCAGCGTTTGAGCGAATCTTTCGGCGCCCTCAAAGAAGCGATCTGCAGCAAGGTCAAAATGGCCGCAACCGCGCGCGTGCGCGGCGCCGGCACGGCGCGCCGCCCCGCCGCAGTGTCCGCCCAAGCCGCCGCCGCGGCATCTGACGGCTCGGCCACCCCAAGCCATCTCGACGCGATCGCCATCGGTGCGTCGACAGGCGGGGTCGAAGCGCTGGGCGAAGTGCTGTCGGCCGTACCGCCC
The DNA here is from genome assembly GCA_027532905.1 of Magnetospirillum sp. Taxonomy (NCBI): domain Bacteria; kingdom Pseudomonadati; phylum Pseudomonadota; class Alphaproteobacteria; order Rhodospirillales; family Rhodospirillaceae; genus Magnetospirillum; species Magnetospirillum sp. Next base: position 1,404,543 of record JAPZUA010000001.1, read on the forward strand.
GGCGCACCCGGCATCCTCGTGGTGCAGCACATGCCCGGCAATTTTACCGGACGTTTTGCAGCCCGCCTCGACGCGATCCTGCCGCTCAAAGTGGTCGAAGCGCAGGACGGGGCGGCCATTCTGCCGGGCTGCGTCTATATCGGCCCAGGCGGGCGGCATCTGGCGCTGGCGCGCGAGACGGGCGGCAAACTCGTGTGCCGCGTGACCGAGGGTCCAGCCGAAAGCGGCCATGTGCCGTCGGTCGACCATCTGTTCCGCTCGATGGCCCAACTCGGCAATCGCACGGTCGGGGTGATCTTGACCGGCATGGGCCGCGACGGAGCGGCGGGCTTGAAGCTGATGCGCGAAGCCGGCGCCCTTACGATCGCGCAAGACGCAGCAACTTCCGTCGTCTATGGTATGCCTAGAGTTGCGGTCGAACTCGACGCAGCGGCCGCCGTACTGCCGCTGTCGCGCATCGCCGGCGCCATGCTGGCCGCCGGCGCCACCGTCAATGCAGGAGGACGCTAGTACGATGCCCACCAACGCCCGCAGCCTGCGCGTACTCGTGGTCGACGACCAAGCGAGCATGCGCGGCCTCATCCGCAGCTACTTGCGCAAACTCGGCTTCGAGAGCATCGACGAAGCCGAGAGTGGCAGCCAAGCCGCCAAGCTGCTCGGCGAAAAGCCGTTCAATCTCGTGATCTCCGATTTCAACATGGACGGCGGTTCGGGCCTCGATCTGCTCAAGACCATGCGCGGGCACCCGGTTCTCAAGCGCATTCCAGTCATCATGGTGACGGGCAATGCCGACAAGCAGACCGTAACCTCGGTCGTGCAGGCGGGCGTCAACGGCTACGTGGTGAAGCCCGTGTCGCTCGAAGCGCTCAAAGCGCGCGTCGTGCATATTCTGGGCGATTTGGTCTGAAGCAAGAAACGGGACAGCGGCGATGAAGATTGCGACGAAACTGACCGGCCTCATCGTTGCGGCCGCTGCCGTCTCGACGGCCTTGTTCGGCATACTGACCTGGCAGTCCTACAGCGGGCTCGAGGGCGAGCGACGGATCATGGCGGGTCTCGCCTATTCGGCGCCGATGCGCGAGATGGGCGAGGCCGTCTACCGGCACAAGCTCAACATGCTCAAAAACAGCGGCGTGGCAAACCCCGACAACGAGGGCCTCGCGCGCGCCAAAGATGCGGTTCGCAGTTCCCTCGACCGGCTCGAAGCGCTCGACCGCAGCAGCCGTGCGGCCTTCGGCATCGCGTCGGAAGCGCCCGGCTTCCGCGCGGCCGTCGAGCGCATCCTTGCTTTGCGCCACGGCCCCTCGCAAACGGCCGCCAATATCATCGAATTCCACGAGGCAACCTTCGCGCAGTACCGCGAACTTGCCTTTTCGGCCGCCGACGCGTTCAACATCCTCGGCGATTCCGACGTCGATTTCGTACTGACCTTCACGAACCAGTTTGAGGTCTATCCCAACGTGATGATGGCGCGCGCCTATTTGATCGGGCGCTCCTACGCGTTCGACGAAACGCTCGACGGGCGGGCCGGCACTAGCCCCGAAGACCTTCAGGTGCAGCTCGACCGGCTCGTCCAACAGCAGGGCGTGATCGTCGAGAATTTGCGTCGGCTCGTGCGCAACATCGCGCGCGCCGTGCGCGCGGAGGCCGACGGGCGCAGCTGGCGCGCCCGCGCGCCTGTGGTCGCCGCCCTGCAGGAACGCGGCCAAAGGCTCGAGACGGCCTATCTCTTCGCCATGCGCAGCCCCCCCGTGGGTGCCGCCATGGTGGCCGAAGAAGAGGCCTTCCTTGCAGCCCTCAGCGAGGCATGGCGCAATCTTGGAACGCTGATCGACGCCAATCTCAATACCCGTTATGCGCAGAGCACGCGCGCCTTCTATCTGCACACGATCCTCATGGGCCTCAGCCTGATCGTGCTGTTCGGCGCCATGGGCTGGGTCGTGCGCGGCGTGTCGCGCGACATCGTGGCGACGAACGCGCTCACGATGCGCATTGCAGAGGGCGATCTCGACGTGTCCATCGCCGGCACCGCGCGGCCCGACGAGATCGGCAGCCTTGCGCGCTCGATCGAGGTTTTGCGCAAAAACTCGCAGGCCCAGCGCATGTTGCAGGCAAAGGAACGCGAGACGGCCCAGCATCTGGCGCAAACGGCCGTGCTCGTCGCCGAGTCGGTCGATGCGATCCGTGCGGCGGCAAGCGAGATCTCGCAAGGGAGCAACGATCTTGCCTCGCGCACCGAGCGGCAGGCATCCGCCTTGCAACAGACGGTCGCGACCATGGCCGAGATTTCGGCGACCGTTGCGACCAACGCGCAGAATTCCGACCAGGCGCGTGTGCTGGCCGCCGACGCGCTGGCGAAAGCCGAAGGCGGGGGCGGGGCCGTCACCAGCGTGGTCACGGCCATGTCCGGCATCGAAGCCTCGTCCGCGCGCATCGCCGCGATCATCCAGGTCATGGAAGAGATCTCGTTCCAGACCAAGCTTCTCGCCCTCAACGCCGCGGTCGAAGCCGCGCGCGCCGGCGAATCCGGCAAGGGCTTCGCCGTGGTCGCGCAGGAAGTGCGCTCGCTTGCCGACCGCTCGCGCCAAGCCTCGCAGCAGATCCGCGATCTGATCGCCGAGAGCACGCGCGAAGTGGGACAGGGCGTGCAGCTTGCAGGGGCGGCCGGCGAAGCGCTGTCCAGCATCATCTCGATCGTGCGCAAAGTGGCCGAGATCGCCCCCGAAATCGCGGCGGGCAGCCGCGAGCAGGCGCGCAGCATCGCCGAAATCAACAAGGCGCTCACCGATCTCGACGCCGCCACGCAGCAGAACGCCGCCCTTGTCGAGGAAAGCTCGGCCTCGGCCGCGTCGCTGGCCGAGCAATCGACGCAACTCGTAGACGTGGTGGCGAGCTTCCGTACCGACGGGACAGCACCCGAAAAGCCGCAGGCCGCCGCACCGACGGCGCGCGCGCCCAAACTAGCGCCCAATCAAGCGGCGACAAAGCCGACCCCCAAGCGCGATGCCGACTGGGACGAAGAGTTCTAGCCGAACAACCCGAAGCAGCGCTGCAATGTTCGCTGTCGGCGCGCGCCTAGACGGCCGACGCGCTGAAAGCCGAAACAGCGTCACGGCGAATTTCCGCACGCGCAGCGACGGCGAAAACGCGCTTGTGCGCGCGGCGACGCCCGCGTAGGCTTTTTCGCGTTCGGGGGATCCGCAGGCCCCCCGTGAGACAAGACCGTCCAAGCTCTGCACAACTCGGTTTCCGAGGTGTGTCGCTATGGATGAAACGCTCCCGGCTCTTGCGCCTCAATTTCTCTATGCCCGACTTGGCACGGCCACCTGGCCGCTGCTGATCGACGTGCGCCGCGAGGCGCGCTACGCGGCCGACGACGCGCTGATCGCCGGTGCCGTACGCCGCGATCCCGAGACGATCGACGCCTGGATGCACGAAGTGCCGCCGAACCGTTCCGTCGTCGTCTATTGCGTGCACGGCCACGAGGTGAGCCAGAACGCGGCCGCAGCGCTGCGCGCCGTCGGTCGCGATGCCGCCTATCTCGAAGGCGGCATCGCCGAATGGTGCGAGCAGGGCCTGCCGACGCGGCAGCGGTCGGCGCCCAATTCGGGCAAATGGATCACGCGTGCGCGGCCCAAGATCGACCGTATTGCGTGCCCGTGGCTCGTGCGCCGCTTCGTGGATCCGCTGGCGACGTTTTTGTACGTGCCGACCGAAGCCGTTTTCGCCGTCGCGGCGAAAACCGACGCCATCGCTTTCGACATTCCGGGCGCCGAGCCGTTTTCGCACGACGGCGATCTGTGCTCGTTCGATGCCTTCATAAAAGTGTTCGGGCTGCGCGACGCCGCACTCGACCGGCTTGCGGCCATCGTGCGCGGCGCCGATACGGGGCATCTCGAACTTGCACCGCAAGCATCGGGCCTGCTCGCGATTTCGCTAGGCCTGTCGGCGGTGCATGCCGAGGACGACCACGCGATGCTCGACGCCGCCATGCCGGTCTACGACGCGCTGTACGCCTGGTGCCGCAACCTGCAGCACGAAACCCACAATTGGAAACCCGTGCCTGCGTGAGATCCCCTCAATCGGGGCGCGGATCGGGCGGGATCGGCGATTGGCGCACGGCGTTGCGGTGCAGCGTGTAGAGGGCCGCACCGACGATCAGGATCGAGCCCACGATCGTGGCGAGGCGCGGCGTTTCGTCGTAGAGCAAGTAGCCGACGGCCGCCATCAGCAGCAGACGCACATACTGCAAAGGTGCGATCGACGAGGCTTTACCGCTGCGGAACGCCGTCGTGAACAGCCACGTGCCGGCCGACAGCATCACGGCCATGATGGCGACGACCGCGAGCGCTTTGAGCGTGGGCGGAACCCAGAAATACCAGGCCAGCGGTGCTAGAAACGCGATCAGCACGATGCTCTGGAAAAAGATCACCGTCTCGGCCGTGTCGTAGCGCGAGCCGAAACGCAGCGTGGCGACCGATACCGCACCTGCGGCCGAGCCCGCCAGGGCAAGCAGCGCGTAGAACTCGATCGGCCCCGAAAAAGGCTGCAGCATTACGCCCACGCCCGCGAAGCCGACGGCCGTTGCTGTCCAGCGCCGCCAGCCCACTTTTTCGCCGAGAAAAATCGCCGCGAGAGCCGTGATGAACAGCACCTCGGACATTTGGATCGCCGTCACGTCGGCGAACGGGATGTAGATCACGGCCGTGTTGCCGCAGACCATCGCCACGATCGCCGCACAGCCGCGCAGCAGATGCAGGCGCAGGCCCTGCGGATGCAGGATGGCGCTGCGATGGCGCCAGAACAGCGGCGCCATGATCGCCATCGACATTAATTGGCGAATAAACAGGATCACGACGATGGGCAGCATCTCGGCCGCCACACGGATCAACACGCCGGTCGCGGTGAAGACGCACATCGCCGCCAGCATCAGCAGCGAGGCCGAGAGATCGGGCGGCAAAAGCCGGAAATCGCGCCGCAACTTCGACAGCAGCGCGGTCGGCAGCATGGACAAGAGCATTCCCCCAGAGCGTTCGCGCAATGATGCGCCCAATCTCGGCCCGGCAACAAGCCTTGTTCCAGAAAAATGCAGGATGATTTTCTTGTATTGGTTTGTCTTTTGACTTTATGACCGACGCCAAACTACTCTTTTGGTTCAAGCTTTGGTCCCAAACGCATGAAAATACGTTCAGTCTCGGTGCGGATCGTCGCCGTCGTGGCGACTCTGTGCAGCCTCACCGGCCTTGCCGTGGCAAGCCTGTCGGCGGCGCAAACCTATCGCCAATTGCTGAGTGCGGCCGAACAGCGAGTCGAGGACATCCGCAACTCGGTGATGACCGGCATACGCAACGGCGTCGACGACACGGTCAACACGCTGCGCGTGGCAACCTTGAGCCCGGCAACGCGTGTGCAGTTCGCCGATCTTGCGGCAGCTTTTGCCGAACTTTCGCCCGACGCGCGCGCCGATCTCGTCTCACGCTATGCCGGCGACAATGCAGCACCTCTGGCGTTGCGCGCGGCCGTCGACTCGGTCGGAACGGACAGCGCCTACGACACGCTGCACAACGCCTACCATCGCCACTGGCTGCGCTTTGCCCAGGAAACGCGGGCACCCGATCTGCTCTTCGTCGATCGCGAAGGCACAGTGTTCTATTCGGTGCGTAAGCGCGAGGATTTCGGCGTCAATCTGCCCACCCTGCTGCCCGACTCGATCGCCGCACGCACCTTCGTGGCCGCCGTCGCGGGCAACCCGCCCTACGTGCCGGCCTTTTCCGACATCGCCTTCTATTCGCCCAACGGCAACGCACCGGCGGCCTTCGTCGGCCTGCCGATGGTGGACGGCTCGGGCGGCACCATCGGCGCCATTCTGATCCAGCTTGCCGACACGAATTTCGCGGCCGCCCTGCAGGCCGCGCCCGCCTTGGGCCAGACCGGCGAAGTACTGATCGTGGGCAGCGACTATGTCGTGCGCAACGAGCCACGCTTTGCCGAAGGGTCGGCCCTCGTGCGAAAGATCGTGACCGACGGAACGCGCCGCGCTCTGAACGGCGAAATCGCGCGGCTGCACTACTTAAATTACCGCGGCGAGACCGTGGTCTCCGCGATCGGCGCCATCGATCTCTACGGCGTGCGCTGGGGCATTCTTTCGACCAACGATCTCAGCGAGTTCCACGAGCAGATTTTCGACGTGCTGAAGGTCAATTTCGCGCTCGCGATCGTGCTGTCGCTGATCCTCGCCATCGTCGGCGCGTTTTTCGCCAAGAGCGTGGCCACACCGATCGTGTCGCTGACGGGCACGCTCGCGCAATTGTCGGGCGGCGACCACCGGGCGCAGATCCCCTTCACGGGCCGCGAAGACGAAATCGGCAAGCTCGCGCGCGGGCTCGTCACGTTCCGCGAAGCTTTGGTCGAAAGCGACCAGCTCACCACGCGCCTCAAAGAGGGCGAATCGCGCCTCGTAGGCCTGCTCGACAGCAGCCCGTCCGGCGCCTTGGTGGTCGGGCTCGAAGACCGGCTCGCGATCTTCGCAAGCGAGCGTGCCGCAGTCCTTCTCGGCAAGCCCAAGCGCGATCTCGTGGGCCAGCCCTTCGCGCTGCCGAGTGCCGAAGGCGGCCAGGATCTGCTCGATGCCGTGTTCGTGCGCCTGCGCCGCCAATCGGTCGCCCAGTCGATCGAGGGCATGGTGCAGCTCAGCGAAGAAGCCGTCGCCATCCTGCAGGTCTCGGCCGAACGCATCGAGTTCCACGACAAGCCGTGCGTGCTGCTGTGGATCTCCGACGTGACCGAGCAACGCGAATCGGAAGAGCGCGTGCGCCGCGAGCGCGCCAAGACGGACGCGATTTTCGAAGGCACGCCCGACCCGATGTTCATCGTCGACCGCGAGGGCCGCGTGCGCTTCGTGAACAGGCGCGCCGAAGAGCTGTTCAAGTACCGCCGCACCGATCTGCTCGACAAGCCGGTCGAATTGCTGATCCCACCGCGCTTCCAACGCGGGCATATCGGCCTGCGCCAAGCCTTCGCGGCCAAGCCCGAGAGCCGCGCCATGGGCCGCGGCCAAGAGCTCATCGCCATCGACGCGCTCGGGCGCGAGTTTCCGGTCGAAATCGCGCTCAATCCAGTGCCGGGCGAGGACCTGCTGGCGGCCTCGGTGCGCGACATTTCCGAGCGGCGTGCGGCCGAAGCCGAACTGCGCCGCATCCAATACGCGCTCGAAAACGCGCCCGACGCGATCGTGTGGTTCGACCGCACGGGCAACCTCGCCGAGGCCAACACCCACGCCGAAAAGCTGTTCGACCTGCCGCGCGGCAAGCTTGCGGGCCGCAATGCCAAAGGGCTGTTCGAGGGCATCGATGCGCGCATCTGGGAAATCGTCTGGCAGGCCGTCTCGACACGCAAAGTGGACGATCCGGCCGAGCAGATGCTGATCCGCGCCGACGGCACGTTGGTGCCGGTCGAGACGCTCTCCAAATACATATCCTTCGGCGGCAAAGAGTTCATTTTGACGTTCTTGCGCGACGTCTCAACACGGCGTGCCGCCGAGGCCGAGATGCGGCGCATCCAGTACGCGCTCGAAAACGCGCCAGACGCGATCTTCTGGGTCGATCGCAGCGGCCATTACGTGGCGGCCAACGCCAATACCGAAGCGCTGTTCGGCGCCAAACGCGCCGACATCGTCGGCAAGCAGGCGGCCACCTACGTGCAGGGCGTCGACGAGGCGATGTGGGCGCGCATCTGGGACAAGGTCTCGACGCGCAAGACCGACCGACCGGTCGAGCAGGTGGTACTGCGCCCCGACGGAACGTCGATCGACGTCGAAACACTGTCGAAATTCATTTCATTCGGCGGCACGGAATTCGTCATCGTGTTCATGCGCGACATCGCCGAGCGCAAGCGCGCCAAGGCCGAGCTCGACGCCACGCTCAAGAGCCTCGAGCTCGAGCGCGCCTTGCTCAAATCGATCTTCGATTCGATCCCCGACATTATCTTCGCCAAGGATCTCGACGGCATCTACACGATCGGCAACGAAAAATTCGCCGAACTGTTCGGGCGCCCGTCCAAAGACATTGTCGGCAAATCGGACTACGACATTTTCCCGAAGGAGCTTGCCGACTTCTTCCGCGAAAAGGACAAAATCGCCCTTTCGGCCGGCGAGGCGCAGCGCAACGAAGAAGAAGTGGCCTATCCCGACGGGCGCAAGGCGCTGCTCGACACGCAGAAGACGGCGATCAAAGCGCCGGACGGCACCGTGCTGGGGCTGCTCGGCGTGGCGCGCGACATCACCGAGCGCAAGGCCGCCGAAAAGGCGATGGCCGACCAGCGCGTGGCGCTGCAGAATATCCTCGACAACAGCCCGATGGGAACGGCCTTCACGCTGAAGAGCCGCTTCCACTACATGAACCCCGAATTCGAAAAAGCCTTCGACGCGCGGCCGGGCGACGACGCCTCGACCATCTACGCCAATCCCGAGGACCGCGACGCGCTGATCGCCGACCTCAAGAACGGCGTTTCGGTGCGCAATCGCGAGATGGTGCTGGTCGGTAAAAGCGGCGAGAAGCGGCCCTTCCTCGTGACCTTCATGCCGTTCGTGCACGAGGGCGAAGAAGGCGTGATGGGCTGGCTGCTCGACATCTCGGACCGCAAGGCCGCCGAAGACAAGATCAAGCGCGCCAATTTCCTGTCGGACATCGCGCTCGAACTGACCGATAGCGGCCATTGGTACGTGGATTACAGCGACCCCGACCATTATTATCAGTCCGAACGTGCCGCGCGCATCCTGGGCGAGCCGATCAAGCAAGACGGGCGCTACCATCTCGTCGAAGAATGGTTCGCGCGCCTGCTTGAGGCCGATCCTGCGATCGCAGCCGACGTGAGTGCGCGCTACCAAGGGGCAGTCGACGGCAAATACGCCCAATACGACGCGACCTATCCCTACAAGCGGCCGACCGACGGCAAGATCGTGTGGGTGCATGCAGCCGGCAAGCTCGTGCGCGAGGAGGATTCGGGCAAGCTGCAATTCATGTACGGCGCCTACCAGGACATCACGGCCCAGAAACACGCCGAGGCCGAATTGCAGCACGCCAAGGAAGCGGCCGAGGAAGCGACCAAGGCCAAATCGAGCTTCCTTGCGACGATGAGCCACGAAATCCGCACGCCGATGAACGGCGTGATGTCGATGGCCGAAATGCTCGAGCAGACCGACCTCAGCGCCGACCAGCGCGAGATGTCGAAGGTCATCCGCGCCTCGGCCGAATCGCTGATGACGATCCTCAACGACATTCTCGATTTCTCGAAGATCGAAGCCGGCCGCATCGAATTCGAACGGCTGCCGATCGATGTCGGCGACGTTGTGGAAGAGGCGGCCGAACTCATCGCGGCGCGCGCCGACGAAAAGGGGCTCGACCTCGTCGTCGATCTCGATCCGGCCCTGCCCTCGCAGATCGCGGGCGATCCCACGCGCATCCGCCAGATCGTGCTCAACTATCTGTCGAATGCGGTCAAGTTCACGGAGCGCGGGGCAGTCGTGGCGTCGGTCGCACTGCTGAACCAGCCGCTCGGCGGCAAACCTGCGCGCATCGCGATCGAAGTGCGCGATTCCGGTATCGGCATGACGCCAGACCAGACCGCCAAACTCTTCCGCGCCTTCACGCAAGCCGATTCCTCGACCTCGCGCAAATTCGGCGGCACGGGTCTCGGCCTGTCGATCAGCCAGCGCTTGGCCGAGATGATGGGCGGCGAAGTGGGCGTGCGCTCCACGCCCGGCGAGGGCTCGACCTTCTGGTTCCATCTGCCCGCCGACATTCTCGAAAAAGCGCCTTCGCGCCCGACCGTGGACATCTCCGACGCCAAAGTCGTGGCATTCGGCTTCGACGGGGCCGCGCGCCAAGCGCTCGAACATGTGCTGCGTACGGCCGGCATCGCCATTCCGCCGCAGCACGATCTCGAAACCGAGATCGACGGCGACATTGCGGCGTTGCCCAAAGATGCGCTGCCGATCGTGCTGCTGCGTGGGGCGTCGAGCGAAGCCATCGAGCTTTCGCGCCGCTTGACGCAAGCGCATCCCGAAGCGCGCGCCATTCTGGCGGCCCCGCGCACGCTGGCCTCGACGCTCAAAGCGGCCCCCGAGGCAGGCGCGTTCGACGCCATCACCATGCCGCTGCGCCGCCAGCGCGTGTGGCTTGCCATCGCCGCCGCCCTCGACCGCGCCAGCCTCGACCAGGCGCGTGCGGCGACCACGACCAGCGACGGCAACTTCCTGCCGCCCGCGCTCGAGGCGGCACGCGCGGCGAACGTCGCAGTACTCGTCGCCGAAGACAACAAGACGAACCAATACGTGATCAAGCGCGTGCTCGACCGCGCGGGCTTCGCCTCGCGCTTTGCGTTCAACGGCGTGGAAGCGCTGAAGATCATGGATGCCGAGCCCGGCTACGGGATGCTGCTGACCGATTACCACATGCCCGAAATGGACGGCATGGTGCTGACGCGCACCTTGCGCGCACGCGAAGCGGCGGCCGGTGCGCGCCGCATGCCGATCATCGTGCTGACGGCCGACGCATTGCCCGAGACTGGCAAGCTCGTGTCGGATGCGGGCGGCGACGACTATCTGACAAAGCCGATGCGCTACGAGATCGTGCGTGCCGCCCTCGAGCGCTGGCTGCCCGCCGGCATGGGCTTGCGCAAAAACGCCTCGAGCCGTGCGGATGAAGCCGCACCAACTGCGGCCACCGCCGCGCCCGAAGCCCCGCCTATCGACCGCGCGGTGCTCGAAGACCAGCTCGGCTCGAAGAGCGACGACGACATCCGGGCGGCCCTGCAGTTCTTCTGGGAATCCTCGAGCCAGGGACCCGCCGATCTTGACGCGGCCCTTGCGACCGGCGACGCCAAGGCCGTGCGCGAAGCCGCCCACGCGATCAAGGGTACGACGGCATCGGTTGGGGCCGCATGGCTCGCCGATCTGTGCCGCGAGGCCGAAGATGGTGCTCGAGCGGGCGATCTTGCGCGCGTACGCGCAGTTTCGCCGCAGATTCACGCTGGCTTTGCCCGCCTCGGCCGCTATATTTCCACCTTCTGAGCACAAGACATGCGAGGACAAGCATGAGTGGCACTTTCGACCGGCCTTTGACCGGCATGCGCGTCCTGGTGATCGACGACCAGAAATTCATCCGCGGCATGATCGCCCAAGGCCTCAAAGGCTTCGGCGCCCAGGTCGTCGAAGCGAGCGACGGGTTCGAGGGGCTCTCGATCCTCGGGCTCGGCGAGGAGATGGCGGGCGGCAGTGCGCTTGACGCGATGAAACAGCAGCGCCCGGACATGTTCCAGAGCAGCGGCATGCATGGGCGCCAGAACATCGACTGCATCGTGACCGACATCCGCATGCTGCCGATGAACGGGCTCGAAATGCTGAAGGCCATCCGCGCCGGTTTCACGGTCGCCAAGCGCGACATCCCGGTCGTGATCATGTCCGCGCATTCGGACGAAGCGCTGATCGGGGCCGCGATCGCGCTCGACGCGCACGGTTTCGTCTCGAAGCCCGTAAGTCAGAAGGCGATCGCCGACCGGCTGATCCGCGCGCGCAAAGTCGCGATGCCGCTCAAACCCGCCGAAGTCTACCGCATGCTGATCATCCCCGAACTCGACGCGGCAATGATCGAAACCGACGTCGGGCGGCTTGCCGAAAGCGTGGTCGCCGTCATCCGGGCGGGCGACGTTGCCGCCGCGACGGGCCAGCGCGCGATTTCGGTTCCGCTCGCCGAGCTGATGATCGGCGATGCGCTGGCCGAGAATCTCACGACGGCGGCCGGGCGCTTGGTCGCCCCCTCGGGCACCAACGTGACCGAAGTGCTGCTGTCGGCCTTGCGCGACCTGTCGGCGGTAATCGAGCTCAAGCCCGCCGTGATGGTCCGCCGCAAAGTCGTGTGAAGCTGCTGCCGCTCAGGCGGCCGACAGCCATTTGGTTTCGAGCGTTTTGAAGAACCCGGCCGCCGTCTTGGCCTGCACCCAAGCGTTGACGTAGGCGCGCCATTCCGGCTCGTCGGGCGGCAGACCAAAAGCACCCGGGCGGCGATCGCGCGGATCGCGCGCGGCGTCGGTCAGCACGAGCTGGCGATTGCGCTTGACGAGCATTGCGGCATCGACATTGCTCGTCAAAGTAAGATCGGCAAGACCGTCGAGAACCTCGCGATAGCCGGTCGAAGGGGCGGCCAAAGCGCGCACATTGGCGCGCGGAAAGTGGCGCTTGGCAGCTTCCTCGAACGCCGTTCCGGCGGTCACGGCCACGCGCACGCCGGGCGCGTTCATGTCGTCCCAGCTTTTGAGGCGCAAGGCCGCAAGGCGCGAGACGACCGGCACGCTCGAAAATTCGAAATAAGGATCAGCGAAGGCGATCTGCGCTTCGCGCGCGGGCGTCACGGATGCGCCCGAGAATATGTCGAACCGGTTGTCGCGCAAGGCCGCCACGAAGCGCCCCCATTCGGTCGCGACCCATTCGACGCGCACGCCGATGTCGGCGGCGAACTGCGCCATCGCGTCGATGTCGAGGCCGCGATATTCGGCTGCACCTGCGATGCGGAAACTCATCGGCTCGAAATCGCCGGTGGTGCCCACGCGCAACGTGCCGCGCGCGCGGATTGCCTGCAAGCGCGCACCCGAAGCTTGGCCACCCCCCGATTGGCCAAAAGCCGCAGGCGCCCCCAGCGCCAACAACCCGGCACTGCTGCCGAAAATGAAATTTCGCCGTTCCATGCTCACCTGCTTCGCAGTTCTACTCTGGGATAACGCAGGCGATTGCCGCGCACAAGGCTGCCGACATTGCAGCAGGGTTGCCGCTGCACTAACGTCGCGCCAAACGGGAGTGAAGTCGTGACGAGCGTCAACCAGCCGCAGATCGATCTTTGGGATGGCCGTGTGGGCGCCAAATGGGCGGCGATGCACGAAGCGCTCGACGCCATGTTCGCACCGGCCGCCGAGTTTCTCGCCGCGCGCGTGGTCCCGGTTGCGGGCTTACGCGTGCTCGATATCGGCTGCGGCAACGGCGATCTGTGCGCGCGCCTGCTCGCCCAAGGGGCAGACATGACCGGCATCGACGTATCGCACGCGATGCTGGCAGTCGCGGCCGCCCGCACGCACGGCAAAGCAGCACTGGTGCGCGCCGACATCGCCGATTGGCGAGCACCCGTTCCGTTCGATCTCGCGGTGTCGCAGTTCGGGCTCATGTTTTTCGCCGACCCGGTCGCCGCCCTTGCCGCAATCGCCGCCACGCTACGGCCGCAAGCGCGACTGGTTTTCACCTGCTGGCGTGGGATGGCTGAGAACGACTGGGCCGCAATCCCGCTGGCGGCAGTCGCCGATCTGCTGCCGCCATCGGCGCCGCTCAATCCAAAAGCGCCGGGACCGTTTTCGTTCGCCGACCCGGCCCATGTCGAAAAAATACTGACGGGGGCGGGCTTTGCCGGGATCTCGATCGCGGCGCACGATTTCGACGTTTGTTTTGCGGCAACGGGCGGCGTTGCGGCCGCAGTCGATTTGGCATTGCAGATCGGCCCTGCGAGTTCGGCCCTTGGGGGCACCGACAAAACTGTGCGCGCGGCGGCGGCCGAACGCCTGCACGCCGCCTTGGGCCGCCACGAAAAGAACGGGGCCGTCGCGCTCGGCGGTGCGATCTGGCTTGTCGAAGCCTCGCGCGCCTAAACCACCACGTCGCCTTGCGGCAGCGGCAGTCCGCGCGATACGGCTTGGATATTGGCGAACATGCGCTTGACGGTGGGGGCGAAACTGTCGGCCGTCATCGCCGCGATGTGCGGCGTGATCACGAGATTGTCGAGCCCGTAGAGAATACTGTCGGCCGGCAAGGGTTCGACGGAGAACACGTCCATGCCGGCGGCGTGGATGATACCTTCGCGCAAGGCGCGTACGAGATCGGCCTCGACCACCACGCCGCCGCGCGCGACGTTGATCAGGATCGCCGTGCGTTTCATCGTCGAGAGCGCGGCAAAATCGATCATGTTCGCAGTCTGCGGCGTGAGCGGGCAATGCAGGCACACGACGTCGCTGGCGCTGAGGAGTTCTGGCAAGCCTACGAACCGCCCGCCGGTGGCGGCTTCGATTTCGGCATTCGCGCGATTGCGCTGCGTGTAGAGGATCGTGCAGCCGAACCCCGCCAGCAGTTTTGCCACAGTCTGGCCGATGGCGCCGAAGCCGACGAGACCGACGGTCTTTTTCGACAGCATGAAATTGTCGCGCGGCAAGCGACCGCCGCGCCACTCGCCGCGCTGCAGATGCAGATGCCCGAACGCGATATGGCGCAAAGTCGCAAGGATCAGCCCCAGCGTGAATTCCGCGACCGAAACGGCGTTTGAGCCCGTCGTGCGCGCGACCTTGATGCCGAGTTCGCGGGCGGTTTCGATGTCGAGATTGTCCACGCCCACGCCCCATTTGTGCAGGAGCTTGAGCTTTTTGGCGGCGCGCAGAACGTCGCCCGTGACCGCCAACTGGCCGGAAATCGCATAGTCCGCATCGGCAAGGATTTCCTTGAGATGGTCGTCGCCCCGCGCCGTCCCGTGCGTCAGCACAAAACCTTCGGGCAGCAAAGCGCGCAGACGCGCCGCACTCGCATCGCTCAACATATCGACGACGACGATTTTTTCGGCCATTGGCTACACCGTGAAACGCACGCCCGGGCGCGCAAGACCGCCCGAAACGGCCACCGGCGTACCGTCCGCGCGCCAGCACGCCGCCCCCGTAAGCATGCCGTCTTCTTCGAAGCGCACACAACCCATTCCGCCCGCGATGCGCTTGACGCGCTGGATGCGATGGCCGCGACGCGCCAGCTCTTCGGCGACCGGCTCGGCAATGCCGAGCTCGATCTCAAGCACGCCGCCCTCAGTCCAGATGCGCGGCGCTTCGACGGCTTCCTGGGCGCTCATGCCGTGGTCGATCAGATTGACGATCGCCTGCATCGCCGACGGGAAGATGCGCAAGCCGCCCGGCAAGCCCAACGCAAAAACCGGCTTGCCGTTGCGTTTGACGATCGTCGGCGCCATCGAGGTGTAGACGCGTTTGCCCGGTTCGATCGACAGCGCGTTGCCCGGATGCGGATCGAAATTGTGCATGTAGTCGTTGGCGGCGAGCCCCGTGCCCGGAATCGCCACGCAAGCGCCGAACACGCCGTTCAGCGTCTGCGTGCTCGCCACGATGTTGCCGAACGCGTCGGCGACCGTCACATGCGTGGTGTTGGCGGATTCGCCGGCGGCCAAACCCGGGCCCCAATCTCGCGTGCGCTCGAGCTTGAGATCGCGCCCGCGCGTCGCCGCGTAATCCTTCGAGACGATCCGCGCGACCGGCACGTCGACGAAGGCCGGATCGGCGGTGGCGACCGCGCGATCCGCAAAAGCGATGCGCATGACTTCGGCCAATAGATGCGTGGCATCGGCCGAGCCGAAGCCCATTTTTTGGAGATCGTATGGCTCGAGCAGATTGAGCATCTGCGCCACATGAACGCCCGCCGAAGACGGCGGCGGCGGGCCGACGATTTCGTAGCCGCGATAGCTTCCCGCGACCGGTGCGCGCTCGATCGGTCGGTACGCGGCTAAATCCTGCGCATCGACCAAACCGCCATTGGCGGCCATGTAGGCGACAAGTGCCTGGCCGAGCGGCCCGTCGTAAAGGGCTGCAGGGCCTTGCTCGGCGACCATACGCAGGCTTGCCGCCATATCGGCGCGCACCACGCGCGCACCGGCCGCCAAGGGCGCACCGCCCGGCAAGAAAGTCGCCGCATAGGTGGGATCGTGGGCAAGATGCGGTGCCATGTCGGCCACGCAATCGGCCAGATACGACGTGGCGCGAAAGCCCGTCGCAGCAAAACGGATCGCGGGAGCGACCGCTTCGGCCAGCGGCATCGTGCCGTATTTGTCGAGGGCCAAACACCAACCCGCCAAAGCGCCCGGAACAGCCACGGCAAGCGGGCCGAATTCGTTGGCGCGGCCTTTGGTGTCGCGCCGTTTGGCAAGCTCGGTCGAAACGGGTTCGTACATGTCGGGCCGCGCTTTGCGCGGTGCAGTCCCGAGCGCATCGATCACGCGATGGCTGCCGTCGGCAAGCCTTATATGCGCAAGGCCGCCGCCGAGCGGGCCCACCATCATCGGCTCGACCACGCTCAGCGCAAACAATGCCGTGACGGCCGCGTCGATCGCGTTGCCGCCGGCAAGCAGACATTCGGCTGCGGCGGCCGAGGCCAGCGGATGGTTCGTGACGACCATGCCGCGCGAGCCCATGGCCGGGCGCTTTTCGCAGACAAAATCCACGCCCATGGCCAACTCCCTCGCGTTTGACTTCCCCGCCGATCGACCGCAGCTTAGGCACAAGCAACGATACGGTCAAAACCGGGGAGAGACGATTCCGACATGCCAGCAGCCGAAGCCTCATCAGCCCTCAAACGCTTCACCGTTCTCGACCTCACGCGCGTGCGCGCAGGCCCCGCCTGCGTGCGCCAGCTGGCCGATTGGGGTGCCAATGTCGTGAAGATCGAACTGCCGCTGCATATGGAAGACGGCGACCCGATGGGATCGGCGCGCGACGGGGCGGATTTCATGAATCTGCACCGCAACAAGCGCAGCCTCACGCTCGATCTCAAAGCGCCCGCAGGCGTGGCGCTGTTCCGCCGGCTTGTTGCCAAAGCCGATGTCGTCGTCGAAAACTTCCGGCCCGACGTCAAAGACCGGCTCGGCATTGCCTACGACGATCTCAAGGCGATCAATCCGCGCATCGTCTATGGTAGCATTTCGGGCTTCGGACAGGACGGGCCCTATGCGACGCGCCCCGGCTTCGACCAGATCGCACAAGGCATGGGCGGGCTCATGTCGGTGACCGGCCTGCCGGGGCAAGGCCCGCTGCGCACCGGAATTCCGCTGGCCGATCTCACGGCGGGCCTGTTTTGCGCGCTTGGGATCCTCACAGCCCTGCTCGAACGCGAGGTTTCGGGCCAAGGCCAATGGGTGCAAACGTCGCTGTTGCAAGCACAGGCCTTCATGCTCGATTTCCAGGCCGCGCGCTATCTCGTGGCGGGCGAAGTGGCGGGCCAAGCCGGCAACAACCATCCGACCATCATCCCGACCGGCGTGTTCCAGACACGCGACGGATATCTCAATCTCGCCACGACCGGCCAGGCGATCTGGGAGCGCTGCGCGCAGGCGATGGATCTCGGCGGCTTGATCGCCGAGCCCGCCTACGCCACGCCCGAGCTGCGTTCGGCCAATCGCGACGCGCTCAATGCGGCCCTGCAAACACGCTTTCGTGATCTCGACACAGCCCAATGGATCGCGAAGCTCAACGAAGCCGGCGTGCCGTGCGGGCCGATCTACCGGATCGACGAAATGTTCGCCGATCCGCAGATCCAGCATTTGGGCGTGGCCCAGCATGTGGCCGACAGCGATCTTCGGCTGATGGGGCAGCCTGTGGCCCTAAGCCGCAGCCCAAGCCGCCTTGCGAGCGCCCCGCCGCCGCGCGGCGGCCACAGCGATGAGATTTTGGCCGAATTCGGCTTGGCTGCCGCCGAGATTGCGGCCCTCAAAAAAGCCGGCACGATCTGAGGAGCGAATAAGACATGACCGAGCGAATTTTGGCGCGCAAAGACGGCCGCATTGGAATCCTCACATTCAACAATCCCGAGAAACGCAACGCCCTGTCGCTCGAGATGTGGCAGCGCATGGGCGAAATTCTCGACGCGTTTGCGGCCGACGCCGATTTGCGCGTCGTGGTGCTGACGGGAGCGGGCGACAAGGCATTTGTGTCGGGCGCGGACATCTCGAAATTCGCCAGCGAGCGCGCATCGGCCGAAGCGGCGGTCGTCTACAACGAGACCGTCGATCGGGTCTGCGAGCGTCTCTACGCGTTCCCGAAACCGACCATCGCGATGATCAACGGCTTCTGCATGGGCGGCGGGCTCGCGATCGCGGTCTCTTGCGACATGCGCGTGGCAAGCTCCGAAGCCGTTTTTGCGCTGCCGGCCGCGAAGCTCGGCCTTGGCTACGGCTATGCGGGCTTGCGCCGCTGCATCGAAACGATCGGCCCTGCCGCCACGAAGGAAATCTTTTTCACTGCCCGCCGCTTCGGCTGCGAGGAAGCGCTGCACTGGGGCCTTCTCAACCGCGCTGTCGCCCCCGAAGCGCTCGCGGCAACGGTCATGGAGATCGCAACCACGATCGCCGACAACGCGCCGCTGACCGTCGCGGCCGTCAAACGCATCGCAGTCGAGATCCTGAAAGATCCGGATTCGCGCGACATGGCCGCCTGCGAAGAAATGGTCGCCGCATGTTTTGCCAGCGACGACTACAAAGAAGGCCGTGCGGCTTTTCTCGAAAAGCGCAAACCGCACTTTCGCGGCCGATAGCTCACGAAGGGGGCAACAGCCCCGCCGTTGCGGCGAGCTTGCGCACGGCTTGCACGAGTTCGCTCGGCAAAAATGGTTTCGAGATCGCCGCATTGGCGCCAAGCCGCACCGACATGCCGAGGAAATCCGAGCGCTGTCCGGCAATGCCGCCCGACACGACGAGGATCGGCATGAAGGCGAAGCGGTCGCGCAGGCTGCGGATCGTTTCCATGCCCTCTTTTTCCGGCATGAACAGATCGGTCACCACGATGTCGACCGGCTGCGCCAGCGCTATCTTGAGGCCGACCGCGCCGTTTTCTGCCGATAGCGTCTGGAAGCCTGCGCGCTCGAGCGCTTCGACCATGACGTCGCGGAAGAACGGATCGTCTTCGATGACGAGCACGACGAGGGGCTTCGACTTGTCCCCGGCGATTCGGGGCGCGGCATTGTGCGGGTCCACGTTTGTCATCCTTCGGTTCTCGTATCGATAGTCTGGGCCGCGAAGCTGCGGAAATGCTGCGCACGCAGGCTGAACGTGGCGATCGCGTCGCGCAGCGTCTCGGGCGAAGCGTCGAATGCGATGCGCTCAAGCGTTTCGGCGGCTTCGCCGAGGCCCGCCGCACCGACCATGCGCGACGAGCTTTTGAGGGCGTGGCCGAGGGCTGCGACCTTAACCACATCGCCGGCCGCAAGGGCCTGGTGGAGCGAACGCATTTCGGGCTCTAGGGTTGCCGCGAAGCGCCCGATCAAGGTTGCGGCAAAGCCCGCACCGCCGTCGGCTTCCAGCGTGCCGATGCGCGCGCGATCGATCCACGTGGCCGGGTCTGCGGCCGGTGCAGCCGGTTGCGGCGGCGTACGCGCAGCCCGCACGAGTGCGGAATCGGCCAAGGCTTCGCAAAGTTCGGCCGCACCGACGGGCTTCGTCAGAAACCGGTCCATGCCGGCGCGCAGACAGGCGTTGCGGTCGGCGGTGAAAGCGTTGGCCGTCAACGCAACGATCAGAGCGCCCTTGTTCGGGCCACTGCCGGCGCGGATTTCGCGCGTCGCGGCAAGTCCATCGATACCCGGCATCTGGACGTCCATCAGAATCGCGTCGTAGCGACGCCGGGCGGCGGCTGCGACCGCTTTGGCACCGTCGCCGACCGCGTCGACCTTGGCGCCCATCTGCTCGAGGATGCGCACGATGCCGTAGCGGTTGACCTCGTTGTCTTCGGCAAGCAGCAGCCAAGCGCCGTCGAGCCGTTCGGGCGGCGGCGGTACGGCAAGGCCGGACGCGGCCCCGACAAACGGCGGCAACGGCAGCACAAGGCGGAATGTGGCACCCCGCCCCGCGTCGCTTTCGACCGTGAGCTCTCCCGCCATGGCGATCGCAAGGCGGCGGCTGATCGCCAAGCCCAGGCCAGACCCTTCGTGGCGCCGCGCGCTGGACGAATCGACCTGGGCGAAGTCCTCGAACAGATGCGTCTGCGCGTCGCGTGCGATGCCGGGTCCGGTATCGGTCACGGCGAAGGTCACGAAGTCGCCCGCTGCCGACACCGCGACCGAGACGCGGCCGGCCATCGTGAACTTGATCGCGTTGCCGACGAGGTTGGTGAGAATCTGGCGGATGCGTACCGCGTCGCCCACGCGCACGCCGCGCGCGGAATCCGCGATCGAGACGTCGAGTTCCAGACCCTTTTTATGCGCCGTCGCGTCGAGCGGATGGATCGAATCGTTCGTCAGCAACGCCAGGTCGAACGGGTGGCGATTGAGGGTGATATCGGAAATCTCGAGCTTCGAGAGATCGAGAATGTTGCCGACCACGCTGATGAGGTGCTTGGCCGATCCGCGTGCATAGGAGACCTGCCGGCGCCCTTCTTCGTCGAGAGCGCCCTCGTCGAGCAAACCCAGCATCGACACGATGCCGGCAAGCGGCGTGCGCAACTCGTGGCTCATGTTGGCAAGGAAGCGCGTTTTGGCTTCGCTGGCGGCTTCCGCGGCGCGCTTGGCTTCTTCGAGCTCGGCCTGATAGGCCTTCTGGTCGGTCACGTCGCGCACGATGTTGAGCGAGCCGCCGGCCGCGACCGGGATGCGCGAGACGTGAATGATGCGGCCTTCGATCGAAAGTTCGAAGGTCCGCCCGTTGCCCTCGGCGAACGAGCTGCGGCGCTCGGCGATCGCCTCGTCGATCTCTTCTTGCGTACGCGCGCCGTCGGCGCGCTCGAGGGCCGCGCGCGGAATGTGGGAATAGTCGAGCCCCGGCGCAAGGATGCCTTCCAGCCACGGGCAGATTTCCAAAAGGCGCGCGTTCCACGAAACGAGGCGCTCGTTGGCGTCGTAGATGAGAATGCCCTCGCGCATCGCGTTGATGGCGCTCGCAAGCGTTTCGCGGTCGCGCTCGGCCGCACGGCGCAGCGTTTCGAGATCGGTGTAGTCGAGTACGGTTCCGAGCGCCTGCACGCCGCCAGCACCGCTTTTGCGCGTGATCAAGCGCTGCGAGCGGACGTAGCGCACGCTGCCGTCGGGGTGGACGGCGCGGTAGTTGCGCACATGGCGGCCGTCGGCAAGCTCCAGCGAATCTTCGATAGTGTCCCTGTCCTCGGGATGCAGACAGGCGCGCCAGGCAGCAACGCTCGGCTCGACATCCGGTGAAATGCCCCAGATCTCGCGTGCCCGCGCGCTCCAATAGTCGCGCCCGTCGACAGTGCGTTCCCACCAGCCGAGATTGGCCGTCTCGAGCGCAAGGGCCAGCCGCGCCTCGGACGCGTGCAGCACCTCGTTGGCGCGGCGCAGCTGCTCGGTCGCGCGCCGTTCTTCCGTCACGTCGCGATACACGTACATGATGCCGCCGTCGGGAAGCAGCGTGCGCCGAATGACGACCGTGCGGTCGCCGACCGCCAGCTCTTCTTCGTGCATGTGCGGCTGGCGATGGGCTGCAATACGCGCTGCCGCCTTGGCGGCGCGCGCGGCCGGCGAAAGTGCGGGCTCGCGGATCTCGAGCGCGCGCAGCGTGATCTCCTGGATGCTCATGCCCTCGCGCGCGAAGTCCTCCGGCAGACCGAGCTTGGCCACGAACTGCGCATTCCATTTCAGCATGCGGTCCTGGGCGTCGAACAGCACCAGCCCCTCGCGCATCGCGTCCATGGCGTTGCGCAGATGGCCGTGCGCGACGGTGGCGACCGCAAGATTGCGTTCGGCTGCGGACTTGGCGGCGGCGAGATTGGCGAGCTGCTCGCGTTCGCGCGTTACGTCCGTTTGGATCGCGATGAAATGCGTGAGTTCGCCCAGTTCGTCGCGCACCGGCGACAGCCGCACGCGCTGCCAATAGGCCTCGCCGGCTTTGTTGTAGTTCAGGATCTCGACGTCGCAGCTGCGCTGTACGGCAATCGCGTGGCGCAGCGTTTCGATTGCCGCAGGATCGGTGCCGGGCCCCTGCAGCATCGCGCCCGGCCGCTGGCCAAGAATCTCGGACGCTTTGTAGCCGCTCTGCCGCTCGAAAGCCGCATTGACCCACAGGGCGCGACCCGCGAGGTCGGAAATGACGATCGATTCGCCGGTGTTCTCGACGACGGCCGCCTGCAGCGCAAGCCGGTCCATCAGGCGCCCGCGCAATTTGTCGGCGCGATGTGCAAGAGCCGCAAATGCAATGACCAACGCCGCAAAGGCCGTTGCAGCAATCGTGATTCGGTTGCGCTCGGCGCGCCACGCGGCGAGGCCCGCATCGAGATCGAGCGTCGCGACCAGCACCAAGGCGCGATTGCGCAGCGCATGGACGGCGACGGCACTTTGCGCGCTGCTGCCGCGCCAGGCGCCGACCATGGGCTGGCTGTCGGGCTCGAGCAAGGTTGCGGGCAGCTTCGGGCGCTCTTGCCCCATGCCGAATTCATCGTGCGGTGCGGCGGCGATCAGATGGCCGTCGCGCAGCTCGATCGACATGCGCCGTTCGAGTCGAGCGCGGTCGACGATCAACTCGGACAGCACGCGAATCTCGACTTCGCCAACCGCGAGTGCTTCGCCCACGCCCGTGATTTGGACCGTGCGGCCGACCAGCGTGACCCACTCGCCCGTAATCCGGTTGCGCTGCGGCAAGGCGATGGCCGCCGCTTCGCCCGCCCCGCGCGTGAACGTGGCGAGCAGGTCGGCCAGCGTTTCCGGCGGGAGGCGTGCGGCGGCAGGCAAAGCCGACGCAAGCAGGCGGCCGTCGGTTGCGATGACGAATATGTCGCGCAGCAAATTCGACTGGTCCGCGAACAGCCGCAATTCGCGGCTCACGAGGGTTTGCCGCGCAGCGCCGTCGAGCGACCCCAGAATCAAGGGCACGCGGGCCAGCAGCGTTTCGGTCTGCAGCAATTCGCGGTCGATGCGCGCACCCGTGTTTGCCGCGATACTGGCGACCGAACTGCGAAGCGTGGCAATTGCTGCGGTCTGGCTGCGCACGAGAACGAGCGACGTCGTCGCCGCCAGCAGCGCGCACAAACCCAAGCCCACACCGAAAGCCAAAGTACGGCGGCGTTTTTTCGCCACGCGAGGCTCGTACGGGGGCTCGCTCATGGGATCGCCATGCGCGAATCGGCTCCGATCGTATCGTTCCAAGCACTGCGGCACGTTTCGCCGCAGCGCGCGATCCAGTCGGGCAGGACGACGGTCCGCAAAACATCCTGCAGACGCCGCTGGTCGGCCGCGGAGGCGGGCACAAGCTTCATCGCACCGCGTTCGCCTTGCCGGCAAGGATCGGCGCCGGTGTTGCAGGAAATGCCCTCGCGCGTCGCCGCCTCCGACATGTCCCAAACTTCGGCTTCGAGCGTCGCGAGTTCGGTGCGCACGATGTCCTGCAGGTCCTTGGGCAGGCGGCGCCACGCGGCACCGTTTGCAAGGAACCCGATCGGCCCGAACGTGAGGGAGATCGGGCTGATATGCGTCGTCACGCGATGCAAGCCCAGAATATTGCCCGACATCGCACCCGTGATGACGCAGTCGACGACGTTCCTTTTCACAGATTCGATGATCTGGGCAAAAGGCATGATCACGGGTACGCCGCCCAGGGCTTCGATCATGCGCGACATGGCCGCACCCGAAACCCGCAGCCGCCGGCCCGCGAGCTGCGACAGATCGGCGAACGGTGCCGCACAGAACACGACCTGCGCCGGGTAGGTGTAGACCGCCAGCAGTTCGACATCGTATTCGCTGCGCAGCCTTGCCTCTATCGTGGGGCGAAACGCCGCCGCATGCGCGCGCAAGGTGGCAAAATCCAGATTGAGACCCGGCAAATCGTAGCCCATAAGCAGCGGGTCGGACAGAAACGTCGACCCGAAATGAATCGCGCCGAACGGCACGACTCCGAGTTGGATCAAGTTCAGCATCTCTTCGGCGCGGATGCCGCCGCGGTCGAACGGCGTGATCTCGCCCCTTAGACGCCCGCCGGTCGCGGCCACGATACGCGACTGCCAGAAGGGCGCTTCCTTGGTCGTGTAGACCGGCTGACCCATGAGGCCGCCGACGATTCGCAGCGTGATCTTCGGCTCGGCGGCACGCGCTTGGTACGACCCTGCGAACCCAGCCCACAACAAGGCGATCGCGGCAGTCAGCAGCCAACGCATGGTTTTGACCCTTTCATGCCTGCAAGCCAAGAGTGGGGTCAATTTCAGCACCGGATCGACCTCGACGCCAGCCTCAAGCGGCGCGCATGTCCGCGGGGAAGCGCGCTACCGCGCGGCTGATCGTGCTGAATTGCCCAAACAGCGACTTGATGTCGCCGAGCTGCGGCAAAGCCGATCTCCCGAGCGCCAATTTGAGCGCCGGGTCCAGCGCAATCCCCGCAACGATCCGCGTGTCGATGCAAAAACGACCGCTCAATGCCTCAAGCGTTGCCATATTTCCGGCTTCTTCCCCACATTTGACTTACTTATAGTACAAGTGAGGCAAGTTTATCGATTAGTCAATGTGTTGGAACTGCGATCGACCGTCTCTTTAGTCGCCGTGTGAGCTTTTCTTTTGTATACTTTTGTCTATACCGAGTCCTGGAAAACCAGATCTCCATACGGACCCAGCGCGAATGTCCAACCCCGCGGACCTGGCCTCTTTCGCAGATAACACTCTGATTCTATTTGATGTTTCGAAGTCCGGAACTTTTTCGCGGTTGAAGACGCAGGGCGTTCCTGCGTGGTGGGGCCCGAGCCACGCCGACACTGCCTCCGTTTCAGCGTTGTTGGACCTGCCATCGGACTCGGCCCTGACAGCATCCATCGCAGGCATGCATGGCTCGGCGACGCACGCCACCGGGGTTGAGGCGATCCGCCTGCATGGCATCGGCGCGCGCCTCGTGCGATATCGCGTGCAGCAAAACGATACCCAAACGGACTTCGCATACCGCGTCGAATTGACGGCGGACGCAAGCCTCGCAGCGCTCGAAGAGCTGCTCGCAAAACTGCACAAAGCCTCGCACGACCTGCACACCACGTCTGCGACGGTGCTGGCCTCCGCACAGCTGCTGGCGGATGCGGCACCGCCAAGTGCAGCGAGCGCGCGCAACCGCGGTCGCATCGAGCGCGCAATCCGGGCCGCCCTCGCGGCCGACGCGGAAAATCTCGACCAAGCGCGCCGCAAGTTGGCGGCTTTGGGCGAGGCGCTGACGCGCGCGACTTAAGTGCCGAGGTCGTTTTTGACGGCGTAAAGGGCAAGTTGCACGCGATTGCGCAAGCCCGTCTTGGCTAGAATGCGCGTGACATGCGCTTTGACCGTGACTTCTTCCACCTGCAACGCGGCGGCGATCTGCTTGTTCGGCTGGCCGCAGGCAATCGCCTTCAAGATCGCGCGCTCGCGTGCCGTGAACTTCGGCGCATCAGGATGCGACGACGCCGGGGGCTGGGCCGGGGGCTGGTCGGGAAAATAGGTTCCGCCCTCGGCGATCAGCAGAATAGCTGCACGTAGCAGCGGCGGGCGCAGCGTCTTGGGCACGAAGCCCGACGCACCGAGTGCCCGCACGCGTTCGGCAGCCGGATGCGGCGCTTCGCCCGAGACAACGGCAATGGGCGCGTCCGGGGCGGCCGTGCGCAAGAGTGCGATGCCCGCACCGCCATCCATGCCCGGCATATTGAGATCGGCGACCACGAGCTGAACCGAACCCAAGCGCCCGAGTGCGGCTTGCCCTTCCGCGACCGAACCGGCCGCGATTATTTCGATCTCCGGCCGCCCGGCACGCAGGAACACGCCGAGAGCCTCGGCAAACAACGGATGGTCGTCGAGCACCAGAATGCGCATGGGGACATATTGCCAATTCCGAGCGCTGCGTCGAGCGGTGATTCGCGCGGCGGCGGCGCGATTGCAAGCGCTTCGATTGCAAGCGCTGCCGACTTCGTGCATTTTTGCCGACAGCAGAGATCGGAAGGATTGCAGCCCGCATGCAGGAGCGAGCTTCGTCGATCTACCGGAAACTGGCGGCCGATGCCGCCAGCGTGACGGCGCTGCGCAATCGACGGCTGTTCGAATGGTGGCAGGTTCGCGCGGGCGCGCGGACGATGCCACAGCGCAGCGAGCTCGAGCCGACCGAGCTCGCCTGGGCACTCGGGCATTTTTCGCTGATCGAGATCGGTGCGGACGGGCAGTTCACCTACCGCGTCGACGGGACGCATATTGCCGCACTGACCGGCATCGACATGACCGGCAAACGCGCCGATCTCTATCCGCGCGCGCGCAGCCGCCAACTGATCCTCGATTCCTACCGCGAACTTGCCGCGACCGGCCGCCCGCTTTGCATCTATATGGACACCGAGCTCGACGGACGCTGGGTCAATCTCGAGATTCTGCTGCTGCCCTTGGCCGATGCAGCGGGCCGCGTGTCGCATCTGATGTCGGCCATGGCCGCCAAGGCCGATCTGCCGCGCCGCTGACCCTTCAGGGAAAGTGTGCTGCGGCGAGAGCGCGCATTTCGTGCTCGTCGCGGCCGGGCCCGCTTGCCACCGCCCACAGATCGTAGGCCGGATGCGGGCGGCGCACGGTGGCGAGCAGCGGAAAGCCGCCATGGGCGAGCGTGTGCATCAGCACCTTCTCGGTGAAGCCGCAGCGATGCGCCATGAAGAGATTGCCGTTTTTCATCGACGGGCGATGGCCGTAGAGAATGTCGATGGCCGCGATCGGCCCCGCGGGGCTCATATAAGCGGGCTCGGTCAGCTTGCCTTCGGCCACCAGCGCGCAGACCGACTGGAGATCGGGGCAGGTCACGACCACGAACCCGTCGGGCTTGACGATACGCCGGAACTCGGCGAGGGCGAGCGGCACTTCGTGCGGATAGAGATGCTCGAGATTGTGGCTCGAGAAGATCGCATCCACTGTGCCCGTGGGCACCGCCGACATGTCGGTCATCGTGCCGACGAGATCGGGCCTGGCGTTGGGGTCGATGTCGAAGCGCAATTCGCGCCAGGCATCGGAGGCGAAGGTACGCGTGGTCTGCTGCTTGGTGTTCTGGCCGCAGCCGACATGCACGAAGGTTTTGGGCGCTTGCTGCATGGGCCTTCAAGCTGCCGTGCGCTTGGCGATCGCGTCGGCGAGCGCCACCGTGCGGCGCGCGCTCTCGACATGCAGATGCTCGACGAGCTTGCCGTCGACGACGATCACGCCCTCGTGGTTGGCGGCCGCCGCTTCGAAAGCCGCAATCACCTTGCGCGACCATTCGATGTCGGCCGCCGAGGGTCCGAAGGCGGCATTGCAGGCCGCGATCGTTTTGGGATGGATCAGCGTTTTGCCGTCGAAGCCCATGTCGGCCCCTTGGCGGCAGGCGGCGGCAAAGCCGGCATCGTCGTTGAGATCGAGATGCACGCCGTCGAGGATCGGCAGCCCGGCCGCGCGCGCGGCGAGCAGGCACAGTCCCAAGGACGGCATGATCGCGAGCCGATCTTCCGAATGGCGCGCGCGCAGATCCTTGACGAGATCGGAGGTCCCCATCACGAGGCACGCCAGATGCGGGCTTGACAGCGCGATTTCCTGCGCACGCAAAACGCCGAGCGGCGTTTCGATCATCGCCCACAAAACGACGTTTTCGGGGGCTCCTGCGGCCGCAAGCCGCAAGGCCGCATCGCGCACTTCCTTGGCACTCTCGACCTTGGGCAGCAGCACCGCATGGCAGCCCGAGCGAGCGGCGGCTTTGATGTCGGCCGCACCCAGTTTGTCGCTGAGCGGATTGATGCGCACGACCGTCTCGGCGCGGTAGCCGCCTTTGCGCAAGGCCGCGATAACCTGATCGCGCGCGAGATCCTTGCGGTCGGGATGCACGGCGTCTTCAAGATCGAAAATCAGCACGTCGGCGTCGACTTCGCGCGCCTTGTCGAGCGCCCTTTGATTGGCGCCGGGTACATAAAGTGCGGAACGGCGCGCGACGGTGCGAAAATCGGCCATGTCTGTCGGAGTCCTCCCCAAAACGAAGCCTATCCTGTCAGCCCGCCCGATGCTTTGCAAAGGGCATTGCGAGGGGAGGGGGACGTCGGCATGGCAGGGCCGAAGCGAAATCGGCTATGAAGGTCGGACATGCAGATTCTGTCCCTCCAATCTTCCGTCGCGACCGGTGCCGTCGGCAATTCGGCGGCGGTGTTTTGCCTGCAGCGCTTGGGCTACGACGTGGCGCGCATCGACACGGTGCGCTTCTCGAACCATCCCGGCCATGGCGGCTTCGCGGGTGGGCCGGCCGATGCCGCCGAGATGGCAGGACTCGTTGCCGGCATTGATGCGCGCGGGCTGTTCGCAGGCTGCCGCTGCGTGCTGTCGGGCTATCTTGGCAGCGGTGCGCAAGGGGCCGTAGTTGCCGACGCGGTCGCGCGCGCCAAACGCGCCAACCCGGCGGCGTTTTTTGCGCTCGATCCCGTGATGGGCGATCGCGGCCGCGTGTTCGTGAAGCCCGACACGGTCGATGCCGTGCGCGCGCTCGAACCGCTCGCCGACCTGCTGTTTCCCAACGCGTTCGAGCTCGCCCTTTTGACCGGCGACACGGTCGCGACTGCCGCCGAAGCGCTGGCGGCCGCACAAAAATTGCGCACCGGCAGGCCAACACGCATCGTCGTGGCAACTTCGGTGCCGCTCGCCGACGGGATCGGCACCTTGGCCGTCGGGCCTGCGGGCAGCTATCTTGCGCGATCGCCTGCCATCGACCATCCGGCCTTCGGGGCGGGCGATACTTTTGCGGCCCTTTTCCTCGCGCACTATCTGGCCGGCGACACGCTTGCCGATTGCCTTCAAAAAGCCGTTTCGGCCGTCCACACTGTTTTGACGGCAACGGCCAAGGCGGGCGTGCTCGATCTGCTTTTGGTGGCGTGCCAGCAGGATTTGGCGCATCCGCCTGCACTTTTCCCGGTCGCCGAACTTTAGTATAGGGACAATCGGGACTTTCGCAGGCCCGAACTTTCTCTGGCACAGCAGGCCGAATGCTCGAGTGGATCTTCGTCAAAGGGGTTTTGGTCGGCTTGTTGATCGCCGCACCGGTGGGCCCGGTGAATGTTCTCGTGATCCGGCGCACGCTGGTGCACGGGCGCTTGGCCGGACTGTTTTCGGGGCTCGGCTCGGCGCTTGCCGACGCGACCTTCGGCGCCATCGCCGCCTTCGGCATTTCGATGCTGCAGACCTTCCTCGAGCGCGAGCGCGATGTGGTCTCGCTCGTGGGTGCGGCCATTCTGTGCGTGATGGGCTTCAAGCTTCTCTATCGCCCACTCCCCTCGATCGCCGGCGACAAAGACCACGGCAATCTGATCGGCGACCTCACCTCGGCGTTTTTCCTCACCATCACCAATCCGATCACGGTGCTGTCGTTCCTGGCGATCTTCGCGGCCTTCGGCGTCAAATCCGACGGCACGGTGTTGGCCGACGATTGGCTGCTGATCGCAGGCGTGCTCGCGGGTGCGGCGTTCTGGTGGGCGATGATCGTGGAAGCGGTGTGCCTGTTCCGCGACCGCTTTACGACCACGGGGCTTGCCTGGGCCAACCGCATCGCCGCCTACATTATCTTGGCATTTGCCGTCGGCGTGGTCGGCGAAGTGGCGCTGCGCTTCTGGGGCTATCTCTAAAAAGAATAGGTTACCAAGCGCGACAACCGGCAACCGTCGCCCATTTAGCGCGTTGATTTCCCACGCATGTAACCGCCGCGACGATTTCGGTTACGCCTTTCCGGCGCTGCATATCTTGCTGATTTCGTCGATATTCACTTTTCAAACAGCACACGCCGCACGCGCATGTGCAAGCGATCATACATCCTATCACAAAACTGATTTTCGTTCGATTCGGATGTGCATGGCGGCGGTACATCAGCCGCCGATCAACGCTTTAACTTGCCGGCACAAGCTGGTCGAGCAGTGCCGGAAAACGGGCGCGCACCTGGGTTTGGCGCGCGTGCCAGCGTTCGGGCGACAGATATTGCGGCCGGTAGGTCGGACCCGGCTCGATATCGACCGTGCGCGTGAGCATGCCCGGGCGCAGCGGCTGTTCGCGCGCGACCGTACCCGGCGTTTCGAGCTGGCGGGCGATCTCGCGCGGGCCCGCCATGCAGATATCGTCGTCTTGCGGGCGGCGGGCGGCGAGGCTCTGTTCGAGTGCCAAGGCTTCGTTGCGCAACCGCACGCGGCGCTCTTGCGGCAGATTGCGCGCGTAGTGAAGCAGCGCCGCACGCGCGGCGAGGATTTGGCGCACGCGCATGTCGGCGGCTTCCGTATCGGCGCATTTGGCACCGTCTACCGCGACGGCCAAGATCGTCGAGATCAGCACGAGGGCCGCTTCGGCGCGCAGCGGATCGTTGCGCTGGCCCTCGCCGATCTGCCACAGCAGATCGCCGTAGGCCACACCGATCAGATGCGGGGCACCCGCCTGCAGCCGCGCTTGCGCCCAGCTCAGAACGGCACGCGCTTGCGCTTCGGCGCGCGGTTCGAACATCGCTTGCGCCGTCGCCTTGTATTGGCGCGCGGCATAAAGCCGGTCGAGTTCGGCAAGATTGGGCGGTGCCGCCGCCGGCGCTTGGGCGAGCGCCTGCAGCGGATACAGGAGCAGCAGCAGAAATGCCGCTGCCAGCCGCTTCATTCGTGCTCGGCCAACGCGAGTGCGACCGTCACGATCGGCAAAGACAACGCCGCACGCAGATTGTCGGCCGCAAGCCAGAAGGCAAGGCCGTTGGCGACCGAGGGATCGTCGCGCAGGCGGCTGATGAAGATCTTGGTTTCGCCTTGCGTCTCGAGCGGCGTGACAAAACCTTCGGCAGCACGGTGGTCGACGAGGCCGATATCGTCGTCGCGGATGAGGAGACTGCGCGCTTGTGCCACACCCATCGGCTCGGTGAATTCGACCGCAACCGAAATGCCGTGCCCGACGAAGGCGGGAACGCGCACGCACGTCGCCACGATATTGAGATCGCCACCCAGGATCTTGCGCGGCTCGAGTGCGAGCGCTTTTTCCTCGGAAGTCCGGCCGTCGGTTTCGAAGGCGCCGCAATGCGGGATCGTGTTGAACGCGATCTGCTTGGCGAAATGCTGGCGCTCGAGCGTCTGGTTCACATAGACCGAGCGCGTCTGGTTGAAGAGCTCGTCCATCGCAGGCCTGCCTGCTTCCGACACGGCCTGGTAGGTCGACAGCACCGCGCGCTTGGCCTTGGCTTTGTCGTGCATCGGATGGAGGGCCCGCGTGAACATGCTCACGCAAGCGCCCGGAACCGCGACGATGCGGCGCTTGGCGCGCGCGAAGGTGGCGGGCGTGTCGTTCACACCGGCCACGACGAGCGGCACGTCGGCTTCCATGCGGAAATGCGCCGAGGTATCAACGACCCAGGCCCCGGCCTTGGCGGCTTTGGGCACGGCGGCGGCCGACACGGCGGCAGCGGTGCAGAAGATGGCGACCTTGGCCGTCGAAAAATCGAACTGGGCGAGGTCTTGGGTGGTGAGGTCGGTTTCTTCGCCATAAGAAAGTGTGGCCCCGATCGACCGTTCGGAGGCGAGGGCCACGACATTGTGCGGATCGATCCCGCGCTGCGCCAATTCCTGCAGAACTTCGCGCCCGATCGTGCCCGTCGCACCGACAACCGCTATTTTATTTGCCATTCCAACCCCTTACCCGAGCCTTGCCGGATTGCCTTAATAATTTCATATTGGCTTGAGAGAAGCCCTGCCGAAGCATCGTTGCGCCTGAGGATCGATAGACCTTCCTCGCGCCCTTGGAAAGCCCGTTGTCGCCATGAAAAAAGATACGCTCGAAAGCCTGCTGTTTTTCAAACGCTGGCTTGCGAACCCGATGAAGGTGGGGGCGGTCATCCCGTCGTCGGCCAATTTGGCGCGCCTGATCGCCAAGCAAGTGAAGCTCGAGGCGGACCAATGCGTGGTCGAACTCGGGCCGGGTACGGGGCCTGTGACCAAGGCGCTGCTTGCCTCGGGCATTCCGGTCGAGCGGCTGTTCCTCGTCGAGATCGACGGCGATATGGCCGCCTATCTGCGCCGCGAGTTCCCGAACGTCAACGTGATCCACGGCGACGCGACGAAACTCAAAGACCTCTTGCCCGCGCAATGGGTCGGCAAGGTTGCGACCGTGATCTCGGGCATCCCGATGCTGCCGCTGCCGATCGAACTTCAGCGCGGCCTCATCGACGCCGCCTTCGAGGTGATGGCGCCCGGCGGCGAGATTCTGCAATACACCTATTCGCTTGCCTCGCCGATCAAGGAAAAGCCGCTTGGCCTCAAGGGTCGGCGCAAAGGCATCTCGATGCTCAACGTGCCGCCCGCCTGGGTGTGGAGCTACGCCCCCGCCGCTTAAAAATTTTGCGGCGTGAGGCGTGCGCTGGCCGCTTTACGCGGCCAGCTTGTCGAGTTCGGCCAGCAACGCATCGCCCATTTGGGTGGTCGAGACCGGCGTTTCGCCGGGCATCGCGATGTCGCGCGTGCGAATGCCCTTGGCGAGCACGTTCTTGGCCGCCTGTTCGACGAGATCGGCGTCGGCCGGCAGATCGAACGAATAGCGCAGCATCATCGCGAACGACAGCAGCGTGGCCATCGGGTTCGCCATGTCCTTGCCGGCAATGTCGGGGGCCGAGCCGTGCACGGGCTCGTAGAGCGCCTTGCGCCGACCGGTTGCGTCGGGCGCACCCAGCGAGGCCGAGGGCAGCATGCCGAGCGAGCCCGTGAGCATCGCCGCACAATCCGACAGCATGTCGCCGAACAGATTGTCGGTCACGATCACGTCGAACTGTTTGGGATTGCGCACGAGCTGCATGTTGCAATTGTCGGCCAGCATGTGCTCGAGCTTCACGTCGGCGAATTCGGCCTTGTGGGTCGCGGTCACAACTTCGCGCCACAACACGCCCGTGTGCATCACGTTCGATTTTTCGACCGAGTGCACCTTGTTGCCGCGCTTGCGCGCGAGTTCGAACGCCACGCGCGCGATGCGCTGGATTTCCGACGTCGTGTAGACTTGCGTGTCGACGGCTTTCTTCTGGCCGTCGGGCAGCGTCGTCACGCCGCGCGGTTCGCCGAAATAGACCCCACCCGTGAGCTCGCGCAGGATCAGAATATCGAGGCCCGACACAAGCTCGCGCTTGAGGCTGGAGGCGTCGGCGAGCGCGTCGAACACCAGGGCCGGGCGCAGATTGGCGAACAGGTCCATGTCCTTGCGCAGGCGCAAAAGGCCGCGCTCGGGTTTCTTTTCGAACGGTAGTGCATCCCATTTCGGGCCGCCGACGGCACCGAACAAGGTCGCGTCCGAATTCATCGCGACGTCCATCGTGGCGTCGTCGATCGGCCAGCCATGCTTGTCGATCGCCGCCCCGCCCACGAGACCTTCCTTGACGTCGAACGACACGGTGCGGCGCTTGTCGAACCAGCCGACCACGCGATGCACTTGGCGCATCACTTCGACGCCGATCCCGTCGCCGGGCAGAACAAGCAGTTTGCGATTGGAAGCCATGGATCCGTCTCCGTTCAGCGTGCGGCGAAGAGCCAGGGCTGGCTCTGGCGCTGTTTGTTTTCGTAAGAGTCGATGTGTTCGGCCTTCTGCATTGTGAGGCCGATATCGTCGAGCCCATTCAGCAGGCAGTGTTTGCGGAATTCGTCGATGTCGAATTTGACGCTGCCGCCGTCCGGGCCCTTGATCTCCTGCTTTTCGAGATCGACGGTGAGCGTGGCGTTCGAGCCGCGCTGCGCGTCGTCCATGAGCTTGGCGAGATCTTCCTTCGACACGCGGATCGGCAGGATGCCGTTCTTGAAGCAGTTGTTGTAGAAAATGTCGGCGAAGGACGTACTGATCACGCAGCGAATGCCGAAATCGAGCAACGCCCACGGGGCATGCTCGCGCGACGAGCCGCAGCCGAAATTGTCGCCCGCGACCAGGATTTGCGCCTTGCGGTAGGCGGACTTGTTCAGCACGAAATCGGGCTTTTCCTTGCCGTCGGGCGTGAAGCGCATCTCTTCGAACAAGGCGCTACCGAGGCCGGTGCGCTTGATCGTCTTCAGATGCTGCTTGGGAATGATCATGTCGGTATCGACATTGATCATCGGCAGCGGTGCGGCCACACCGGTCAGAACCGTGAATTTGTCCATGGCGTTTCTGTCGCTCCCCTTCAGATGTCGTCGCGCGCAACCACGCGCGTGCCGGCGAGAATGTCGTGCAAGGCCTGGCCCGAGCCGGTGAGGCCGCCGAGCAGATAGCCCATGCCCGTCGATGCGATGTCGCAGATTTTCAAGAGCTGGCGCGAGATCGCGCGCAGCGGCGAAAGACGGCGGCCAGCAAGGTCGACCACTTCAAGCCGCATCCAGCGCTTGCCCGGCGTTGCTTGGCGCGCACCCGCTTCGAAAAAGGCAAAATAAGCGAAGGGCAGCAGCACGATCGCGATCTGTGCGGCGACGAGTTGGAGTACGGCGCGCACATTGCGGCCGACAAGCGTTTCGCTGCGTACCGGCTCGACGCGGCCGTCGTCGGTGCGGATCACGCCCTCGACGATCGAATAGATCAGCACGGTACCGTCGGCATAGCGGCGCGTTTCGGCGACAAAATCGACCGTGCGCTGGCCGCTATTGTCGTACATGCGCTCGTCTTCGCGCTGAACCACTTGACGTTCGACCGATACGACGCGCGCTTCGTTCCACGGCATCGTCCACAGATCGCCCGTACCCAGCAGCGCTTTGGCGCCCGACGCCAGCGCCCAAAGCGCGAGCAACAGAATTGCCGCATCGATCGCCAAAGCCGCCACGCGCCGGCCGAACGGCGCGGATCCGGCCGTCATATTGCCGATCGACATGGCGGCGACGCTCAAAACGCGCTCCTCATTTCAGCGCGCGCACGTCGGCCAAATGGCCCGCGACGGCAGCCGCTGCGGCCATGCCCGGCGAGACGAGATGCGTGCGCCCGCCGCGACCCTGGCGGCCTTCGAAATTGCGGTTCGAGGTCGAAGCGCAACGCTCGCCCGGCTCGAGCTTGTCGGCGTTCATCGCGAGGCACATCGAGCAGCCCGGTTCGCGCCATTCGAAGCCCGCTTCGAGCAGGATCTTGTCGAGGCCTTCGCTCTCGGCCTGTTCCTTGACGAGGCCCGAGCCCGGGACGACGAGAGCCTGCACGTGCGCCGCGACTTTGCGGCCCTTGGCGATGGCCGCAACCGCGCGCAGATCTTCGATGCGCCCGTTCGTGCAGCTGCCGATGAAGACTTTGTCGATGCGAACTTCGGACAGTTTCTGGCCGGGCGTGAGCGCCATATATTCGAGCGAGCGGAGCGTGGCGTTGCGCTTGCCTTCGTCGGCGATCTTGGTGGGATCCGGGACCACGGCGTCGATCGGCAGCACGTCTTCGGGCGATGTGCCCCACGTGACCATCGGCGGGATGTCGGCGGCGTTGAGCACCACTTCCTTGTCGTAGAAAGCGCCCTCGTCCGAGGGCAGCGTCTTCCAGTAATTCACGGCCGCTTCCCACTGCGCACCCTTGGGCGCGTAGGGGCGGCCTTTGAGATAGGCGAAGGTTTTTTCGTCGGGTGCGATGAGGCCCGCGCGCGCACCGCCTTCGATCGTCATGTTGCAGACGGTCATGCGGCCTTCCATCGACAGGTCGCGGATGACCGAACCTGCGAACTCGACGACGTATCCCGTACCGCCCGCCGTGCCGATCTTGCCGATGATCGCGAGGATCACGTCTTTGGCGGTCACGCCGGGCGCCAAGCGCCCGTCGACCGTCACGCGCATGTTCTTGGCCGGGCGCTGCAGCAGCGTTTGCGTCGCCAGCACATGCTCGACCTCGGACGTGCCGATGCCGAAGGCCAGCGCGCCGAACGCGCCGTGTGTAGCCGTGTGGCTGTCGCCGCACACGATCGTCGTACCCGGCTGGGTCAGACCCTGCTCGGGCCCGATGATGTGCACGATGCCCTGGCGCACATCGTCCATGCCGAAATGCGTGATGCCGAATTGCTTGGCGTTGGCTTCCAGCGTTTCGACCTGGATGCGGCTTTCGGGATCGGCAATGCCCTTGGAGCGGTCGGTCGTGGGCACGTTGTGGTCGGCAACCGCGATGGTCGCATCCGGGCGGCGCACAGTGCGGCCCGTGAGGCGCAGGCCTTCGAAAGCCTGCGGGCTCGTGACCTCGTGCACGAGGTGGCGGTCGATATAGAGCACGCAAGTGCCGTCGTCCTGGCGGTGAACGACATGGCTGTCCCAGATCTTGTCGAACAAGGTGCGCGGCTTCGTCATCGATGCTCCTCCCACAATCGTACGGACGCCGGTTCCCGCCCCCTCGTTTGCCGAAGGGTGGCGGGAGCCGGCCTTGTCCGGTCTTTTTACTTCGTCTCGTTGGCTGCCGCTTCGAGATCGGCAGCCGACAGGTCGGCGGCGGTCGCCGGAGCGTTGGTGCCCGACTTCTCGAGAATGCGGGCAGCCTTGCCCGTGCGGCCGCGCAGGTAATACAGCTTGGCGCGACGCACGTCGCCGCGACGCACGACCTCGATGCCGCCGATGCGCGGCGAGTAGAGCGGGAACACGCGCTCGACGCCTTCGCCGAACGACATCTTGCGCACGGTGAAGTTCGAGGCGATGCCCGAATTCTTGCGCGCGATGCACACGCCTTCGAAGGTCTGCAGACGCTCGCGCGTCCCTTCCAGCACCTTCACCTGGACGCGCAGCGTGTCGCCGGGGGCGAAGTCCGGCACTTTGCGCGCCGCGACGAGCTTGGCGATCTGCTCTTTTTCGAGCTGCTCGATAATGAACGACATGGTCTTTCTCCTTTTCGATCTCTCAGTGTTGCGTGCGCGCCGGGTGCTTGGCCCACAGATCGGGGCGTCGCTCGGCGGTCAGGCGCAAAGCCTGTTGCCGCCGCCAGGCGCGAATTTTGGCGTGGTTGCCGGAGGTCAGAACCGCCGGCACTTCGCGGTCCTGCCACAGGGCGGGCCGCGTGTAGTGGGGATATTCGAGAAGTCCGTCTTCGAAGCTTTCTTCGCCGAGCGATTCGGCCGCACCCAAAACGCCGGGCAGCAGCCGCACGCACGCGTCGATCACGCACATCGCCGCAGGCTCGCCGCCCGACAGCACGAAGTCGCCGATCGAAATTTCGCGAAGTGCGCGCGCTTCGATCACGCGCGCATCGATCCCTTCGAAGCGCCCGCACAGCAGCACCACACCCGGTGCCGCCGCAAACTCGCGCGCGAGGCTCTGGTCGAAGGGCTGGCCCGACGGCGACAGGCAGATCGCGATCGCACCTTCGGGGGCGCGCGAGATCGCCACGGCCAAAGCCGCATCGACCACGTCGGGCTTCATCACGAGACCCGGACCCCCGCCAAAAGGCAGATCGTCCACCGTGCGGTGCTTGTCGGACGCGAAGTCGCGGATGTCGATCGTGTCGAGCGCGAAAGCACCGTCTTGCGCGGCACGGCCGACGATGCCGGCACCGAGCGGCCCCGGGAACATGCCCGGATAGAGCGTGAGCACGAGCGCATGCCACGGCGCTTGCGCACCGCTGCCGCTCGTTGCTTGGCTCTT
Source organism: Magnetospirillum sp. (assembly GCA_027532905.1). NCBI lineage: Bacteria > Pseudomonadati > Pseudomonadota > Alphaproteobacteria > Rhodospirillales > Rhodospirillaceae > Magnetospirillum > Magnetospirillum sp. The sequence continues at coordinate 1,441,830 of JAPZUA010000001.1, forward strand.
CTGTTCGCCGCCGACACTCATTCGTCGCTTCCGTCTTCTTCCTTTGCTTCGACTTCGACGGGCGGATCGATCACGACCCGTCCGTTTGCGATATCCACTTCGGGCACCGTGCGCTTGGTGAAAGCGTACAGCTGCGTCTCGCCCGCCATCGTCGTCACCTCGAGAATGTCGCCGGCCCCGTAGTTGGCGACATTCTTGACCGTGCCGAGTGCTGCGCCGTTGGTGTCGACCGCCGCCAACCCGACCAGGTCGGCGACGAACCAACGCTCGCTGCCCTTGGGTGCGCGCTTTGGCTTCTTGCCGAGGGCGGCACGCGGCACGTAGAGCCGCAGACCCTTCAGCGCCTCGGCCGCGTTGCGATCGCCGACCCCATCGAGGGAAGCGATCACGAGCCCCTTGGCTTCGCCCCGGATCTTGATCGCAAAGCGGCGGGTGCCGCTTTCGTCTTCGACCGGGCCGTAGGCAGCAACGTCGCGCACCTGCTCGGTGAAACTCTTGATCTTGACCTCGCCGCGCACGCCATGTGCGCCCGCGACCGCCCCGACCAGAATCCGCCGCTCCGATGCGTCAGCCGCCACGCTTCAGCCTCAGGCAGCCGGCGCTGCTTCGGCCGCCTTGGCAGCGGCTTCGGCGGCAGCCGCCAGACGCTCTTGCGCCTTCTTCTTCGGCGCCGACTTCTTGGGCTGCGGACGGATCACCGGCTTCGGCACCAGCGACAGAGCATGCAGGAACAACGCGACGCGGTCGGACGGCTGCGCGCCCTGGCCGAGCCAATGCTTGGCGCGCTCGACGTCGATGACGACGCGCAGCGGGTCTTCCTTGGTACGCATCGGATCGTAGTAGCCGATCTTTTCGATGAAGCGGCCGTCGCGCGCCATGCGGCTGTCGGCAATCACGATCTTGTAGTGCGGGCGGTTCTTGGCACCGCCGCGGCTCATGCGGATTTTGACGGACATTGTCGGATCGATCCTTTCGTTTGGTTTTTCAGGTGTTGCTAGCGGCGGAACAGGTTTCCGATCCCGGTCCGCATCATTCCTTTTTGGCCGAGCTTGCCCATCTGCTTCATGACGCGGCTCATTTCCATGAACTGCTTCACAAGGCGATTGACCTCCTCGACCGACGTACCCGAGCCCGTCGCGATGCGGCGCTTGCGGCTGCCGTTCAGCAGCTTCGAATCGCGGCGTTCTTTTTTGGTCATGGCGCGGATGATGGCGGTCTGCCGACCGACGACCTTCTCGTCGATATTGGCGTTGGCCATCTGCGCCTTCATCTTCTGCACGCCCGGCAGCATGTTCATCACGCCGCCGAGGCCGCCCATCTTCTTGAGCTGCTCGAGCTGCGAGAGCATGTCGTTGAAATCGAAATCGCCGGATTTGAGCTTGCGCGCGAGCTTCTCGGCGTCTTCGGCGGCGACGTTTTCCTGCGCCTTCTCGACGAGGCCGACAATGTCGCCCATGCCGAGAATGCGGCCGGCGATACGGTCGGGATAGAAGACGTCGAGCGCGTCCATCTTTTCGCCCAAGCCCACAAATTTGATGGGCTTGCCGGTGACGGCGCGCATCGAGAGTGCCGCACCGCCGCGCTGGTCGCCGTCGACGCGCGTCATCACGATGCCGGTCACACCCAGGCGCGTATTGAACTGGGTCGCCGTATTGACGGCGTCTTGGCCCGTGAGCGCATCGACCACGAGCAGCGATTCGGTGGGGCCGACCGCGTCGCGCACGGCGGCTGCTTCGGCCATCAGCTCGTCGTCGATCGACAGGCGCCCGGCCGTGTCGAGAATGACGATGTCGTAGCCTTCGTTGCGGCCGACATCCATCGCGCGCTTGGCGATCGCGACGGGATCTTGGCCCGCGACGATCGGCAGCGTTTCGACTTCGACCTGGCGACCAAGCACAGCCAACTGCTCTTGCGCTGCCGGGCGGCGCACGTCGAGCGAGGCCAGCAGAACTTTCTTGCGGTCTTTTTGCGCCAGGCGCTTGGCGAGCTTCGCCGACGTCGTGGTTTTGCCGGAGCCCTGCAGGCCCAGCATCAGGATCGCCACGGGGGGCGTTGCGCGCAGATTTAGTTCGACTGCAGTCGAACCCAATGTTTCGACGAGCTTGTCGTTGACGATCTTGACGACCATCTGGCCCGGTGTGACCGAGCGCACGACCTGCTGGCCGATCGCTTCGAGCTTCACGCCGGCGACGAAGTCTTTGACGACCTGCAGGGCGACGTCGGCTTCAAGCAGGGCCACGCGCACTTCGCGCAGTGCGGCATCGACATCGGCCTCGACGAGCGCACCGCGCCCACGCAGCTTGTCGAAGACCGACCCCAACTTGGTTGAAAGCGACTCGAACATCGAACCCTTCGGCACAAAGCCAATCGCACAAAACGAAACGACCGCCGTGCGCGACACTCGCGGACGGCGGGAGACCCGTAGGCCCAGAGGCGCTAAATTTCCCCTGAACGGGCGCGGTTCTACGTCTTTGCAGCCCAAGCGTCAAGCGGCCGACGGGCCGACGGTCCTGCACATATATACTGTCGCCGATCCTTGAACATTGGTTCGTGTTTCGTTCGAAAACTGGGGTAATAGACAAGGGGCCAACTCCGGCCCTATATCCCGGCCATGGAAGCGCTGCCGTTTTTGAAGATGCATGGGTTGGGCAACGATTTTGTCGTGGTCGATGCGCGCGAGAAGCCGCTCGATCTCGACACGGCGCGCGTGCGCGCCATCGCCGACCGCCACAAAGGCGTGGGCTTCGACCAGATGATCGTGCTGGAGAAGGCGCCCGATCCGGCGGCCGACGTGTTTTTCCGGTTTCTGAATTCCGACGGCAGCGAGGCAGGTGCGTGCGGCAACGGCACGCGCTGCGTGGCCGATCTCGTGATGCGCGAAAAGCAACGCGCTGATCTGCGCATCCAGACGATCGCCGGTGCCCTTGCCGCGACGCGCGACAAAAACGGGCGTGTCGCCGTCGATATGGGCCCGGCCCGACTCGCGTGGCAGGAAATTCCGCTCGCCCATGCGGTCGACACGCTGCATGTGCCGCTTGCATCCGGCCTGCTTGCCGATCCGGTTGCGACGAGCATGGGCAATCCGCATGCGACGTTTTTTGTCGCCGACATCACGGCGATCGATTTGGCCGCCCTCGGCCCCGGTCTCGAGCATCATGCGATTTTTCCGCAGCGCGCCAATATCGGCGTGGCGCAGATCCTCGACGATGCGACGATGCGGCTGCGCGTGTGGGAGCGTGGTGCGGGCATCACCCTTGCCTGCGGCTCGGGTGCTTGTGCGGCGACGGTTGCGGCTGTGCGGCGCGGGCTGCTCGCCGGCCGCAAGGCGCGCATCATCGTCGACGGCAGCGAGAGTGCCGACGATGCGCTCGATATCGAATGGTTGGCCAATGGCCATGTGCTGATGGCGGGACCGGTCGCCCTCTCGTTTACGGGTGCGTGGGCGCGATGAGCGCCCCGCGTCCGGCCCCACGCGTCGTCAATTTCGGCTGTCGGCTCAATGCGGCCGAGGCGGCCGGCATCGAAGCGATGCTGGCCCAGGCAGGCGACGACGACACGATCGTGATCAACAGCTGTGCAGTGACGCAAGAAGCCGAGCGCGATGCGTTTGCCGCGATCCGCCGCTTGAAGCGTGCACACCCCACGCACCGTATCGTCGTGACGGGCTGTGCCGCCCAAATCGATCCCGCGCGCTTTTCGGCGATGGCAGAAGTCGCGGCCGTCGTCGGCAATCGCGACAAGCTCGCACCCGAAACCTGGGCCACGCGTGCGGCCGGCGTGTCCGACATCATGGTGCGGCAGGATTTCGTCGAAAGCGATGCAGCCCTCGCACCGGGCCGCACGCGCGCCTTCGTCGAGATCCAGCAAGGCTGCGACCATCGCTGCACCTTTTGCGTGATCCCCTATGGGCGCGGGCCCTCGCGTTCGTTGCCGCAAGCTCGCGCGATCGCACGCGTCGCCGCTGCCGTCGCGAGCGGACGGCGCGAAGTGGTGCTGACCGGCGTGGATCTGACCGCGTGGGGCAACGATCTGCCGGGCACGCCGCGGCTTGGCGAACTATGTGCGGCCATTCTTGCGGCTGTACCCGACCTCGCACGTTTGCGCCTGTCGTCGGTCGATCCGGCGGAGCTTGATGCGCGCATCTTCGATCTGCTGGCAAACGAGCCGCGCTTTGCGCCGTTCCTGCATCTGTCCGCGCAAGCGGGCGACGATCTCATCTTGAAGCGCATGAAGCGCCGCCACAGCCGCCAGCAGATTCTCGACGTCGTCGAACGCGCGCGCGCCGCGCGCCCCGATATCGCCATCAGTGCCGATCTGATCGCGGGCTTTCCCACCGAAAGCGACTCGGCATTTGCGCAGAGCGTGTCGCTCGTGGAAGCTACGGGCATGGCAAACGCGCATGTCTTCGCCTATTCGCCGCGCCCGGGCACGCCTGCGGCCCGCATGCGCGCGATCCCGCCTGCCATCGTTGTGCAGCGCGCCAAGCGGTTGCGCGAGGCGGTCGCAGCCGCGCGCGCGCGCTATCTGGATTCGCGTATCGACAGCTTTGCCGAAGTGCTCGTCGAAAAATCCGGACGCGACGGCCTCGATGCCCAAGGTGTTCGCGTGAAATTGGCGCAGACTGCCGCGCAAGGTACGCTGCTGCGCGCCCGCATCGTCAGCCATGACGGCGTTTCGGCCGAAGGTGTGGCCGCATGAGTTGGCTCAAGAAACTCAAAGACGGTCTTCGCAAATCTTCGGACAAGCTCGTCGAGGGCATTGGCCGCGCGCTCAATCTTGGCCGACTCGACGCCGAATCGCTTGAAGCGCTTGAAGAAGCGCTGATCGCCGCCGATCTCGGGCCCGCGGTCGCGGCAAAACTCGTCGAAGGCATTCGCGCGCGCAAATTTCCGGCAGGCACGCCGGCCATCGACGTGCGGCGCGCCCTTGCGGCCGACATTGCCGCGATCTTGGCGCCCGTTGCGCAAACATGGGCGCCTAACGCAGCGAATCGGCCGCATGTGGTGCTCGTGGTCGGCGTCAACGGCAGCGGCAAGACCACGACGATCGGCAAAATCGCGGCGACGCTGAAGGCGCAAGGCAAATCCGTGATGCTGGCGGCGGGCGATACGTTCCGTGCGGCGGCCGTGCATCAGCTCGAGATTTGGGGCACGCGCAGCGGTGTGGCCGTCGTCTCGGGCAAAGAAGGGGCGGATCCCGCGGCGCTTGCGTATGAAGCGCTCGAAAAAGCGCGCGCAAACAACATCGACGTGCTGCTGATCGACACGGCCGGCCGCTTGCACAACAAAGCCGACCTCATGGACGAGTTGAAGAAGATCGTGCGCGTGATCAAGAAGCTCGAACCTTCCGCACCGCACGACACGATGCTCGTCCTCGATGCGACGATCGGACAAAACGCGCTGCAGCAGGTCGAGACCTTCAAGAGCATCGTTGCAGTCGACAAGTTGGTCGTCACAAAGCTCGACGGCAGTGCCAAAGGCGGAGTGTTGGTCGCGATCGCGAATCGATTCGCGACTCCGACGGTGCTTATCGGTGTCGGAGAGGGAATCGACGACCTAAAATCCTTCGATGCACAAAATTTTTCTGCGAGTCTTTTGGACCTCGTCGACGACGAAAAACAGTGACGAATTTCATCCGCATCATGCGGACCATAGACCTTCACTTTGTTTCGATTTTATGCGGGTTTCTTGCATGCGCTTTACTAAATCTAGCGTCGTGTTTTTTCCTTTCCGCTAGACTCGGCAGATGCCGCTACGCGTAGTGGGAAGCGCGATGTCAACCCCCCTCATATTGTTTTTCCTTGACATGCCCTTGTTCAAAATGATGTTCTGTCCATGGTCGGATCGTGTTCAGGGAGGGCTCCAACTCCGTTAGTGGTCGAAAGTGCAGGGATAAACACCCAGCTCCGCTCCGCCCGCTAACGTGCCTTTCCGGGTCCGACTCCATCGGAAACAAGGAGTCACATCATGGCTGCGAAGAAAAAGGCGAAGAAGAAGGCCGCTAAGAAGAAGAAGTAAGCGGCTTCTGCTCGGTGCATTTGGGGGCGTGGGGGGTTCTTCTCTCCGCGCCCCTTCCGTTTTGGGGCATACGAATTCGATATCGGCCTTGTATGGCCGCAATTGAGCGCTAGTTTGGGATCCGCATGGAACACGAAGCTTCATTGCGGCTCGCAATTTTTTTCGGACTGCTGATCGGCATGGCGTTGTGGGAAGTGGCCGCCCCGCGCCGCCCCGCCACGCTGGGGCGCAAAGGCCGCTGGCCCGCCAATCTCGGCATCGCGATTCTCGATTCGCTCGTCGTGCGCATTTTGCTGCCGGGCGGTGCGGTTGCGTTTGCGGCCGCCTATGCATCGACCGGGTACGGCTTGCTGCCGCTGCTGGGCGTGCCCGACTGGCTCGCCTTCGTGCTCGCGATCGCCGCTCTCGATCTGGCGATCTATTTCCAGCACCGCCTATTCCATGCCGTGCCCGTGCTGTGGCGGCTGCATCGCATGCACCACAGCGACGTCGATCTCGACGTGACCAGCGGTGCGCGTTTCCATCCAGCCGAAATCCTGCTGTCGATCGCCATCAAGCTCGGCGCCATTGCCGTGTTGGGTGCGCCGGCGGCGGCCGTTCTGGCGTTCGAAGTGATCCTCAACGCCTGTTCGATGTTCAACCACGCCAATGTCGCGATGCCCGCCTGGCTCGAGCGGGCGTTGCGCTTCGTTTTGGTCACGCCCGATCTGCACCGCATCCACCATTCGCGCGAGCGGATCGAGACCGACAGCAATTTCGGGTTCTCGGTGCCATGGTGGGACCGGCTGTTCGGCACCTATCGTCCTGAGCCCGAACGCGGCCAGCTCGGCATGACAATCGGGCTCGATGTTTTCAACACGCGCCAAGACCAGAAGCTCGCCGCCCTTCTGGTGCAGCCGCTGCGCAAAGCGCCTTAATCGGCGGGATTTGTTTCGGGCGCGAAGACCGGTGCATCACCGATGCGCCGCCAGGCGGCGAGCGCCCACGCGACGGTCGGGAACGCAAGCTGGTCCCACGGGATCGCCTCCCAATCGAACAACGCGACCTCGAGGCTCTCTTGGCTCGGCCCGAAATTGGGCGTTGCGAGGGCTGCGCGATAGATGAGCTGCACTTGGCTGATGCGTGGCAGCGAATAGACCGCCAGCAGCGCATCGATTGCGATTTCGGCGCACGCCTCTTCAAGGGCTTCGCGCGCCGCACCCTCGACCGGCGATTCGCCAAGCTCGAGATAGCCGGCAGGCAGCGTCCAATAGCCGATGCGCGGTTCGATGGCGCGCTTGCACAACAGCACGCGGCCCTGCCATTGCACAACCGCGCCCACCACGATCTTTGGATTGTCGTACTGCACGAAGCCGCAATCGGCGCACACAAGGCGCTCGCGATTGTCGCCTTCGGGCACTGTGCGAAGCGTGGGGCCGACTGGTTTATCCGCTGCCATCTCGACACAAAGTGTCGGCCGCGCGCGGGCGCCCGCGCAAGCGTTAGATAACGAGATCGACGAGCGAGCCGCGCGGCAAGGTACGCGCCGGTTTCGTTTCGTCCGAAAAATTCGCAGCGATCGCGAGCCGAACTTCGGCCAAGGCCGAGCCGCGCGCCGGGATCGGCAGGTTCTGCACGAACTCCGCCGAAACCGCTGCAGCCGTACGCGGCGGCGTGCCGGTGCGCCCATTGCCGACCCGCGCCGAATCCGGACGGATGCCGTTGTTGCCGATGGCAGTTGTTGCTGTTTGGATATTCATAGATTCGATTATTGGCAAAATTGGATAAATTTTTCGTTAACTCGCGGAAATTCAGTAAATTTTGCTTCTTTATGACCCTTTGAAACGTTCAGCCATTGCAAAATGCAAAGCCGGGTGCACTGCGGCAACGACATCCGCAAAAGCGTGCCGAACTCCGCAGGCGGCGCTAGCTTAGGCGACGAGTCGAGCGTTAGACTAACTAATGAACGCGCTGGTAATCTTGGACCAGAAAATACGCGTCATAGGACCGATACACGCATGACGACGCCGTTCGACAGTACACAACTGCAAGGCTTGCTGCTTCTTGCCCAAGACAAGCGCCCGGATGCCCGCGCCCATTTGGCGACGCGCATGGGCGACATGATTCTGGGCACCGATTTGGGTGCCATGTCGGCGCGCGAGCGCGAGCTTGCCGAAGAAATTCTGCAGCGCCTGCTGCATCAGCTCGAAATGCCGATCCGGCGCAGCCTCGCCGAGCGCTTGGCGCAGGAAGACGTGGCCCCGCGTAATCTGATCGTGCAGCTGGCCAACGACCGCATCGAAGTGGCGTGGCCGGTGCTGCTGCATTCGGGCTTGCTCGACGACAACGAATTGCTGAGCGTGATCCGCTCGCGCACCATGCAGCACCGCCTGGCGATCGCGCGGCGCGAGAAGATTTCCGAGCCGGTCAGCGACGCGCTTGTGCGCCCCGGCGAACAAGACGTGGTGCGCGCCGTGCTCGAAAATCGCGGTGCAGCGATCGCGGTCGGCACGTTCGAAACACTCGTCGAAAATTCGCAGGCCGACAGCGACCTGCAGGAAATCCTGCTGAAGCGCGACGATCTCGATCCGCGCCTTGCAGGGCGCATGTATGGCTGGGTTTCGGCCGCGTTGCGCCACTACATCGTCGAGAATTTCGAGATCGACCATTTCGTGCTCGACAAGGCGATCAGCGAAGCCTTGGCCGACGTCGTTGCCGACCAACGGCGCGCGGCGGCCATCAACGGCACGCTGCAGCGCATCCGCTTTGCGGTCGACCGCAACGAGGTGCAGGATCTGAAGATGCTGTTCCCGCTGATCCGGGCTGGCGAGCGGTCGCTGTTCGAAGCTTTGTTCGCCAAGCTCACCGGCATTTCGGTCGCGACCGCGCGGCGCTGCCTCTACGAAACCGGCGGGCGGGCACTCGCGGTCGCCTGCCGCGGCTGCCAGATCGACAAGGCGTTGTTCACCGAATTCTTCATCGCCTTGCGCCAGCTCGGCGAAGAGTCCGGCACCAAGGTCGATCCGGGCGAGCTGTTCGAAGCGCTGTCTTTCTACGACCGCATCGACCAAGCGACCGCCGAAGCGCGCGTGGCCGCTTGGCGGCGCGGCGAAACGCGCGGGGCACTCGTCGAAGAAATCCCGGCTGCCGAAACAAGCCCGCGCCCGAGTGCGGCCGAAGGCCCGACGCGCAAAATGTACGCGGTCCCTGAACGGCGCAAAACGCCGTTCAGCCGGATGCACTGAGCGTTATCTCGCGCTTAAGGCAGCGTCAGGCGCTGCGCACGTAAAGCGCTGCCACACCCGGCAGTTCTTTGCCTTCGAGCCATTCGAGAAACGCCCCGCCCGCCGCCGACACATAGTCGAACTTGTCGACAACGCCGGCATGGGCAAGGGCTGCGACCGTGTCGCCGCCGCCGGCGACGGCCATGAGCTTTCCGGCCGTGCACAGATCGGCCGCCCCGCGCGCAAGTGCCGTCGTGCCGTTGTCGAACGGCTTGAATTCGAAAGCGCCGACGGGGCCGTTCCACACCAATGTTTTGGCGCCCGAAAGGATCCGCAGCGTTTCGGCGACCGACAGCGGGCCAATATCGAGGATCATCTTGTCGTCGGGGACCGCACCGATCGCGACGGTCTGCGCGTCGGCACCGTCGGTGAGGGCACCCGCCACGACCGCATCGACCGGCAGCACGATCTGTTTGCCGCCCGACTGCGCGTCGGCAAGGATGCGCCGCGCGGTCTCGGCCATGTTGGCCTCGCACAGCGAGCGGCCGATACCGATGCCTTTGGCGTGCAGAAACGTGTTCGCCATGCCGCCGCCGATCACCAGAATATCGACGCGCGCGAGCAGATGGCCGAGCAGATCGAGTTTGGTCGAAACTTTCGAGCCGCCGACGATGGCCGCCACCGGCCGCTTGGGCCGGTCGAGAGCCGCCGACAGCGCATCAAGCTCGGCCTGCATGGCGCGGCCGGCCGCACAGGGCAGCAGATGCGCAATGCCCTCGGTCGAGGCGTGGGCGCGATGCGCGCACGAGAACGCGTCGTTGACGTAGATGTCGCCCTGTTCGGCGAGCGCTTTGGCAAAGCTCGGCGCGTTTTTCTCTTCGCCCTTGTGGAAGCGCAGATTCTCGAGCAGCAGCACGTCGCCGTCTTTCATCGCCGCCACCGCCGTTGCGGCCGGTTCGCCGATGCAGTCGGTCGCAAACGCCACTTGCTTGCCGATCGCCGCCGCCAGCGCCGGCGCGATCGGGGCCAGCGACTGCGTCATGTCGCGCCCTTGCGGCCGGCCGAAATGCGACATCACGATCGTGCGCGCCCCCTTGGCGGCGAGCTCGCGCACGGTGGGCGCAAAACGTTCGATGCGCGTGGCGTCGCTGACTTTGCCGTCCTGCATCGGCACGTTAAGGTCGGCGCGCACGAGCACGCGCTTGCCGGCGAAGGCGAAATCGTCGAGGGACTTGTAGCGGTTCATGGCACTGGCAATCCTGAAGAAAACGAGCGTATACCCAAGCGGCGGCAAGGGCCGCTTCTATCGCCCAACGGGGAGTGATTTTCAATGGCCGATGCGTTGCCGTCCGTGTTCGTCGCGATCGACCGGGCCGACCCGGCTGCGGCTGCTGGCGATCTGACGGCCTTGGGCCACAAGGGCTTTGCGCTGAAGCTGGGTCTCGAGTTTTTCGTCGCCAACGGGCCTGCGGGCGTGCGCGCCGTAGCCGGCGACCGGCCGCTGTTCCTCGATCTGAAGCTCCACGACATCCCGAACACGGTCGCGGGCGGCGTGCGCGCGGCAAATGCCTGTGCGCCCGCCTTCCTCACCATCCACGCAAGCGGGGGCCCGGCGATGATCGCCGCGGCACGGGCCGCCGCCGATGCCAGTACGCAGATTCTCGCCATTACAGTGCTGACCAGCCTCGACGATAGCGATCTCGACGCGGTCGGCCAGATGGGGCCCTCGGGCGACCAGGCGCTGCGCCTTGCACTTGTGGCAAAAGCCGCCGGTGCCAATGGCGTGGTGTGCTCGGCCCACGAAATTGCGCGGCTGCGCGCTGCCTGCGGGCCCGATTTCAAACTCGTCGTGCCCGGCATTCGTCCCGCCTGGGCCGCAACGGGCGACCAGAAACGCGTTATGACGCCGCGCGAAGCCATGGATCTGGGTGCCGACCATCTCGTAATCGGCCGGCCGATCACGCAGGCGGCCAACCCGAAAGCCGCCCTCGACCGCATTTTGGCCGAGATCGCCGCGTGAGCGTGGCCGTCAAAATCTGCGGCCTCAATGCGCCGGCCGCGATCGAAGCGGCAGCCGGTGCGGCCTATGCCGGCTTCGTGTTTTTTGCGCGCAGCCCACGCCATGTGAGCCCCGCGACCGCCGCACATTTGGCGCGCGGCCTGCCACCTTTGGCGATCCGCGTGGCGCTTGCGGTCGATCCCAGCGACGCCGATCTCGATGCGATCCTCGCCGACTTCCGGCCCGATCTGTGGCAATTGCACGGCGCCGAAACGCCCGCGCGTGTGGCCGAAATCAAAGCGCGCACGGGTCTGCCGGCCATGAAAGCGATCGGCATTTCGCAGGCCGAAGATCTGGCACAAGCCGAGCCCTATCTTGAAGTCGCCGACCGGCTGCTGTTCGACGCCAAGCCGCCCAAGCGGCCGGACGCGCTGCCTGGCGGCAATGCCGTGCGCTTCGATTGGACGATTCTGGCCGGTACCGAATGGCCCTTGCCGTGGATGCTGTCGGGCGGACTTACGGCCGCCAACGTCGCCGAAGCGGCGCGCGTTTCGGGGACCTTGTGCGTGGACGTGTCGTCGGGCGTGGAAGACCGGCCCGGGCACAAATCGCCGCGCTTGATCCGACGCTTTTTGAGCGCTGCCGCCGAGGCTTGAGGCGGGCTTGGCCCTTCGCGTTTGCTCGGCTATAACCCTGCGGCCATGAACCAGATCAATTCCTTCCGCGCCGGCCCCGACGAGAACGGCCATTTCGGCCTGTTCGGCGGCCGCTATGTGTCCGAAACCCTGATGCCGCTGATCCTCGAGGTCGAGCGCGCCTATATGGCCGCCCGCAAGGACCCGGCCTTCCAAAAAGAGCTCGACTATTACCTCGCCCATTATGTCGGCCGGCCGTCGCCTTTGTGGTTCGCCGAGCGCCTGACCAAAACATTGGGTGGCGCCAAAATCTATCTCAAGCGCGACGAGCTCAACCATACGGGTGCGCACAAGATCAACAGCTGCATGGGCCAGATCCTGCTGGCCCAGCGCATGGGCAAGCGCCGCATCATCGCGGAGACGGGTGCGGGCCAGCATGGCGTTGCGACCGCCACCGTGTGCGCCCTCTTCGGCCTGCCCTGCACGGTCTACATGGGGGCGACCGACATTGCCCGCCAAGCGCCCAACGTGTTCCGCATGAAACTGCTGGGTGCCGAAGTGAAACCCGTCACGTCGGGGACCGCCACGCTCAAAGACGCGATGAACGAAGCGCTGCGCGACTGGGTCGCCAATGTCGAAGACACCTACTACATCATCGGCACGGTCGCGGGCCCGCATCCCTATCCGATGATGGTGCGCGATTTCCAGAGCGTGATCGGCAAAGAAGCGCGCGAGCAGTTCCTGGCCGCCGAAGGCAAATTGCCCGACAAGCTCGTGGCCTGCATCGGCGGCGGCTCGAACGCGATGGGGCTGTTCCATCCGTTCCTCGACGACCGCGACGTGTCGATGGACGCGGTCGAAGCCGCCGGCCTCGGGCTCGATTCGGGCAAACACGCGGCCTCGCTGCAAGGCGGGCGGCCCGGCGTGCTGCACGGCAACCGCACCTTCCTGCTGATGGACGAAGACGGCCAGATCGACGAAGCCCATTCGATTTCGGCTGGTCTCGACTATCCCGGCATTGGCCCCGAGCATTCGTGGCTGCACGACATCAAGCGCGTGAAATACGTCGCCGCTACCGACGACGAGGCGATCGAAGGCTTTAAACTTCTGTCGCGCACAGAAGGCATTCTGCCGGCTCTCGAGCCCGCCCATGCCGTCGCCCACGTCGCGCGCATCGCGCCCGCCTTGCCCAAGGACTACACGATCATCATGAATCTGTGCGGCCGCGGCGACAAAGACATCTTCACGATCGGCGAACGCCTCGGGGTGAAATTGTGAGCCGTATTGCAGCACGCTTCAAAGCCCTCGCCGCCGAGGGCCGTGCGGGCCTCGTCACCTACGTGATGGCGGGCGATCCGGATGCCGCAACGTCGCAGACGATCCTCGACGGGCTGCCCACCGCCGGGGCCGACATCATCGAACTCGGTCTGCCGTTCTCCGATCCGATGGCCGACGGCCCGGCCGTGCAGGCAGCCGCTTTGCGTTCGCTCAAAGCCGGCGGCTCGACGCGCAAGGCGCTCGCCCAGCTTGCCGCTTTCCGCAAGACCGACCAGACCACGCCGGTCGTGCTGATGGGCTACTACAACCCGATCTATATCTACGGCCCCGAGCGTTTCTGCCGCGATGCCGCCGCAGCCGGTGCCGACGGGCTCATCGTCGTCGATCTGCCGCCCGAAGAAGATGCCGAGTTGCGCCCGTTCGCGCAGGCTGCCGGCCTCGATCTCGTGCGGCTTGCAACGCCGACAACCGACGACAAGCGCCTGCCGACCGTGCTCAACGGCGCATCGGGCTTTCTCTACTACGTCGCCGTGCTCGGCGTGACCGGCACGCGCTCGGCAGCATCCGACGAGGTCGCCACAGCCGTTGCCCGCATCCGCCGTTCGACCAAGCTGCCGATCGCCGTCGGCTTCGGCATCAAGGATGCGGCCGGAGCCGCTGCGATCGCGCGCCATGCCGATGCCTGCGTCGTCGGTTCGGCGTTGGTCGCACTGTCAAACAAGCCTGCATCGCTGCACGGCCTCGTGCGCGACCTCGCCGCCGCCGTGCGCGGTGCCCGCACCAAACAAATCGCCTGATAGGGACCCCATGAGCTGGCTGACCAACTTCGTCCGCCCCAAGATCCGCGCCCTCGTCCGCAAGACCGAGGTGCCGGACAATCTGTGGGACACTTGCCCCGCCTGCAGCAAGATGATCTTCCATCGCGATCTGGAAGCGGCCCAGCGCGTGTGCCCGCATTGCGGCCACCATATGCGCCTGCCGGCCAAGCGGCGGCTCGAGACGTTGTTCGACGAGGGTGTTTATGCCCGCATCGAACTGCCGAAGGTCATTGCCGATCCGCTCAAGTTCCGCGACCAGAAGAAATACGTCGATCGCCTGAAGGCCGCGCGCGAAAAAACCGGCGAACAGGACGCGATCCTGGTGGCGCATGGCCGCATCGGCGGCATGTCGGCGGTCGTCGCGGCCTTCGATTTCGACTTCCAAGGCGGCTCGATGGGCATTGCCGTGGGCGAAGGGCTCGTGGCGGCGGCGAAGCTTGCCGTGTTGCAGCAGGCGACCCTTATCGTCGTCCCGGCTTCGGGCGGGGCGCGCATGCAGGAAGGCATTTTGTCGCTGATGCAGATGCCGCGCTCGGTCATCGCGGCCGAAGAGGTCAAGGAAGCGGGCCTGCCCTATATCGTACTGCTGACCGATCCCACGACGGGTGGGGTGTCGGCTTCGTTTGCGATGCTGGGCGACATCGCCATCGCCGAACCGGGTGCGACGATCGGCTTTGCCGGCGCGCGTGTGATCGAAGAGACGATCCGCGAGAAACTGCCGGCCGGATTCCAGAAGGCCGAATATCTGCTCGAGCACGGCATGGTCGACATGGTCGTGCATCGCCACGAGCTGCGCGCCACGCTCATTCGGCTGATCGGCCTGCTGACCGAGCCCAAGCCGCGCGCCGAGATCGTAGCCATGCCGATGCCGCAGCTCGAGATCCCCGACGCCAAGGCGTGAGTGCCGATCCGATCCTGGAGCGGCTGAAGACGCTCCATCCCAAAGCTATCGACATGTCGCTCGACCGTCTCGTGCGGCTGATGGCAGCCCTTGGCAATCCGCAAGACCGGCTCGCACCGGTCGTGCATGTGGCCGGCACCAACGGCAAGGGCTCGACGCTTGCTGCCTTGCGCGCCATGCTCGAGGCAGCCGGCAAAATCGTGCATGTCTACACCTCGCCGCATCTCGTGCGCTTCAACGAGCGCATCCGCGTCTCCGGCACGCTGATCGACGATGCGACGCTTGCGGCCCTGCTCGAAGAGATCGAGACGGTGAATGCGGGCGCACCCATCACCTTCTTCGAGGTCACGACGGCCGCCGCCTTCCTCGCCTTTACGCGGACAAAGGCCGACTATGTGCTTCTCGAAACCGGCATGGGCGGCAGGCTCGATGCGACGAACCTCGTCGCCAAGCCTGTCGCGATCGGGCTCACGCCGATTTCGTTCGACCATATGCAGTATCTGGGGAACACGCTCGCGGCCATCGCGGGCGAGAAGGCCGGCATCATCAAGCCCGGCGTGCCCGTCTATGTGGGTGTGCAGCCGCCGGAGGCCGCTGCCGTGTTCGACGCCAAAGCGCAGGCGCTGAGTGCGCCCTTGTTCCGCTTCGGTCGCGAATGGAATTTCGCGCCGACCTCGGAAGGCTTCGTATGGCGACGCGACGGCCGACACTACGATCTGCCGCATCCGGCCCTGCCCGGTCGCCACCAGATCGAAAATGCGGCCCTCGCCGTCGCCATTGCCGACGGGCTTGGCCTGTCGGCGCACGCGATCGCCGCCGGCGTTGCCGCCACCCAATGGCCCGCGCGGCTCCAGCGCCTTGCAAAGGGGCCGCTGGCGGATTTGCTGAAGCCCGAAGTCTCGCTTTATCTCGATGGCGGCCACAACGAGGCGGCGGGCGAGGTGTTGGCGGCCTGGGCCAAAGGCCGAAAAATCGATCTTGTGTTCGGCATGCTCTCGACCAAAGAGCCCGCCGATTTTCTGCGCCACGTGGCCCCGTTCGTGCGGCGCTTGCGCGCCCTCGCGATCGAGGACGAGCCGTTGTCGAGGCCCGCGTCCGAGATCGTTGCGGCGGCCCGCACGGTCGGCATTGAAGATGTTGCGGCCGCAGCGAGCCCGCAGGCCGCAATCGCCGATCTCGCGGCCCAAGCGGATGCGCAAACGCCGGTGCTGATCTGCGGCTCGCTCTATCTGTGCGGCCGCATCCTCAACGACAATTCCTGACATTAGCGGCGAACCGCTGTTAGAGTTGCAGCCATGGCGTGGGGCAAATTCTTCGGCAAACAAGAGAACGAGCAGGCAAGCGGAGCGGCAGCTTTCCTTGCCGCAGCGCCGATCGGCTTCTTTGCACTCGACGCGGCGGGCCGCTTCGTATTCGCCAATCCGGCCTTTGCCGAATTGCTGGGCCGCCCGGTCGAGGAAATCTGCGCCGGGTTGCGGCTGCACGACGTGCTGGCAGATCCGGTTCCACCCGAGGCGGCCCCGTTCCAGGCTTTTGCCGACCCGCAGGCGAGCAAAGGCGAAGTGCGCTTGCGCCGCGTGGGCTCGGCGCCGGTCTTGGTCACGATCGAGCAAACGATCGATCCCGACCGGCGCGACGGCATTGCGCTGCGCGGCCTTGCGCGCGATGCGGCACCTTCGCAAGCGATGGCCACGGCCCTCGCGCGCAGCGAGACGGGCTTTCGCCGCTTTTTCGAGAATGCGCCCGTCGGTATTGCGCTGATCGACCCCGACGGCCGCCTGACCGAAACCAACCGCGCCTTCCAGCGCCTGTGCGGGGCGACGCGCGAAGCGGCCGTGGGGCGCAATGTGGCGATGTTCGCGGCCCCCGAAGAACGCGCCGAACTCGTCGCCAAACTGCGGCGCCTTGCCGCCGGGGCTGCCGCCAGCGACGCTGCCGGCGGCGTGCCGGATCGGCTCAATCTGCGGCTCGTGGCCGAAGACGGGAAAGAACACATCGTCGCCGTTTTCGCACGCGCCCTCGACGAGGAAGCGGGCAGTGCGGGAGCCGTCATTCTGCATTTTCTCGACATCAGCGAACAGCGCAGGCTCGAGCAGCAATTCGCGCAGTCGCAGAAAATGCAGGCGGTGGGCCAGCTCGCGGGCGGCGTCGCGCACGACTTCAACAATCTGCTGACCGCGATGATCGGCTTTTGCGATCTCTTGCTGCTGCGCCACCAGCCCGGCGACGCGTCCTTCGCCGACATCATGCAGATCCGCCAGAACGCCAACCGGGCCGCCAATCTCGTGCGCCAGCTTTTGGCCTTTTCGCGCCAACAGACGCTGCAGCCCAAAGTGATCGACGCGACCGATGCGCTGACCGAGCTTTCGCATCTGCTGCGCCGCCTCATCGGCGCGGGCATCGAGCTCAAGGTCGTGCATGCGCGCGATCTGTGGCTCGTGCGCGTGGACCAAGGCCAGCTCGAACAGGTGATCATCAATCTCGCCGTCAATGCGCGGGACGCGATGCAAGGGGGCGGCACGCTCACGATCCGCACCGGCAATGCGGTGAAGACAGCACCTGAGCGCCACGGCGACGAAGAAATCCCGGCGGGCGACTATGTGCGCATCTCCGTCGAAGATACCGGTACCGGCATTTCGCCCGAAATTCTTGGCCGCATCTTCGAGCCGTTTTTCTCCACCAAAGCGGTGGGCTCAGGTACGGGCCTCGGGCTTTCGACCGTCTACGGCATTGTGCGCCAGACCGGCGGCTTCGTGCAGGTCGACAGCCGACCCGGCCAAGGTTCCACCTTCACGCTGCTGCTGCCGCGCTGGATGGGAGCGGCCCAAGCCGAAGGGGCGGCCGAGCCCGCGGCACGGCGCCGCGACTTGACCGGTGCCGGGACCGTGCTGCTCGTCGAGGACGAAGACGCCGTACGCCTGTTTGGCGCCCGCGCCTTGCGCAACAAGGGCTACAAAGTGGTCGAAGCCAAAACCGGCGACGCCGCACTTGAGATCGTGCGCGAGATGGGATCGAGCATCGACCTCATGATCACCGACGTGGTCATGCCACAGATGGACGGCACGACCTTGATCCGCGAATCGCGCAAGCTCTTTCCCAATCTCAAGATCATCTGCATTTCGGGCTACGCCGAAGAACAATTCCGGCAGACGCTGGAAGGCTTCGACAACGTGCATTTCCTGCCCAAACCCTTCAGCCTCGATCAGCTCGCCGCGAAGGCCAAAGAAGCGATGCGCCCGGCCTGAGGCCGCACGCCAGCACTAGCACGCATGAAAACCGCCGCCCGGAATGGGTGCGGGCATCCAGATGCCGAGAATGCGCCCGTGCGGTGCGACAGGCTCGAGCACGATCGCCGCCCCTTCCGGAAAAGCGCGCCCGCCGACGGGCTCGCCCAACACCATGATCGCGGGCGTGCGATGGCCGACGAGCAAGCGGTTCGCACCCGCCGGCACAGGCGTGCTGAACAGCCGCGCGTGTGCGGCCAGGACTTCGCCCAGGCGCGTACCGGCATAGTCGTCGGCTAGAAGATCGTCGGTCACGCGCACTTGCGCTTGCCCGAAGGCGAACTCGGCCGTATCGCGCGCGCGATAAACCGGACCCGCAAGCACAGGCATCTCAACCGGAATGCGGTGCGCCGCGAACGCCTGGCCGATCGCGCGCGACTGCGCTTGCCCGGCTGCCGAAATGTTGCGCTGGCCCTCGCGGTCGCCGATGCGAAACGAACGGTCGCACGGCATGCCGAGTGTGTCGGCATGGCGGAAATAGAGCACAAGCCCGCCCGCTTGCATCCGCGCGATCAAAGCTTGGCCTGCCGCTGAATCGCTCGGCGCCGGTGCAAGCGTCTGCGCTGCGGCCGCATTCGCAAAGAAAAGCGCGAAGGCAAAGATCAGGCGCTTGAACATCTGCGCGCTAGTTCGACAGCCCCGCCACCCGCCATGGCTCGGGCAGGAGTTGCACCGGAACGGCGTTAGCGAGGGTGGCGGCGTGCGGCAGACCCAGCGTTTCGCGCAAGGCCGCGAAGCTGCCGCCGTGCGCCACGATCAGCAAAGGGGCCGGATAGGCCAATGCGCGTGCGACGGCGTTCGCGATGCGCACGCAGAATTCGGCGAAGGGTTCGGCTCCCACGGGCGTTTCGCCCGCATACCATTTGGGCAGCAGCCCGTCTTCGGCTGTCCCTTCGCGCGCACCCCAATGGGTTTCGGCCAAGCCCAGTTCGTAAACGATTTCGAGACCGCGCGATGCCGCGACGATTTCAGCCGTGCGGCGTGCGCGCAGCAACGGGCTTGCGACGATCGTTGCGATTTCGACATTACGCAACGCGCTGGCGGCCGATTGGGCTTGCGCGAGGCCCGTGTCGTTGAGCGGGATATCGCGGCTGCCTTGCAGCAGACCTTGGCGATTCCAGTCGGTCTCGCCGTGGCGCAGAAAGAAAAAAGGAACAAGCGAGATATTGCCCGGCTTGTTCCTTTGATCGGTACCGTACACGCGAGCAGACCCTAGATCGTGCGCGCGACTTCTTCGATTTCGAAGCACTCGATGAGGTCGCCCTCGCGAATGTCTTCGTAGTTTTCGAAGGCCATGCCGCACTCGTAGCCGTCCTGCACCTCGCGCACTTCGTCCTTGAAGCGGCGCAGTGTCTTGAGCGTGCCCTCGTGGATGACGGTCTGGTCGCGCAGCAGGCGCACTTTGGCGCCGCGCTTGACCATGCCTTCGACCACGCGGCAGCCCGCGACCTTGCCGACCTTGGTGATGTTGAAGATCTGGCGGATCTCGGCGTTGCCGAGGAACTTTTCGCGCAAGGTCGGCGAGAGCATGCCCGAGAGGGCCGCTTTGATCTCGTCGATGACCTGGTAGATGATCGAGTAGTAGCGGATCTCGATGCCGTCGCGCTTGGCCATTTCGCGCGCCTGGGGATTGGCGCGCACGTTGAAGCCGACCACGAAGCCCTGGCTTGCCTTGGCAAGTGCTATGTCGCCTTCGGTGATGCCGCCGACCGCCCCGTGCAGCACGCGCACAGCCACTTCGTCGGTGCGCAGCTTCGTGAGCGAGGCCACGATGGCTTCGAGCGAGCCTTGAACGTCGGTCTTGACGACGACCGCGAGTTCTTTGGCTTCGCCTTCCTGGATCTTCGTGAACATCTGCTCGAGCGTGCCGCGCGCGCGCAAGGCGGACGACGCGTCGCGCGCCCGGCGTTGGCGGAACTCGGTCACTTCGCGCGCACGCGCATCGGTTTCCACGACCTGGAAATCGTCGCCCGCAAGCGGCGTGCCGTTGAGGCCGATGACTTCGACCGGCGTGGAGGGCCCGGCCGCATCGATCTGCTTGCCGCGCTCGTCGACGAGGGCGCGCACGCGGCCCCATTCTTCGCCGGCCACAAAAATGTCGCCGACGCGCAGCGTGCCCTTCTGCACGAGCACGGTCGCGACCGGACCGCGGCCGCGTTCGAGCTTGGCCTCGACGATGGCACCTTGCGCCGAACGGTTTGGGTTGGCGCGCAGCTCGAGGATTTCGGCCTGCAGCAGGATGGCTTCTTCGAGCTTGTCGAGGCCGGTGCGGGCCTTGGCCGACACGTCGATGCCGAGCACGTCGCCGCCGAAACCTTCGATGGCGATCCCGTGCTGCAGAAGATCGGCGCGCACGCGGTTGGAATCGGCACCCGCCTTGTCGACCTTGTTGATCGCGACGATGACCGGCACGTTGGCGGCCTTGGCGTGCGCGATGGCTTCGATCGTCTGCGGCTGGATGCCGTCGTCGGCGGCTACGACCAGCACGACGATGTCGGTCACTTTGGCGCCGCGCGCGCGCATCGCCGTGAAGGCTTCGTGGCCCGGCGTGTCGAGGAACGCGATCGCCTGGCCGTTCTTGAGCTGCACCTTGTAGGCGCCGATATGCTGCGTGATGCCGCCCGCCTCGTGCTTGGCAACGTCGGTCTCGCGGAGTGCGTCGAGCAGCGATGTTTTGCCGTGGTCCACGTGGCCCATGATGGTGACGACGGGGGCGCGCGGCTCGAGCGCTTCGTCCTGGTCGCCGGCACCTTCGAGGCCGATTTCGACGTCGGCTTCGGCCACGCGTTTCACCTTGTGGCCGAATTCGGCGACGATGAGTTCGGCCGTGTCGGCGTCGATCGTCTGGTTGACGGTCGCCATCACGCCCATCTTCATCAGGCTCTTGATCACGTCCACGCCGCGTTCGGCCATGCGGTTGGCGAGCTCCTGCACGGTGATCGCCTCGGGCACCACCACATCGCGCACGACCTTGGCCGAAGGGCCCTGCTGGAACATGCGCGAGCGTTCTTTCTCGCGCGCGCGCTTCATGGCGGCGAGCGAGCGCACGCGGATCGTTTCTTCCGATTCGAGCGCTTGGGTCACCGACATCTTGTTCTGGCGGCGCTCCTTCAAGTCGCGCCCGCCTTCGGGGGCGGCCTTGCCGGGGCCCGGACGCATGCCGACCCCGCCTCTGCCCGGCGCTTGGCCGGGGCGGAAGGCGCCGGGACGGCGCGGGCGTTCTTCGTCTTCGGCCGTGGCGGCAACGCCGGCGCGCGCCAGCATCGCAGCCGGTACTGCAGCCGTCGTCGCAGGGGCTGCAGGGGTGGCCGGGCTTGCGGCCGCACGCGCGACTTCGGCCGCCTGGCGGCGCTTGCCTTCTTCTTCGTTGAGGCGGAGCGTTTCTTCTTCGGCCTTCTTCTTCTGCGCTTCGTCGATGCGCTGGGCTTCGACCGTGTCGGTCTTTTTCTGGACCGCGTCTTCCTGCTTGCGCTTGGCGTCTTCGACGGCCTTGCGCTTCATCTCTTCTTCGAAAACCTTGGCTTCTTCTTCCGAGCGGCGCTTGGCTTCGATGTCGGCGCGGATCGCGCTCTGGATCGCGCGCTGGCGCGCGGTGCGCTCTTCTTCGGTCAGCGCACGCAGCACCTGGGGCTTGGCGGCGGGCTTGGCGACCTGGGCGGTCTGCGCGCTCGACGGCGCTTCGGCGGCGGGGGCGGCCGCAGCACCGGCTGCAGGAGCCGCACCCGGTGCGCGCTTCTTGCGCACTTCGACCTGCACCGTCTTGGAGCGGCCGTGCGGGAAGCTTTGGCGAACCTGGCCTGCGTCGCCGCCGGCACCGGAACCGGCGCGCAGCTCCAGCCGCCCGCCGGTTTTGCCGGCAAGGGCGAGCTTCTTTTTGGCGTCTTGGGCCAGATCGATGTCTTTGCTGTCCGTCATTTGTTGCCTGTCGTCGCTTTCATTCGTTGCGCGCACTCTGGCGATAGCTCGCCAGACGCGCCAGATCTTCCTGCACGCGCAGCGCGAGCGCGCCGGATGCGATGGCCGCGTGCACGGCGTGCTCGCGGCCGAAGGCTTCGCCCATTTCAGTTGCCGTCAATCCCGTCGCCACCGGGATGTCGTGGCCGCCCAGCCGTGCACGCTCGGCAAGCGAGCCGTCGGCCGCAGCAACCAGCACCGCACAGCGGCCTTTTTCGATCTTTTCTTTGACCTTCGCAAAGCCCGACGCCGCCTGGCCCGCCCGCCGGCACAGCGCCAAACTTTCGACCGCGCGGCGCATCAGCAGAAAGCCGACGCGCTCGGCCAAATCGGCGCCCACCGTCACGCGCGCGCGCGCGGCTTTGGCGAACAGTCCCTTGGCGACGGCCGTATCGACCGCCGTGCGTGTGGCCGTAACCCAGATGCCGCGCCCCGGCAGCTTGCTGGCAATGTCCGGCACGATCGTGTTGTCCGGGCCTACGACAAAACGCACGAAATCGGCGCGCGGACCCGACTTGCCGCTGACGATGCAGCGGCGCAGCGGCCCGCTGGCATCGGCGTCGATGTCGGCAGGCGTTTCGGGTGCGAGGGCGAGCGCTTCGATCACGGGTTCTTGCCGGTTTCCTTACTTCTTCTCGGCCGCGAACCAATGTTCGCGGGCCTTCATGATGATGGCATTGGCGGTTTCTTCGTCGAGCGTGTCTTTGCCGACGATCTCGATGAGTTCGTCGCCGGCAAGGTCGCCCAGATCGTCGAGCGTTTTCACACCCTTCTCGCCGAGCTTCACGAGCAGGCCGGGGCCGAAGCCCGTCGTATCGACCACGTCGTCGGACACGCCCAAGCGCACGCGCTCGGCTTCGAAGCGTTCGTATTCCTTGGCGACGAAGGCTTCGGCGCGCGTCTTGAGTTCGCCCGCCACGCCCTCGTCGAAGCCTTCGATGTTGGCGAGGTCGTCGAGTTCGACCGACGCCACTTCGTCGACCGTGGTGAAGCCTTCGGTCACAAGAAGCCCTGCGATCACGTCGTCGACGTCGAGCGCGTCCACGAACACCTGCGAGCGTTCCTTGAATTCCTGCTGGCGGCGTTCGGATTCTTCGGCTTCCGTGAGGATGTCGATGGCCCAGCCGGTCAGCATCGAGGCCAGGCGCACGTTCTGGCCGCGCCGGCCGATGGCAAGCGACAACTGCTCGTCGGGCACCACCACTTCGATGCGGCGCGCTTCCTCGTCGAGCACCACTTTGGTGACTTCCGCCGGGGCAAGCGCGTTCACCACAAACGTGGCGGGATCGTTCGACCACGGAATGATGTCGATTTTTTCGCCCTGCTGCTCGGCAACGACCGCCTGCACGCGGCTGCCGCGCATGCCGACGCACGCACCCACGGGGTCGATCGAATGGTCGTGGCTGATGACCGCGATCTTGCCGCGGCTGCCCGGATCGCGCGCCACGGCCTTGATCTCGATGATGCCGTCGTAGATTTCCGGCACTTCCTGCGCGAAAAGCTTGGCCGTGAACTGCGGATGCGTGCGCGACAGGAAGATCTGGGGGCCGCGCGCTTCGGCGCGAACGTCGTAGATGTAGGCGCGAACGCGGTCCTGCACGCGGAAGCTTTCGCGCGGGATCGTCTCGTCGCGGCGCAGGATGGCTTCCGCCCGGCCGAGATCGACCGTGATGTTGCCGAACTCGACGCGCTTGACGAGGCCGTTGACGATTTCGCCGATGCGGTCCTTGTACTCGTCGAACTGGCGGGTGCGCTCGGCTTCGCGCACGCGCTGGACGATGACTTGCTTGGCCGTCTGCGCCGCGATGCGGCCGAAATCGATCGGCGGCAGCGGATCGGTCAGATAGTCGCCGACCTTGGCGTCGGGGTTCTTGCGCAGCGCGTCTTCGACCGACATTTCGGTCGCGTCGTTGGTGACGGGATCCGCCACCATGCGGTAGCGCAGCAGCTGCATTTCGCCGTTGTCGCGGTCGATATGCGCGCGGATGTCGTGCTCGAGGCCGTATTTGGCGCGGCCGGCCTTCTGGATGGCCTGCTCCATGGCTTCGAGAACCTGCTCGCGCTCGATGCCTTTTTCGCGTGCGACCGCGTCGGCAACCTGGAGCATTTCGATGCGATTGTAGGCGGTCGTGCGTTCCATGGTCTTCTTGTCTCTTGTTCGGGGATTTCGGTCGTGGCGTATGAAAGGCGTTGGTATCAGGCGCTTGCGGCGGCCGCTTCGGCGGCACGCGTCGCGGCGATGAGTTCGTCGGTCAGCAGCAGTTTGGCGCGGGCGATTTCGGCAAGCGGCACGTCCGCCGGTCCTTCTTTGGTTTCGATGCGCACGCGGTCTTCGGCCACGCCCAGAAGCGTGCCCGAAAAGCGCTTGCGCCCATCGAGCGGGTTTTTGGTCTCGATCTTGGCGGCGTGGCCCGCAAAGCGCGCATAGTCGGAAGCGCGCACCAGCGGCCGGTCGATGCCAGGCGAGCTCACTTCGAGCACATAGGCCGATACGATCGGGTCTTCAACGTCGAGCTTGGCCGAAAGCGCGCGCGACAAGGCTTCGCAGTCTTCGATGCGCATAGCCTTGCGGTCTTTGCGTTCTGCCATGATCTGCAAGGTCGGCCGGTCGCGGCCTGTGACGACCGCGCGCACAAGCTCGTAGCCCAGACCGTCAATGGTCGGGCTTACCAACTGTTCGAGATTGCGACTGCGCTGTTCCATCGGTACGCGTTGTTCCATCGTTCCTAGCGCGGCTGGTTCCAACCGGCAAAAGCCGCTCGCAAAACCAGGGGGCCAAACAAAAAAGTGCGCCGGTTTGGGCGCACTTGGTACCTATCGCCCGAGCCAAACGTCGGACGTTATGACGCGCGCAATATACGCTTTTTGGCGTTCGAATCAAGTTTTCCCAAGAGGGGTCCAAACGCCTCGAAAACCGAGGTAAATTTACCCCTTCACGCGGCCTGTCGCGAGCCCCCATTGCCGGCTCCTATTGCCAGTCCCCATTGGAAGCCCCGGCAAGCCGCGCTAAGGTGCCGATCCGGGTTGCGATTCGCAAATGCCCGCAAAGTTGGGTGCGACCAGAATGGCGAGCATGATGCGTGCGGGACCCTTTGCAGCCGTCGGGCTCGCGGCAAGCGTTGTTGTGGGCTGCGCGCAGATGGCGCAAGACCGTGCCCAGTTGCCGACTGCACCCGACAATATCGTCTATACGGCATCGGGCAGTTTCCTTGCCGCCCAGCACGCCCAGCGCACGCGCGACGTTGCGGCCGCCGCCGACTACAGCCTGCGCGGGCTCGAAGCCGAGCCCAACAACATCGATTTTCTCGGCCGCGCCCATCCGGCCCTCGTCGAAGCGGGCCGCATCGACGAAGCGGCGGTCGTGGCCGCCAAGCTCGTCGCGTACGATCCGAGCTACACGCCCGCCCATCTGACGCTCGCGGTGGTCGAAATGCGCGCCGACCAGCTCGAGGCAGCGCGCGCGCGTTTGACCCGGCTGCCGATCCAAGGCGTGAACCGCCTTGTGCATCCGCTGATGATCGCATGGATCGACATGGCGCTGGGACGGCCTGCGGCAGCTCTCAATTCGCTGCGTCCGGTGCAGGAGGTGCAGGGCTTCCGCTCGATGCACGACTACCATGCCGGACTCATGAACGAGCTTGCCGGGCGCTTCGACGATGCGGAAGCCGCCTATCGCCGCGCGATCGAGGGCGATGCAGTTGCCCCACCGCGCCTCATCGAGGCGTTCGGCGGGTTCCTCGAGCGGCGCGGCCGGCCGGCCGAAGCGCGGGCATTGTATCTGCGCGTGCGCGGCACGCAGGGCGATTCCCCGATCGTGCGCGCCGGCCTCGCGCGCACGGCCGGCGGCGGCGCACCCGGTCCCGCCCCCGCTTTGTCGACGGCCAACGGCCTTGCGGGTGCGGGCGAAGCGCTTGCCAATCTCGCTGCCGCCTTCCGCCAGGAAAACACCGTTTCGCTTGCACTCGCCTATGCGCGCTTGGGGCTCTATCTCAACCCCAACGATGCGGCTGCCCTTGCGAATGCCGGCGACATTCTCGACCAGCTCGACCAGCGCGACAAAGCCGATGCGCTCTATATGCGCGTCGATCCGGCCTCGCCCTACGGCTTTGCCGCACGCCTGCGGGTCGCCGAAAATCTGCACGAGACCGGCAACACCGATGCGGCCGTGCGCATGCTCGACCAGATTGCCGCCGAGCGGCCCGACCGCATCGAGCCGCTGGTCACGATGGGAAATGCGCTGCGCGAGAAAGAGCGCTTCGTCGAAGCCGCAGCCGCCTACGGGCGCGCCATCGCGCGGCTCGGCGTGCCCGAGGCGCGCCATTGGTCGCTGTTCTATGTGCGCGGCATCGCCTTCGAGCGCGCCAAGAATTGGCCGGCCGCCGAGCAGCATTTCAAGCGCGCGCTCGAGCTGCAGCCCGACCAGCCGGACGTGCTGAACTATCTCGCCTATACCTGGGTCGACAAGGGCCTCAACATCATCGAGGCCGAGCGCATGCTCAAGCGCGCGGTCGAGCTGCGGCCCAATTCGGGCCATATCGTCGACTCGCTTGCGTGGGCCTATTTCCGGCTCGGGCGCTTCGAGGAGGCGGTTCCGCTGCTCGAGCGCGCGGTCGAATTGCTGCCGCAGGACGCCGTGGTGCTCGACCATCTGGGCGACGGGCTGTGGCGCGTCGGCCGCCAGCTCGAGGCAACGTTCCAGTGGAAACGCGCGCTCGACAACAATCCCGAGCCCGAGCTCAAAATCGAAATCGAAAAGAAGCTGCGCGGCGGCCTGCCGCCGCTCGCCCCGGCTCCCGCCGCTACGCGCTGAGCGCCAGCAGCAAGCCCACGCCGGCCAGCACCAGCGCCAAGCCGAGCGCTTCGCGCAACGCAAGGCGCTGGGCAAACATGCGACGGCCAACGAAAAACGCGTACAGCATTTCGACGAGGCCGAGCGTGCGCACCAGGGCGGCCGAGGCCAGCGAAAAGGCCGTGAACCAGCCCGCCGACGCAAGCGCCCCCATCAATCCCGCAAACAGCGACGGCCGCCAAGCGGCGACCACGCGGGCCAGCACGTCGCGGTCGCGCAGCGCGAGATAGGCCGAGCCTGCGACCGCTTGCAGACCCAGGGCGAGCGCGAGGG
The DNA here is from genome assembly GCA_027532905.1 of Magnetospirillum sp. NCBI lineage: Bacteria > Pseudomonadati > Pseudomonadota > Alphaproteobacteria > Rhodospirillales > Rhodospirillaceae > Magnetospirillum > Magnetospirillum sp. The sequence continues at coordinate 1,469,041 of JAPZUA010000001.1, forward strand.
CTGTCAAGGCGGCGATCCAGAATTGCGGTTCGTCGAGTGCGAGAATGCCGCCGCGATAGCACACGGCCGACAGCGCGAAGAACGCACCGGCCGCCACGCCGAACGCAGCCGCGCGCCAATCCCCACCTTTGGTCGCCCACGGATTGCCCGACAGCACCATCACGCCCAACGTGGCAAGGGCGATCGCGGCAAAGCCCGCGAGCCCGACCGGCTCTTGGAGAACAGCGGCCGCAAAAATCGCGACCTGCACGGGCTCCGTCTTTGTAAAGGCGATCGACACAGCAAAAGCCTGCGTGCGCATGGCGGCCAGCATCGCGGCCGTTGCCAAGATCTGCGCCAGAGCGCCCGCGGAAATCCACCCGAGCGCCGAAGCGTCGGGCATTGGCGGCAAGCGCCCGGCAAAGCCGCAAGCGACCGCCAGCATCGCCAACGCGAACGGGAAGCCGTAGAGAAAGCGCACATGTGTGGCGCCCACCGTGCCGAGGCTCGCGGTCAAATGCCGCTGCATGGCATTGCGCGCCGTCTGTGCGGCGGCGGCGGCCAAAGTCGCGGGAATCCAAAGCCAGCTTGGATCGAAACTCATCCGCCGCGCGTCAGCACGAACAGACCTTGCTCGCCGAGCAGGTTGGCCAGGCGCCCGGGCGCTTGCAGGCCTTTGGGGCGGCCGACCGAATCGAGCACCATCGCCTGCTCGATCGTGACGTCCAATGCGCGGCACAGATCGACGAAATCGTCGAGCGTGCACAGATGGATGTTCGGCGTTTCGTACCATGCCGAGGTGAGCGTGCCCGTGACCGGCATCTTGCCGCCGAACAGCAGGCGCAGACGCACATGCCAGACGCCGAAATTGGGGAACGACACGATGGCGCGGCGCGAGATGCGCACGAGATGCTCGAGCACGGCCTTGGGATCCCACGTCGCCTGCAAAGTCTGCGACAGGATCGCGTAGTCGAAGCCGCGCGTCGGATAGTCCTTGAGGTCGGTGTCGGCGTCGCCCTGCACGACCGACAGGCCTTGCGCCACGCACGCATTCACGCCCGCCTGGCTGATCTCGATGCCGCGTGCATCGACGTTCTTTTCGTGCGCGAGATAATCAAGCAAGGCGCCGTCGCCGCAGCCGATATCGAGCACGCGCGTCCCCGGCTCGATCATCTCGGCAATCGCCTGCAGATCGACGCGGATCGAGGCGCGCGGGCGCCCTTGTGCTGCCAACGGTAACGGACCGGTCATTTGAATCTGAGACCCCGATGTTCGGCCGCCCCGTTGAGGAAGCCGCCGAGTACGGCATGAAACTCCGGCTCGTCGAGCAGGAACGCATCGTGGCCCTTGTCCGACACGATCTCGACGAACGAGACGTTGGCGGCAGCGGCATTGAGCGCATGCACAAGCGCGCGGCTCTCGGACGTCGGGAACAGCCAGTCGGACGTGAAGCTCACGACGCAAAAACGCGTCTTGGTGCCTTCGAATGCCGCAGCAAGGCTGCCGCCATGCTCGGCCTGCAGATCGAAATAATCCATCGCGCGCGTGATGTAGAGATAGGAATTGGCGTCGAACCGGTCGACGAAGGTGGAGCCTTGATGGCGCAGATAGCTTTCGACCTGGAAATCGGCGTCGAAACCGTACGAAAGCTGGGCACGGTCCTGCAGCTTGCGCCCGAACTTGCGATGCAGCGCCGTTTCGGACAGATACGTGATGTGGGCGGCCATGCGGGCCACGGCCAAACCCCGCTGCGGCTGCGTGCCCGCAGCTTGGTAAGCACCGCCGTTCCATTGCGGATCGGCCATGATCGCCTGGCGGCCAACCTCGTGGAACGCGATGTTCTGCGCCGAATGGCGATAGGATGTGGCGACGGGCACGGCCGCAAACACACGCTCGGGATATGCGGAGCACCATTCCAGCACCTGCATGCCGCCCATCGAGCCGCCGATCACGCAAAACAGCTTGTCGATGCCGAGATGGTCGATCAGGCGCGCTTGCGCCTTCACCATGTCGCCGATCGTGATGACCGGAAAGGCAAGGCCATAAGGCTGATCGGTGGCTGGGTCGATGTCCTTGGGGCCTGTGGTGCCCATGCAGCCGCCGAGCACGTTCGCGCACACGATGAAATAGCGGTCCGTGTCGAGCAATTTGCCGGGGCCGACGATCGCCTCCCACCAGCCGGGCTTGCCGGTGACGGGATGGCGGTCGGCCACAAAATGGTCGCCGGTCAACGCGTGGCAAACCAGAATGCCGTTCGACTTGTCGGCATTCAGCGTGCCGTAGGTCTGGTAGGCGACCGTGACGGGCCCGAGTTCGACGCCGGAATCGAGGCGCAAGGGATCGCTTGCCGGGATCACAAAGCGTTTGCCGGGGAACGATGCTGCAGCACTGTCGAGAGGCGTGAGGCTGGGATGTGCGGTCAAGGGTCGGATGCCAAAAGGCCAAGCAGGCCGGACGGGAGGAACAAAGTGGGCGAAACATGGGCCAAGCGGCAGGCGGATTCAAGCGCTTGCTGAAAATCCGCGCCGCGACTTGCCGCAGGCCAATTGTATTGCGCGGTGCGACGGCGCTGGGCTATGGCTTGTGCGCCCAGCATGACCCAGCTCCAATGACCCAAGCGCCTGCTTCGCTCGCCGATCTGCGCCGCCGCCTCGATGCAATCGACGACCGGCTGCTCGACCAGCTTATGGAGCGCGCGCGCGCGATGGAAGACGTGCGCGCCGCCAAAGCCGCCGAAGGCACCGATGGGAGCCCGCGCCTCGCCCGCCCGGGGCGCGAATTGGCGATCCTGCGCCGGCTTGTGGCGCGTATCCAAGGGCCGCTGCCGCCGGGCCTCGTCGTGCGGCTGTGGCGCGACATCATGACGAGCTTCACGCGCCTGCAGGGGGCGTTCTCGGTGGTCGTGCTCGATGTGCCCTCGAACGAGCGCGCCAAACCGCCCGCCCAGCTGATGGGTTTTGCGCGCCGCCACTACGGCCAAGCCACACCGCTTCTGACCGCAAGCTCGCCTGCCCAGCTTATTGCGCGCCTCGACGACGGGCGCGCGCAATTGGGCCTACTGCCCACGCCCGAAGACGCACCCGATCTCAATTGGTGGCGCAATCTCGCACCCGGCGGCTTGCAGGTCCTGGCCCGTCTGCCGATCGACGGGCGCGAAACCCAGCCAGGCGCCTTCGTCGTCGGGCGGCAGAGTTTCGAAGAATCCGGCGCCGATCGCGGCCTGCTCGCGGTCGCCCCGGACATCGAGGCAAGCCGCGCCAAGCTCGTGCGCCTGCTGACCGATGCGGGCCTCGCCCCCGTCGGCATCATCGCCGAATCGTCGGCAGGCGGCAGGCCGATCTTTTTGATCGTCAACGAAAGCTACGTCGCCCCCAGCGACGCAAGGCTTGCGCATTTGGCCGAGGCGGGCTTGCGCACCAGCGTCGCCGGCGGCTACGGCGTGCCGCTCGACCTTGCGCTCGACCAGCCTTTGAAGGGAGTCCCTGCATGAGCTCGCCTGTGCCGCGCCCCGGCATTCTCGAAATCAAACCCTATGTCGGCGGCAAATCGAGTGCGGCGGGATCGCAGAAGCCGATCAAGCTCTCCTCGAACGAAGGCGCACTCGGGCCCTCGCCCAAGGCGATTGCCGCCGCCGCCGCAGCGGCAGCGGAAATGCACCGCTATCCCGACAGCCAATCGGCTGCCCTGCGGGCCGCCATCGGCAAGCGCTTTGCGCTCGATCCGGCGCGCATCGTATGCGGCTCAGGCTCGGACGAACTTATCGCCCTGCTCGTCAAAGCCTATGCCGGGCCCGGCGACGAAGTGCTCTACAGCCAATACGGCTTTACGATGTATCCGATTTCGGCCCTCACGGTCGGTGCCACGCCCGTGTGGGCGCCAGAACAGGGCTATCGTACCGACATCGACGCACTGATCGCCAAGGCGGGACCGAAGACGAAAATCTGCTTCCTCGCCAATCCCAACAATCCGACCGGCTCCTACGTGACGGGGGCGGACATCAAGCGCCTGCGCGACCGGCTGCCGCCGCACACGCTGCTGGTGATCGATGCGGCTTATGCCGAATATGTGAGCCGCAACGACTATTCGGCCGGCGTCGAGATCGTGGACGGCAGCGACAACACGGTGATGCTGCGCACCTTCTCGAAGATGTTTGCGCTCGGCGGCATGCGCCTGGGCTGGGCCTATTGCCCGCCCGCGATCGTGGACGTGCTCGACCGCGTGCGCGGCCCTTTCAATGTGGGTGCAGCCGCCCAGGCCGCCGGCGTGGCAGCCCTCGAAGATCTCGCCTTCCAAGACCAAGTGCGCGCGCACAACGACCGCATGCTGCCGTGGTTCGTGGCCGAGTGCGAAAAGCTCGGCCTTTCGACACTGCCGTCGGTCGGCAATTTTGTGATGGTGCGCTTCCCGGACGCGCCTGCGAAAAACGCGGCGGCGGCCAACGAATTTTTGATGGCGCGCGCGATCATTCCGCGCGCGGTCGCGAATTACGGCCTGCCGGAATTCCTGCGCTTCACGATCGGCACCGACGAAGAAATGAAGGCCGTGGTCGCGGCCCTTGGCGATTTCCTCAAATGAAGCCCGTCGTCGGCACGCTCGCAATTATCGGCTGCGGGCTCATCGGCTCGTCGATCGCGCGCGCGGCCCGGCGCGGCAATGCGGCGGCGCGCATCGTCGTGTGCGATGCCGATCCCGGTGCGCGCCGCGCGATCGCCAGGCTCGGTTTTGCCGACGCGATTCTGGCGTCACCCGCCAAGGCCGTGGCCAAGGCCGACATGGTCGTGATTTGCACGCCGATGTCGACCTATGCCGCGATCGGGCGCGCGATCGGGCCGAAACTCAAAGCGGGTGCGATCCTCAGCGATGCAGGCTCGGTCAAGCGCGCCGCCCTCGATCGCCTCGCGCCGTTTGTACCGCGCGGCGTGCATCTTGTTCCAGCACACCCCGTGGCGGGCACGGAAAACTCGGGGCCCGAAGCGGGCTTCGCCGAATTGTTCGACGGGCGCTGGTGCATCGTCACACCCGTTGCCGGCACGCCCAAACAAGCGACCAAAAAGGTCGAAGCCTTGTGGACGCGCCTGGGCAGCAAAGTCGCCGTGATGACGCCCGAGCACCACGACCGCGTGCTCGCGATCACAAGCCACGTGCCGCATCTGATCGCCTACACGATTGTGAACACGGCAAGCGATCTTGAAGGCACGTTGCGCGCCGAAGTGATCCGCTATTCGGCCTCGGGCTTCCGCGATTTCACGCGCGTGGCCGCCTCGAGCCCTGTCATGTGGCGCGACATTTTCCTCGCCAACAAAGACGCCGTGCTCGAAATGCTCGGCCGTCTCTATGAAGACATTGCATTGCTGCAGAAAGCGATCCGCCACGACGAGGGCGACACGCTCGAGCGGCTGTTCGCCAAGGCACGCCACATAAGGCGCAGCGTCGTCGCCGCCAAACAGGACTAGCTAGCGGCGCACATAGCGCAGAATAGTCGCCTTGCGCCCTTGCAGGCGCGCTTTGGCGGCGTAGCGCGTTTCGATGGCGTCGGGCGGATAAAGGCGCCAATCGTCGGCAGTGCGCGCGGTCCACGCAAACGCCGGATGCGACTTCATCTCGACGAGCATCCACAAAAGATACGGCTCGTCGTCGGTCGCAAGACGCAGTTCGGAACCCGGTTTCAGCAGCCGTGCCGCTTCGTCGAGAAACGGTGCCGCGATCAAGCGGCGCTTGTGATGGCGCTGCTTGGGCCACGGATCGGGATGCAGCACGAAGAGTTTTTCGAGCGATGCGTCGGGCAGATGGCCCAACAATTCGCGCGCGTCGCCCGCATAGAGGCGCACGTTTTTGAGATTGCGCTGTTCGAGATGACGCACGGCCGAGACCACGCCGTTCACAAACGGCTCGGCGCCGATCAGCGCCACATCGGGATTGTTGGCGGCTTGATGGGCCAAATGCTCGCCGCCGCCGAAACCCACTTCGAACCACAAAGCGCGCGGCACGAATCCGAACAGGGCGGGGATGTCGAGCAGCGTTCCTGCCGCCGGTTTGGCAAGCGCATAGGCCGGGAGTTTTTCGTCGACCAGAACGGTCTGGGTGGGCTTCAGCTTGCGCCCGCGCCGCCGGCCGTAGGAATGCACAAGGCGCCGGGGTTCGCCCGGCGCCTTGTCGTTTCCGTCGCGATCCGCGTCGTCGTTCAACGCGCGCCGAACGCCTTGCGCAGATCCTTGACGAGGTCGGTCTTCTCCCACGAGAAGCCGCCGTCCTTTTCGGGCGCGCGGCCGAAATGGCCGTAGGACGAGGTGCGGCGATAGATCGCCTTGTTGAGCCCCAGATGCTCGCGAATGCCGCGCGGCGTCAGGTTCACGAGCTCCTGCAGCACCTTCGAGAGCTTGGCTTCGTCCACCTGGCTCGTCCCGTCGGTATCGACATAGACGGACAGGGGTTTGGCCACGCCGATCGCGTAGGAGAGCTGGATCGTGCAGCGGTCGGCAAGGCCGGCCGCGACGACGTTCTTGGCGAGGTAGCGCGCGACATAGGCGGCCGAACGGTCGACCTTCGTCGGGTCCTTGCCCGAGAAAGCGCCGCCGCCGTGCGGGGCCGCACCGCCGTAGGTATCGACGATGATCTTGCGGCCCGTAAGGCCGCAATCGCCGTCTGGACCGCCGATCACGAAGTTGCCGGTCGGGTTCACGTAGAACTCGTTCTCCGGAATCTTCCAGCCCTTCGGCAGAACGGCCTGCACGTAGGGGCGCACGATTTCGCGCACGTCGTCCTGGTCGACCTTGGCCGAATGCTGCGTCGAGACGACGATGGCCGTCGCTTCGACGGGCTTGCCGTTGACGTAGCGCAGCGTGACTTGGCTCTTGGCGTCGGGCTCGAGATATTTCTCTTTGCCCGAATGGCGCGCTTCGGCCATGAGGCGCAGGATGTTGTGCGAATACTGCAAGGGGGCCGGCATCAGTTCCGGCGTTTCGTTCGTGGCGTAGCCGAACATGATGCCCTGGTCGCCCGCACCTTCGTCCTTGTTGCCCTTGGCGTCCACGCCCATGGCAATGTCGGCCGACTGGCCGTGCAGATGGACCTGCACCTTGGCCTTCTTCCAGTGGAAGCCCTTCTGCTCGTAGCCGATCTCGCGCACGGCACCGCGCGCGAGCTTCTCGATCACGTCGGCATTGACCTTGCCGCCCTTGAGCATCGGCGCCTTGGGACCGCACTTCTTCGCGTCGAGGCGAACTTCGCCCGCGATCACGATGCGGTTGGTCGTCACCAGCGTTTCGCACGCGACGCGCGCGTACGGGTCGAGACCCAGAAACGCATCGACGACCGCGTCGGAAATGCGGTCGGACACCTTGTCCGGATGGCCTTCGGAAACGGATTCGCTGGTGAAAACAAACTCGCCCTTGCGCATGGGCTTTCCTCCGAAATGGGATCAGGGATCGTAACGTTCGAACAACACACAACGCGCGCGACTCGGGGGACTATTCCCCGTGTCGTGCGCGAAAACTGCGGTCTTTTGGCAAGGATCGTCCGGCGCGTCAACAGACAAGCGACCCGCCGACCGCGTCCGCCCGCAAGATCGCCGCAAAACAGCGGCTATTTCGCGTTTTTCTTGGCTTTGTTGGTCGAGCCGACCGGCCGGCCACGGCGCGGACGGGCGAGCGCCGTCGGGCTGTTGCTGCCGATGGCGCGGATGGCACTGACCATGTTCTGGCGCAGCTTGCGGTCCTCGATGTCGTAGTAGGCGCGCACCAATTCGATCGTTTCGCGCCGCACGAGCGGATCGATCTGGTACGTCGGAACCGGACCTTCGGCGAGACCCTGGATGTGCTTGCGGCCGTAGGCGGCGACATCGTTCGGCATGTCGTCGAAGAAATACTGCACCGTCGTGTCGAGGGCGCGCGCCGCTTCGTAGAGGCGCGAGGCCGACATGCGGTTCGCACCGCGCTCGTTCTTCTGGATCTGCTGGAACGTCACGCCGAGAAGGCGGCCGACTTCCTGCTGCGAGAGACCCAGGATCGTGCGCCGCTCGCGCAGCCGATGCCCGACATGCACGTCGATCGGGTTCGGGCCTGGCGAAGCGCGCCCGCGGCGACCGCGTGCGGCGGCTGCAGTCGGTTTTTTCTTCTCGGCCATTGATCGACTCTCCCGTCTCGGTACCAAATTCTGCGTGGTGTACATTTGTAGGCGCGGGGAACATAGCGCGCAATCAAGTGCGAGGCAAAATGGAAATTCACCACGTCGCCACGTTGCGGCGGCGCAGCACGCCTGCCAAAGCGCCGAAGAACACTGCCAAGACAAAAACTGGCGCGTTGCGCGCCTGCACGTAAGGCGTTGCCGACAGCGAAGGCGGCAGACCAGAATCGAGCACGCCGCGCACGCCGAGCCCGAGCTTGGCCACGGGGCGGCCATAGCCGTCAATGACCGCCGAGATGCCGCCGCCCGCCGCCCGGATCGCGGGCAAGCCCTCTTCGACGGCGCGCAGTCTTGTCGCCGCAAAATGCTGGTGCGGGCCGCTCGACTGCCCGAACCACGAATCGTTGGTGATATTCAGCAGCAGGTTCGGGCGCGGGCCCTCGGGCACGACGTTGCCGGGAAAGATGATCTCGTAGCAGATCAGCGGACTCGCGACCGGTAGGCCGCGGACCGCCAGCAGCTGCGGCCCCGGACCGGCGCTGAAATCGATGCCGCCGGGCACGATGCGCTCGAACGGCAGCCACTCGCGCAGCGGCACGTATTCGCCGAACGGCACCAAATGGAATTTGTCGAAAGTGGCCGTCAGCGTGCCGTCCGGGGCCATCGCATGAAGCGAATTCCATGCAAAAATAGTCCCGTCTGCGTCGCGTGCGAATCGCGGCGCACCCGTCACCAGCATGCCGCCCGGCGGCACCGCTTCGGCCACCTGCGCGCGCCGTGCGGCAAGCGCGGGCGTGTCGCCCCAAATCGGAAAGGCGGTTGCGGTCTCCGACCAGATCACGTGCGTCGCGGTGGCGAAGCCGTCGCTGCGCGTAAGCGCGATAAGCTCTTCGAGATTGCGCTCGCGCGCTTCGGGATCCCATTTGAGCGCCTGCGGCACGTTGGGCTGCACGATGCGCAAGCGAATGTCCGGCAACGGCACTTCGTCGCTCTGCGCCAAGCGATACGCACCCGCACCCCACGCGACGGCGAGGATCGCCGCACTTGCCGCCGCCGGGCGCCATTTGCCGCGCGCCAAAGCGGCGGGCAATGCAAACACGAGCACGCCGATGGCGGACAAGCCGTAGGCGCCGAACAGGGCGGCACTTTGCGCCAACGCATCGCTCGCAAGCCATGCGGTCGCGACGAGGTTCCACGGGAAACCCGTCAGCACATGGCCGCGTGCGATTTCGGCCAGCATCCAAAAGAGCGCAAGCCCGAACGGGGCGGCAGCGCCCGACAATTTGGCCGCGCGCACGCTCGCCGTTGCAGCGCCCGTGAACACGCCGAGCACGGCACCCAAGCCAAGCACGGCGAACGGGATCATCCAGCCCACGCGCCACCATTCGATCATCAGCGCGTTGGCGATCCAATAAAGGCCGGCCGCAAAATGCCCAAGGCCGAACAGCCAGCCGATCCAGAAGGCGCTGCGCACGCTTCTGCCTTCGATCATCCACACGAGGCCGGCAAACGCAGCAAAACCGAGCGGGAACAGATAAAGCGGCGGCAGAATGCCGGCCCCAACAACGCCGAGCCCGATCGCCGCGGCGGCACGCCGCCGCCCGGACAGTGCGCCGAGAGCGGCCGCAGCCGAACCCAAATTCAGAACGCGCATCGGATCAGCCGGCCGGCTCGTCGGATGCGCCGCGCGGCTCGATCCGCCGCGCTTTGAGCTTTCGGATGCGCCTGGGATCGGCATCGATGATCTCGAATTCGCAGCCCGCCGGATGGCGGATGATCTCGCCGCGGCCCGGCACGCGGCCTGCGACCGACACGACCGCCCCGCCGACCGTATCGACGTCGGCCGCGCGCTCGGCGTCGTCGAGCGCAATGCCGGTCTGCGTCTGGAACTCGTCGATCGGCAGACGCGCATCGACCAACCACAAACCGTCGACGGTTTTGGCGAGCAATGGGCCGTCTTCGACGTCGTGCTCGTCTTCGATGTCGCCGACGATCGCTTCGACGACGTCTTCAATGGTCACGAGCCCGTCGATGCCGCCATATTCGTCGACGACGAGAGCAAGATGCGTGCGGCTCTTGCGCATCTCGAGCAGCAGATCGAGCACGCGCATCGACGGCGCCACGAACAGCACCTTGCGCAGTACGTCGGCGAGGTTGAACGCCTCGCCCGACTGCTTGACGCGCAAAACGTCTTTGACGTGCACAAAACCCTGTACCTCGTCGAGCGAGCCGCGGAACACGGGCACACGGCTGTGCGCCTCGCGCACCAGGAAGGCGACGAGCTCTTCGAGTGCGATGCCGTAATCGACCGCGACGATGTCGGCGCGCGGCACCATCACATCTTCGGCCGTCACTTCGCGCAAGCGCAGCACGTTGGCGAGAATGGCGCGCTCAGCAGCACCCATCGGCTCGGCGGGCGCTTCGCCCTCTTCGATGATTTCTTCGATCGTGTCGCGCAGCTGCTCTTCGGCCGCACGGCCGCGCGGACGCAGCATATCGCGCAAGCGTTCGCGCAGGCGGTCGGCAAAACTATGGGCGTCGTCGTTCATGCTGCGGATCTGCTCGCGTAAGGGTCGGACAAGCCCAAGCGGCGCAGCACGCGCCGCTCGCGCGCTTCCATCGCAAGGGCATCTTCCGCCGTTTCGTGGTCGAAGCCGCGCAGATGCAACGTACCGTGCACGACCAGATGACGCACATGGCGGGCGAAGGATTTGCGCTGCTGGCGCGCCTCGCGCCGGCAGGTTTCGAAGGCGAGCGCCACATCGCCCGCACCGGGGCTTGCGGCAAAAGACAGCACGTTGGTCGGCTTGTCCTTGCCGCGATAATCGCGGTTGAGTTCGCGCAGCATTGCGTCGTCGCCGAGTGCGATCGCGATGGTGCCGCCCGCAAAACTTTCGAGTGCCGCCACCGCCGCTTGGCGCACGACCGCCTCGGTGCGGGCAAGCGAACGCCGCCAGCGCGGATCCAGCACGGCAATGCGAATATCGGCGTTCATTTTTTGGCGCCGTCGCGCGCGTCGTACGCATCGACGATGCGCCCGACCAGCGGATGGCGCACGACGTCTTGATTGAGGAAACGCACGGTGCCGATGCCTTGCACGCCTTCGAGCGCTTCGAGCGCGTCGGCGAGGCCCGAACGCGTTCCCGGCGGCAAATCGACCTGGCTCAAATCGCCGGTCACGACCATGCGGCTGCCTTCGCCAAGACGCGTCAAAAACATCTTCATCTGCATGGCGGTTGTGTTCTGCGCCTCGTCGAGAATCGCAAACGCGTTGGCAAGCGTACGGCCGCGCATGAAGGCGAGCGGTGCGATTTCGATCTCGCCGGTGGCCAGGCGCTTGGTCACCTGTTCGCCGGGCAGCATGTCGTAAAGCGCGTCGTAGAGCGGGCGCAAGTATGGATCGACCTTCTCGCGCATGTCGCCCGGCAGGAAGCCCAAGCGCTCGCCCGCCTCGACCGCCGGGCGCGACAGGATGATGCGATCGACCTTGCCCGACGTGAGCGCGTCGACCGCCATCGCGACGGCGAGATAGGTTTTGCCCGTGCCCGCCGGCCCCACGCCGAACACAAGCTCGTTGAGCTTGAGGGCTTTCAAGTAAGCGCCTTGGTTGGCCGTGCGCGGTGCGACACGGCGCTTGCGCGTGGTGATCGCAAGTCCCTCGGCGCCGAAAAGATCGAGCCCGCCCTCGGTGCTGCGCGGCTGCGAAAGACGCACGGCCGCTTCCACTTCGCCCAGATCCACGTTCATCCCCTTGCGCAGTTTGGCGTAGACGGCGTTGAGTGCGTCGCGCGCGGCTTCCATTGCCGAATGCGGACCTTGGATGCGAACCTGGTTGCCGCGCGACACGATGGCGACACCCAGCATCTGTTCGATGCGGGCGAGATGCCGGTCGTGTTCGCCGAACAGAGGCGAGAGCAGCGACGTATCGTCGAATGCCAGAACGATGGGAGCGCTCACGCCGACCGCCTTTCCGCCGAATCGAACTGCGTATCGCAGATTTCGCCGGCCAACGAATTCGGCGCCAGCGCCAATATGCGCGTTTCCAGAACTTGGCCCGCCGCTGCGGCAGACGCGTGCGCATGCACAGGCTGCAGCCACGGCGTTTTGCCGACGAGCTGGCCCGCATGGCGGCCCTCGCGCGCATAGAGGACCGGCACGGTTTTGCCCACGAGTGCGCGATTGAAGGCATCCTGCTGGTCGCGCAGCAATGCCTGCAGGCGCTGCAGCCGCGCATCCTGCACAGGCTCGGGCACTTGGGCGGCGATGAGGGCGGCGGGCGTGCCCGGACGCGGCGAATACTTGAACGAGTAGGCAGCGGCAAAGCCGATCTCGGCAACAAGCGCCAGGGTGGCTTCGAAATCCGCTTCGGTTTCGCCGGGGAAACCGACGATGAAATCGCTCGAGAGTGCGATATCGGGGCGTGCTGCGCGCAGGCGGCGCACGAGCGCGCGATACTGGTCGGCCGTGTGGCCGCGATTCATCGCATCGAGAATGCGGTTCGAGCCCGACTGCACGGGCAGATGCACGTAAGGCATCACGGCCGCCGTATCCGCGTGGGCGGCGATCAGATCTTCATCCATGTCGCGCGGATGCGAAGTGGTGTAGCGCAGCCGCTTGAGCCCGTCGATGCGCGAAAGCCTGCGCATCAAAGCACCAAGCCCGATCTCGGCGCCGGTTTCGTCGCGCCCGTGATAGGCATTCACATTCTGGCCGAGCAGCGTGAGTTCGGCGGCCCCGTTCGCCACAAGCGCACGCGCCTCGGCTTCGATCGAAGCGGGCGTGCGCGAATATTCGGCCCCGCGCGTATAGGGCACCACGCAGAAGGTGCAGAATTTGTCGCATCCTTCCTGCACGGTGAGAAACGCCGACACGCCTTGAGCGGTCGCCGGGGCCGGCAGATGGTCGAACTTCACGTCGACCGGAAAATCGGTATCGAGTGCGGTACCGGCCCCACGCGCCGCACGCGCCACAAGCTCGGGCAGACGGTGATAGGCTTGCGGACCCAGAACGACGTCTACGTAGGGTGCCCGCGCAAGAATGGCTTCGCCTTCGGCCTGGGCCACGCAGCCTGCGACCGCCAGCAAGGTGCCGTCGCGGTCTTTAAGCGGCTTAAGACGGCCCAATTCGGAAAAGACCTTCTCGGACGCTTTTTCGCGGATATGGCAGGTGTTGAGAATGACGAGGTCGGCCCCTTCGGCCTGATCGACAGGCCGATAGCCGAGTGGCGCCAGGACATCCGCCATGCGGGCGGAGTCGTAGACGTTCATCTGGCAGCCATATGTTTTGATGTGGAGCTTTTTCACGCGCGCCGCAAACTCATTCTGCAGCCTATCATTGGCGGACAAGGTGCTTCAAGCGGCCACCGGACGGCCGGCATTGATCGCCGCCAGCGTGTGCGAAATCGTCGATTCGCAGTGCTGGGACAAGGCCTTGCGCGACCCGGCAGCGGCGAGGCTGGTGGCCGGATGGAAGACGATTTCCACGCCGAGCTGCCCCAGCCCGATGAGCCGCCACAGATGCGGCAGCAATTCCATGTCGCCGTACCAGGCCACCGCAGGGCGCAAGGCGCGGCACAGCGGCATGCCGTCGAGCCGCGTATAGGCGATCGTGACCGGTTGCACGACCACGCCTGCCCGGTCGGCGGCGGCGAACAAAGCGCTCTTGAAGGGCCGCGTGCGGTTGCCGTCGCCGGTGGTTCCCTCGGCGAACAGCACAAGTGCGCCGCCCTGCGTCAGGCGCGTTTCGAGTGCGGATTTTTCGTCGGCGACACGGTTGCGCTGGCGACCGACAAAAACCGTGCGCTGGAGTTTGGCAAGCCAGCCGAAAAACGGCCAGCCGGCGATTTCGGTCTTGGCGACGAAACTCACTTCGGCCACCGCCGACAAGGCGACGATGTCGATATACGACACGTGGTTCGCCACAAACAGTACCGGCCGATCCGCAACCGGCATGCCGGTGGTTTTGATGACGATGCCGAACAGGCTTGCACAGCGCGCATGGTACCAGCGCGGCAACGCGCTTGCGGCTCGCCAATCCAGCGCCACGAACAAAGCCTGCAACGGCATCAACGGCAGCGTCAAAGCGACATAGGCGGCCGCCCGAAGACCGGCCAGCATGCGCGAGGCGATTTGGTCCAAGCCGGTCAGTCCGCGCTCGAAGCGCCGACTTCGCGGCTGTAGTGCTTGAGATATTTGGATGTGACCGCATCGGTCACGACCTGGATGCAGACGTCGATCGTGTTGAATTCGTGGTCGATCACTGCCCCGTCGCCGACGAAACCGCCCACACGCAGATAGCCTTTGATGAGCGGCGGCAATGCCGCAATCACGGCGCGCGCATCGAAGGCGCGCGCGGCATCTTCATGCACCGCCTGGTCGGCGGCAATCAGATCCATCGACACGTAGCGCTCCGGCAAAGCGCGCGCGCGGATGCGTTCGGGGGCAAGATGGTTGTGGTGCAGATAGCCAAGCGCGCCTGCGTGCGCCGAAACATCCGTACCCGGCAGGCTCGCGCAGCCGAACAGAATCTTGACGTCGTACGCGAAGACGTAAGCGGCAATGCCCTTCCACAGCAGCTGCATGGTCGGGCGATTGCGATGGGCGACATCGACGCACGAGCGGCCGAGTTCGAGCAACTCGCCCTCGGCTGCCAGCATGCGCGAAATGTCGAACTCGCCGGCCGAATAAAATCCATGATGGCGGTCGGCGACCGAGCGACGCAGCAGCCGGTAGGTGCCCACGATCGCAGCCGGGCCCGTGGCCTTGGCGTGGTCGAGCACGAGCAGATGGTCGCAATATTCGTCGTAGCGGTCGGCGTCGCGTTTGCGATCGGCGGCAGGCCCGGTTGGCCGCGCGCCCATTTCCTCGACGAAGACTTTGTAGCGCAGGGCCTGTGCCGCATCGATCTCGGCTTCCGTCTCGGCCAAGCGCACTTCGAGCGAGCCCAAACGAAGCCCTGCGTCTGCAAGGCCGGGGGCGGGAAGGCCGGCGGCGGGAAATCCTAGGCCGGGCATCGCCCCGCCCGACAAAAGCGCATCGAACATCGCGGCATGAGCGGTCATTGCGGGATTTCCTTTTTCTTCGCAAGCGCTGGATCGTGTGCCGCCAACGGCACGCCGTAGAGTTCGAGACGATGGCCGACCAGCTCGTAGCCATGCTGGCGCGCCACTTCCCGCTGCAGACGTTCGATTTCTTCGTTGTGGAATTCGATCACCGTGCCGCCTTTGATGTCGATCAGGTGGTCGTGATGCTCTTCGGGTGCTTCTTCGTAGCGCGAGCGGCCGTCGCCGAAATCGAGGCGCGCCAGGATATTGGCCTCTTCGAATAGCTTGACGGTGCGGTAGACGGTGGCGATGGAAATGCGCGGATCGATGGCCGAGGCGCGGCGATAGACCTGTTCGACGTCCGGGTGGTCCGTCGATTCGGCCAGAACCCGCGCGATCACGCGTCGCTGGCCGGTCATCTTCAGACCTTTTTCGACGCAAAGCTGCTCGATTCGCTGTGGCATCGCAACGTAACTCCCGTAGCCGTCAGGCATCGTTAAAGCGCCGCTCCTTTCCTTCTCGCCCTTCTGCCGCCAAGTGCCTGGATCTGCGCTTGCGACTCGAGGTGTCGTGAACCGGAGACGACGATGTACCCGAATTATATTGCGTCGCGATGACGGCGGTTAGTCCCCATTGCCGCCGCGCCGCCGTTTCGCCTTGGTACCCAAGCCGAGATCGCGCGCCAACTGGCTGCGCTTCTTGGCATAATTGGGGGCGACCATCGGATATTCAGGCGGCAGGCCCCAGCGCTCGCGATATTGTTCGGGCGACATGTTGTAGGCCGATTTCAGATGTCTTTTCAACATCTTGAGCTTCTTTCCATCTTCCAGGCAGACGATGAAATCGTTGGTCACCGACTTTTTGATCGCCACCGCCGGCTGCGGCCGCTCGACCGGGGTTGAGCCCGTTTCAATGCCCGCAAGCGTTTGATAAGTCTGGCGAATAAGGGCCTGGAGGGCATCGCCGTCAAGCGCGTTTTTGGCCGCGTGGGCGGCCACGATATTGGCCGTCAACGTCAGCAAGTCGGCGTTGCGCGGCGCTTCCGGTTTCATCTCGATTGCCACAAGAATCCCGTTGTTTTAACGCATTTACTTGGTTCATGTAGGTATCTGCACACCAATTCGCAAGTATTGCCAGTTAGCCAAGCGTCGTGGGTGCCGCCGACATCGTCAAAGCGGCAACAAAACGCCCGCCGCCGCGCGCATAATAGTTTGCCCGACGGCCAACTTCGGCAAAGCCGAGCCCGCTATAGAGGCGCTGGGCGCCACGATTGTCTTCGGCGACCTCGAGGAAGACGGCCGTCACGCGCGGCACGCAGGCCGCAACCGCGCGTACCAAGGCCCGGCCCACCCCTTGGCGGCGATAGGGCGCCAGCACGCCGAGGCTGAGAAGCTCGGCCGCATCGCCCGCAAGACGGCCCAGGGCAAAACCAACCGGCGCTTCGCCGTCGAACGCCATCAGCGCGTAGACGCCCGGCGAGCGCATCACGTCGGCCATCGCACTCGGACCCCAACCTTCGTCGAGACATTCGCAATGCAAGGCCGACAGAACGGCGCTATAGGCTCGGTCGACCGGATGGATTTCGATCATTGGGCCTTCGGAACAGTGGTAGCAGGCGGATGGATATAGAGCGGCAGCAGCGGGCCGGTATCCGCCGACGTCGCTTCCGCAAGCAAAGCAATCGTGCGCGCATCGGGCAAGCTGGTGCCGGGATCCATACGCGCGGCTTTGCCCAGCGTCCGCAGGCGTTCGACAAAGACCGACGCCACATCGCCGCCGACCAGAAACGCGTCACCGAGCGGCGCAAAATCGGCGGGTTTGACGGCTCCTGGCGCTTGCCCATCGAGTTGGAAAAACACCTCGGCGCGTTTGGAATCGAACACGATCAAACGCTGCTCGCCGTCGCCAAGTGCGCCCATTTGGGCGGCGACCACGGCAAACGCATCGAAGCCGACGAGGCACGCGCCGCTGGCTTGCGCAAAACCCTGTGCGGCCGCGATCCCGGCGCGCAGGCCCGTGAAATGGCCGGGCCCGCGCACGGTCGCAACGCAATCGATTTCGGATGCGGCAACGGCTGCCTCGGCCAGCACCTCGGCCACCATCGGCAGCAGGATTTCGGCATGGCCGCGCGAGGTGACGACATGGCGCCACGCGCGCGACTGACCATCGACCCGCACGCAGGCCGAAACGGCCGCAAAGCTCGTATCGAAGGCCAGAATTTTCATGCTAAAACCGCGTCATGACTTTGGTGCCGATCGCCGCTCCGAAATTCGACGTCGATGTCGATCTGCGCTACGCGACGTCCGACAATTTTACGGGCAAACCGGTCTATGCCAACGCCCAAGCTTGGCTGCACGCAGATGCCGCCGACGCCCTTGCCCGCGCGATCGAATTGGCGGCAGCGCTCGGCTTGCGCTTCAAGATCTTCGATGCGTTTCGCCCGTCCGAAGCGCAATGGGCCTTGTGGAATTTCCGCCCCGATCCCGATTTCATCGCCGATCCGCGCCGCGGCTCGCCGCATTCGCGCGGTGTGGCGGTCGACCTCACGCTGATCGACGAGGCTTCCGCAGCCGAGCTCGACATGGGAACGGAATTCGATGCGTTCACGACGCAATCCTACCATGGCGACACGACGGTGAGCCGCGAGGCCCAGCGCAATCGCCATATCTTGCTGGGCGTCATGTCGGCGGCCGGCTGGGATTTCTACAGGCGCGAATGGTGGCACTATCAGCTCTTCGATTCGAGACGCTATCCGGTTCTGTCCGACAGCGTGCTGGCGGCAGGGCAGGCAGGCGGCCTGATGGCGAAGCCTTAGCCTGCGAATCGGAGACAAGGCGAGCGTGAAACGGCTTACCGTCATCGTCAAAGGCTGGCCGCGCCTGTCGGAAACCTTCGTGGCGCAGGAATTGGTCGGGCTCGAGGCGTTGGGCCTCGAACTCGACATATGGTCGCTGCGCCACCCGACCGACACGCGCCGCCACGCGCTGCATCTGCAGCTCAAAGCCCGCGTGCGCTATCTGCCGGAATATCTGTGGCAGGAGCCGGGCCGCGTGTTGCGCGGGATCGCTGCCGCCTTGCGCCTGCCGGGCTGGGGTGCTGCTTTGCGCACCTTCCTCAAAGATTGGCGGCGCGATCCAACGTCCAATCGCGGGCGTCGCTTCGGCCAGGCATGCGTGCTGGCGGCCGAGATGGAGCCGGCCACGGCCCATCTTTATGCGCATTTCATTCACACGCCGGGCTCGGTCGCGCGTTATGCGGCGATTCTGCGCGGACTCAGCTGGTCGGCCTCGGCACACGCCAAAGACATCTGGACCACGCCGGCCTGGGAAAAAGCCGAAAAACTCGCCGACATGGCATGGTGCACGACGTGCACCGCCGCGGGGGCCGCGCATCTGAATGCGCTCGTGCCGGGCAAGACCCATCTCGTCTATCACGGGCTCGATCTCGCCCGCTGGCCCGCCCCCACCCAGGCGCGGGCGTCGCGCAACGGGACGGATCCAAGCGATCCCGTGCAGATCGTTTCGGTCGGTCGATTGGTCGCCAAAAAAGGCTACGACGACCTGATTGCGGCCTTGGGCCAGCTCGACAAAAACATCGCTTGGCGCCTTATCCATATCGGCGGCGGCCCGCTCAAAGAGAGCCTGCAGGCGCAAGCTTCGGCGGCCGGCATTGCCGCGCGCATCGACTGGCGCGGTGCGCAAGACCAGACGGACGTGCGCGCGGCGCTGGCGGCAGGCGATCTGTTCGTGCTGGCAAGCCGCATTGCCGCCGATGGCGACCGCGACGGGCTGCCCAATGTGCTGATGGAAGCGGCAAGCCAGGGCCTCGCGCTGATTGCAACCGAAGTCGCCGCGATTCCTGAATTCGTGACAGCAACCTGCGGCGTGCTCGTCCCGCCCGGCGACCCGTCGGCTTTGGCAGTGGCTTTGCAAAGCCTGATCGGCGACCCGGCCGCACGCGCGCGACTGGGTGACGCAGCCCAAAGCCGCGTGCAGCGCGATTTTCCGTTCGCGCGCGGACGCGAAGCGCTCTACCAATTGCTCCAACCATGCTTGTCGCCGCCTATGCCCCGCTGAAACCACCCGACCATCCGGTGCCATCCGGCGACCGGCGCGTGGCGCGGCTGCTCGACGCGGCCCTCGTGCTTGCGGGCCATCGCGTGGAATGGCCGTCGCGCTTCCGCAGCCGCGACGGAGCCGGCAATCGCTTGCGCCAATTGCGCTTGGCCCTGCTGGGCGGGCGCTTGGCCGACCGGCTATTGCGCCGGCTTGCGGCACGCCCGACCGGGCAGCGCCCGCAAGCCTGGATCACCTACCATCTCTACTACAAAGCCCCCGACCATCTGGGGCCGACGGTCGCGCGCGGACTCGGCATTCCCTATATCGTGGTCGAGGCCTCGCTCGCCGCCAAGCAATTGGGCGGCAAATGGGACATGGGCCATCGCGCGACCGTGGCGGCCCTTGGCCAAGCCTCGGCCATCGTCTCGCTCAATCCGGGCGACGTGCCGGCGATCGACGCGTTCCGCAATCCGCGCATCCCGCATTATCTGCTGCCGCCGTTTCTGGCGGCCGACAGCTATTCGCAAAGCCGCCCGCGCACAGCGCCGCCCGCACGCTTGCTGGCCGTGGGCATGATGCGCAAAGGCGACAAGCGCCGCTCATATGCGGTGCTGGCGCAAGCGCTGGCACGGCTCAAAACACCGTGGCAGCTTGAAATCGTCGGCGACGGGCCGATGCGCAGCGAAATCGAAGCGGATTTTGCGGCCTTCGGCGAACGCGTGCGCTTCCACGGCGAATGCGATGAGGCGCGGATGGCGGCCTTGCGCGGCGCCAGCGACATCTATGTGTGGCCCGCGATCGGTGAAGCGTTCGGCATGGCGCTGCTCGAAGCGCAGGCAAGCGGCCTGCCGGCCGTGGCGGGGGCCACACCTGGCGTTGCCGCGATTGTCGTCGATGGCCAGACCGGCCTGCTTGCAACCCTCGGCGATGCGGCCGAATTCGCGCAAGCGCTCGCCACCTTGTGCCTCGACACGGGGCTTCGCGCCAAGATGGGCCGGGCCGCATTCGAAAAAATTCGTGCGCAGCACGACATTGCAGGTGCCGCCGACCTGTTCGACCGAATCCTGCGGCGGCAAGCATGAGCGGCGCAAGCACGAAGGACGGGCGCATCTATGTGGCCTTCATGCGCCACGGCCCAACCGCCTGGAACGGCGCACGCCGGCTGCAGGGGCGGGCCGACATCGAAATTACGCCGCGTTCGCAGCATTTCCTCGAAGAGCGCCGCCTACCGCGCGAATTCGGGCATTTCCGCGTGCTGTGCTCGCCTTTGCGTCGCTGCCGCCAGACGGCCGAGATCCTCGGCCTCAACGCCGAAATCGAGCCGCGTTTGATCGAAATGGATTGGGGCGAATTCGAGGGCCACACGATCGAAGAATTGCGCGTGTCGCACAATTTCGATTTCGTCGAAAACGAAAAGCGCGGCCTCGATTTCCAGCCGCCAGGCGGCGAATCGCCGCGCATGGTTCAGGAACGCGTCGCGCCTTTGCTGCGCGAGATCGCCCTCGAGGGGCTCGACACGCTATGCGTCACGCATCGCGGCATTTTCCGCGCGGTCTATGCGCGCGCGCGCAACTGGGACATGATCGGCCCGCCGCCCGATAAGCTCGATCTCTATTCGCTGCATGTTTTCGCCCTCGATGCGGACGGCACGCCGCATGTCGAAGCGCTCAATCTGGCGCTGAAGCGGCGATGGCTGAAATCCTGATCCATGTCCAGCATCTGCTGGGTTCGGGCCACGCACACCGCATGGCGGCGATCGCCGCCGCTGCCGCCGCACGCGGCCACGATGTAACGCTCGCCTCGGGCGGCCGACCGCTGAAACTCGAGCTTGGGCGCGCCAAGCTCGAACAATTGCCGAGCCTCATGGCCGCCGACGCGAGCTTCAAAGATCTGCGCGACGACCGCGACCGGCCCATCGATGCCGCGTGGCGAAGCCGCCGGGTTGCCGCAACGCGCGACCTCTTCGCACGGCTCAAACCCGATCTGCTGGTCGTCGAGCTCTATCCGTTTGGGCGCAGCATGCTGGCCTTCGAGCTCGAAGCGTTGCGCGCGGATGCAAGCACCATCCCGGTTCTGTGCTCGGTGCGCGACGTGCTGCAGCGCCCGGCCGATGCGACCAAAGCAACCGCGCGCATCGCCGCTGCAGCCCGCTTCGATGCCGTACTCGTGCATGGCGACCGCGATTTTCTGCCACTCGCGGCAAGCTGGCCCGAAACGGCTTCGCTGGCGGCGAAGCTGCATTACACAGGCTATGTCGGCCCGGCCAGCGGGGCAGCAAGTGCGGCACGCGACGAAATCGTCGTATCGGTCGGCGGCGGGGCGGCAGGCCAAGCTTTGCTCGAAGCTGCCCTACCGCTGGCCGAGCGGCGCGCGCATGAAGGCGAAAAATGGCGCATCCGTGTCGGCAACGACGCTGCTTTGCCTGCGTGCGCCAATCCGCATGTGATGTGCGAACTGAACCGGCCAGATTTTCGCGACCTTCTGCGCCATGCGCGCCTGTCAATCAGCCAGGCCGGCTACAATACCTGCGTCGATCTCTTGCACGCGCGCTGCCCGGCCCTGCTGGTGCCCTTCGATGCGGGCAACGAGCGCGAACAGTCGATCCGCGCGAACGCATTCGCCCAAGCGGGCTTGGCGCAGGTCTGCACGCCGCGCGAACTCGCCCGCCATATCGACCGCGTGCCCGCGCCCCGTGCCCACAACATCGCTTGCGAAGGGGCGGCCCAAACGGCCAAACTCTTCGAACAATGGCTATAATCTATCCGCCTGCCGACTGGTCCGATCTGCGTGCAGCGCTCGATGCTTTTGCCGCCGCCGGCAAAAGCGCGACGCTGTGGTGGCGCGACGACGACGCGACGCATCCGACCGCTGCCCTCGACCGTTTGCTGACGGTCGCACCCGAAATCCCGTTGGCGTTGGCCGTAATCCCAGCGCGTGCGGTTCCGGACCTCGCGGTCCGCATCGCGCAGGCGCGCAATGTGCGCGTCTGCCTGCATGGCTGGAACCACTGGAACCATGCGCCGCTGGGTGCGCCCAAAGCCGAATTGGGGCCCGAACGGCCGACGGCTTACGTGGTCGGCGAATTGGCGCGCGGACATATGGTGCTGCGCGCGTTGTTCCCGAACATGCTGGCGATGCTTGTCCCGCCGCACAACCGCATCGCACCCGCCGTGGCGGCCGCACTGCGCGGTGCTGGCCTTACCGGGCTTTCGACCTTCAACGCGCGCAAGAAAGTGCCGCAGGGCATCGCCCAGACCAACACCCATGTCGATCTCATGGATTGGACCACGCGCCGCTTTGCAGGCGAAGGGGCGTGCTTGGGCGCACTCGTCGGGCATTTGCGCGCACGGCACGAAGCGCGCGTCGATGCGGACGAACCGACCGGCATCCTCACACATCATCTGGCGCACGACGAAGATGCGTGGGCCTTCCTGCAACGCCTGTTCGTGGCCCTTGGCACGCATCGTGCGGTGCGCTTTGCCGACCCACTTGAAATTTTCGCGGCACAACAATGACAGAACGACTTTCCTACCCCGCCAAAGCCGTGATGGGCGACTATGCGCGCGCGGCGATCGGCGTCTTTTTCACCGGCGTGCCCGCTTTGTCGCTGGGACAATGGACATTCGCGCATTGGGTGCTGGTGCCCCTGTGCCTTTTGTTTTTAGTTTTCGGCTGGCGGACTAGAGTACGCCAGCAGACGGCGATCGTCTGGGACGACACGGGTCTCTCGCTTTCGGGATCGGCGCAAGCTAGTGTTCGATGGGATCAAGTTCGGTCGTTGAAGCTTGCCTTCTATGCAACGGGGCGCGACCGCACGGGGGGTTGGATGCAACTGACGCTGAAGTCCGAGGCGGCGAAGATCGTCGCCGATTCGGCCGCCGACAATTTCCCGGCTTTTGCGGCGCGCGCAGCCCTTGCTGCACAAGCGCACGACCTTCCGATCGACGAGATCAGCCGCGCCAATTTCAACGCGCTCGGCATCCATCTCGCCCCTGCCGTCGACGACGCTGCCGCAACCGACGACACGAAAAATAGCGGGGCGAACGCGTGAACCTGCTCGAAGTCCGCGATCTGGCGATCGATTTTCGCGTGCACAATTCGCATGTGAAGGCGGTCGACGGCGTGGATTTCCGCGTGCGGCCCGGCACCACGGTTGCCGTGGTCGGCGAGTCGGGTTCGGGCAAAACCGTAATCAGCCAATGCGTGATGGGCATTCTGCCGAAGGTCGGGCGCATTTCGCGCGGTTCGGTGCTGTTCAACGACCGCGGTACGACGATCGATCTTGCCAAGCTCGATCCGGACGGTGCGCCCTATCGCAAAGTGCGCGGCGGGCGCATTTCGATCATCTTCCAGGAGCCGATGACCTCGCTGTCGCCGCTGCACACGGTCGGCGACCAGATCTCCGAGGCCGTGCGCCTGCACCAAACGCGCGACGAAAAAGCCGCCCTCGAACTTGCCGGCGACATGCTGGCACGCGTCGGCTTCCCCAATCCCACAAAGGCGCTGCAGACCTATCCGTTCGAGCTTTCGGGCGGCTTGCGCCAGCGCGCGATGATCGCGATGGCGCTTGTCTGCCGCCCGGCCCTGCTGATCGCCGACGAGCCGACGACCGCGCTCGACGTGACGATCCAGGCCCAGATCCTCAAACTTCTCAAGGATCTGCAAAACGATCTCGGCATGGCGATCCTGCTGATCACGCACGATCTGGGCGTGGTCGCCAACATGGCCGACGAGGTCGTGGTCATGTATCGCGGCCGCGTGATGGAGGCGGGAACGCGCGAAGACATCTTCCGGCGGCCCGAGCATCCGTATCTCAAAGCGCTGCTGCACGCCGTCCCGCGCTTCGACATGAAGCCCGGCGAAAAGCTGGTGCCGCTGCGCGCGATCAAAAGCGACCTCGGCGAAATGGTGCGTCGGCGCAACGCCCCGCCCGAGCGCCGCCAGATCAACCAGGGACCCGCACCCGAAACGGGCGAGCAGCGCGGCGCCCTGCTGCAGGTCCAGAATCTGCGCAAGACCTACACGATCCGCAAATCGGGTTTCTTGGGCGCGGGCGCGCCGCAATCGGTGCTGGCGGTCGACGATGTCAGCTTCGACGTGCTGCGCGGCGAATGTTTGGGTCTCGTCGGCGAATCGGGCTGCGGCAAAACGACCGTGTCCAAAATGGTCATGCGCGCGCTCACGCCCGATTCCGGCACCGTGCTGTTCGAAGGGCGCAACGTGCACGAGCTGCAGGATGCGGCCTTGTTCGAATATCGCCGCCAGGTTCAGTTCGTATTCCAGGATCCTTTCGGTTCGCTCAATCCGCGCATGACGGTGGCCGACATCGTAGCCGAGCCGCTTGTGATCCACGAAATCGGCGACGATGCGGGCAGACGCGCGACGGTCAGCGAACTCCTGCGCGTCGTCGGGCTCGACGATCGCGCACTCAACCGCTATCCGCATTCGTTTTCCGGCGGGCAGCGCCAGCGCATCGGCATTGCGCGTGCGCTCGCGTTGGGGCCGAAGCTGCTGCTGCTCGACGAGCCGGTCTCGGCCCTCGACGTGTCGATCCAAGCGCAGGTGTTGAACCTTTTGCAGGATCTCAAGAAGGCGCTCGGCCTCACCTATGTGTTCGTAAGCCACAATCTGGCGGTCGTCGACTACATGGCCGACCGCATTGCGGTGATGTGCGCAGGCCGCCTCGTCGAAGTCGCCCCGCGTGCGCAACTCTTCCAGGAGCCGATCCACCCTTATACGCAAGCGCTGCTGTCGGCGGTCCCTGAACCCAATATCGACAAGCCGCTCGATCTGCGCGCGCTCATGGAAGGCCGCGCCTCGATGCCGGGTCTGTGGCCGGCACCCTTCACGGTGGACGCGACGACAGACGCGACCTTGATCGATCTCGGCGGCGGGCATCTGGTGCGCGCGGCGCGCGGAAGCGACCATCGTCTCTTGCGCAGCTGTGCTCGCCCGAGGGTGACCGCATGATCCGCAAACTTGTTCTTGCCCTTGCATTGTTGGCGGGCCCAGCTGCGGCGGCCCCCTACATCGAAACGCCTTCGCTGGCGGCCGACGTCGCGGCCGGGCGTTTGCCCGCGATCGAGGCGCGTTTGCCCAAAGCGCCGCTTGCAACCAAACTCGCGCGCGAAGATTGGGAGCCTGGGCGCCATGGTGGCGAAATTCGCACGCTCGCGGGCCGCGCCCAAGATGTGCGCATTATCTCGACCTTCAGCTATGCGCGGCTTATCGGGTACAATTCCGAGCTGCGCTTGACCCCCGATCTGCTCGAAGCACTCGACATCGTCGAAGACCGCATCTTCACGATGCGCCTGCGCCCCGGCCATCGCTGGTCGGACGGCAAGCCTTTCACGTCCGAAGATTTCCGCTATTTCTGGGAAGACGTCGCCAACAATAAAGAATTGTCGCCGGGCGGGCCCGTCAAAGCGCTGCTGGTGGACGGCAAGCCGCCGAAGGTTTCGTATCCCGACGCCACGACCGTGGTCTACGAATGGCATGCTCCCAATCCGGGCTTGCTGTCGGCACTCGCGGGGCCGGCACCGCTCACGCTCTACCGGCCAGCGCATTACTTGCGCGCCTTCCATGCGCGCTACACCGATGCGGCCGCTTTGACGCAAGCCGCGCGCCGCGCCAACGCGCGCAATTGGGCCCAGATGCACAATCGGCTCGACAATGTCGGCCGCAACGAGAATCCGGATTTGCCCACGCTCGATCCGTGGATGGTGCGCACGCGCGCACCCTCGGAGCGTTTTGTGTTCGAGCGCAATCCCTACTACCACCGCATCGACGAGAACGGCCGCCAGCTGCCCTATATCGACCGGCTCGTGATGAACGTGGCCGACGGCAAGATCCTCGCCGCCAAAACCGGGGCGGGCGAGTCCGATCTGCAGGCGCGCGGCCTCAATTTCGCGAACTACACGTTCCTGCGCCAGGCCGGCAAGCGCAACGATTTCGAAACGCGCCTGTGGAACACGGCCAAAGGTGCCCATATCGCGCTCTATCCCAATCTCAATGCCAACGACCCGGTGTGGCGCGAACTGCTGCGCGACGCGCGCTTCCGCCGCGCACTCTCGCTTGCGATCAATCGCCGCGAAGTGAACCAGGTCGTCTATTTCGGGCTTGCGGTCGAAGGGGCCAACAGCGTGCTGCCGGCAAGCCCGCTCTACGCGCCGGCATTCCGCAACCAATGGAGCGGTTTCGACGTTGCCGCCGCCAACCGGCTGCTCGACGAAATCGGTCTGACCCAGCGCGACGGGCGTGGCGTGCGCAAGCTGCCCGACGGTCGGCCGCTCGAGGTCGTCGTCGAAACGGCGGGCGAAGACGGCGAGCAGGTCGATGTGCTCGAACTCATCCACGATTCGTGGATGCAAGCCGGCGTCAAGCTCTTCTCGCGCCCGCAGCAGCGCGAGATTTTCCGCAACCGCATCTTTGCGGGCGAAACCAAAATGAGCGTGTGGATCGGTCTCGAGAACGGCCTGCCGAGTGCCGACTTCTCGCCCGAAGAACTCGCCCCGGTGTCGCAGAACCATCTGCAATGGCCCAAATGGGGCCAATACGCCGAGACCGGGGGTACGGCCGGCGAGGCGGTGGACATGGCGGCTGCCAAGGAACTTCTCGAACTCAACGAAGCCTGGCGCCGCGCGGGCGATCCGGCCGACCGCACGCGCATTTGGCAACGCATGCTCGCCAACCATGCCGAAAACGTCTGGTCGATCGGCATCGTCGCCAATGTGCGCCAGCCCGTCGTGGTGTCGCGCCGCTTGCGCAACGTGCCGAGCGAGGCCGTGTGGAACTGGGATCCGGGCGCCTTCTTCGGCATGCACCGTATGGACACGTTCTGGTTCGACGGCGAGGCGCGGAGATAGCGGCATGTTCCAGTATCTCATCCGCCGCCTGCTCGTGATGGTGCCGACGCTGTTGGCGATCAGCGCCATCGTGTTCACGATCATCCAATTGCCGCCCGGCGACTATCTGTCGACGTTGATCGCCGAGCTGCAATCGCAGGGCGAGACCGCCAATCTCGAGCGCATCGCGTTCCTGCGCGAGCAATACGGGCTCGACCGCACGCCGGTCGAACAGTATTTCCACTGGCTGTTCGGCCTGCTGCAGGGCGATCTCGGCTGGTCGTTCGAGTACAATCTGCCGGTAAATCAGGTGATCGGCGACCGGCTGGCTTTGAGCTTCCTGATCGCGTTCGTGACGGTGCTGTTCACCTATGCGGTCGCGTTCCCGATCGGCATCTATTCGGCCACGCACCAATATTCGTGGGGCGATTATGGCCTCACGCTGCTTGGCTTCTTGGGGCTCGCAACACCGTCGTTTCTGCTGGCCCTCGTGATGCTGTATCTCGCCAATGTGTGGTTCGGCACGTCGATCGGCGGCCTCATGGACCCCGAATATGTCGACGCGCCTATGTCGTGGGGCAAGTTCCTGTCGGTGCTCGAGCATCTGTGGATCCCGGTCGTCGTGATCGGTACGTCGGGGACGGCCGCCATGATCCGGCGCTTGCGCGCCAATCTGCTCGACGAGTTGCAGAAGCAGTATTTCACGACCGCCAAGGCCAAAGGCCTGCCGCCGCGGCGCGCCTTGCTCAAGTATCCGCTGCGCATGTCGCTCAATCCGTTCATCTCGGACATTGGCGATCTGTTGCCGCACATGATCTCAGGCGCTGCCATCGTCTCGGTCGTGATGTCGCTGCCGACCAACGGGCCGATGCTGCTGTCGGCGCTGCGCAGCCAGGACATGTATCTGGCAGGCTCGTTCCTGATGATCGAAGCGGTGCTGATCGTGGTCGGCGTGTTCTTGTCGGACTTGGCCCTCGCCGCCCTCGATCCGCGCATTCGCCTGCACGGAGGGGCCACGAAATGAGCGGCAGCCCCGTAACGAGCGACGAAAAACTTCCGCACTTTGTGCGCCGCGAGCCGTTCGATCCCTACGACGGCGAGAAGCTCGATCCGAAGCTCGAATCCTACTACATGGCCACGCAATGGCGGCTGATGTGGTGGAAGCTCAAGCGCCATCGCTTGGCCGTGTGGTCAGGCGTTTTCCTGCTGCTGATGTACGCCTCGATCCTCGTGAGCGAGATGATCGCCCCCTATGCGAGCGGCACACGCAACACGGATTTTATCTACGCACCCCCGCAGGCCGTGCATCTGTTCCACGAAGGCAAATTCGTCGGCCCGTTTGTCTACGGGCTCGACTATTCTCTCGATCTCGACACGCTGAAGCGCAACTACACCCCCAATCCTGACAAAGTGCAGCCGCTGCGCTTTTTCTGCCGCGGCGACGCCTACGAATGGATGGGTCTGGTCGCCGGCAATTTCCATTTCGTGTGCCCGGCCGAGGGCGGAACGTTCTTTCTGTTCGGTACCGATCGGCTCGGGCGCGACGTGTTCAGCAGGCTCGCATATGGCACGCGAATTTCGCTGACGATCGGCCTCATCGGCGTGACGATCAAGTTCATTCTCGGCATCGTGCTGGGCGGGCTTGCGGGCTATTACGGCGGCTGGGTCGATATGACGATCCAACGCCTCATCGAGATCATCCGCTCCTTCCCCGAGCTTCCTTTGTGGATGGCGCTGTCGGCGTCGCTTCCGGTATCGTGGAGCCCGCTTTACATCTATTTCGGCATCACGCTCATTCTCGGCATGATCGGCTGGACAGGCTTGGGGCGCGCCGTGCGCTCGAAATTGCTGTCGCTGCGCGAAGAGGATTTCTGCACGGCCGCCAATCTGATGGGCGCATCGCCCAGGCGCATTATCTTCCGCCATCTAGTGCCGAGCTTCATGAGCCATCTGATCGCGTCGGCCACGCTCGCGATCCCGACCATGATCCTGGGCGAAACCGCGTTGAGCTTCCTCGGCCTGGGCTTGCGCCCGCCGATCACCTCGTGGGGCGTGCTGCTCACGGAAGCGCAGAACATCAACGTCGTCGCACTCTATCCGTGGCTGCTGCTGCCCGTGCTGCCGGTCATTGCGACGGTGCTGGCATTCAACTTTTTGGGTGACGGTTTGCGTGACGCGGCCGACCCGTACAAATAAAATCAGAGTTCGATCGTCTGGCCTTCTTTGGCGACGAAGGTACCCGGGCGCATCGCAGCGGCTTCGGCCGCGACTTTGTCCATGAAATCGTCGTCGTGCGACGGGTCGTGATGGAAGATCGCGAGGCGCTTGGCGTTGGCCTGCGTCACAAGCCGCACACCTTCCTGCCAGGTCGAGTGGCCCCAGCCGACATGGCTCGCAAATTCGGCGTCGGTATAGGTGCTGTCGTAGATCACGAGATCGGCACCGTCGATAAGGCGCAGAATGTTCGCATCCGGCTTGCCCGGCTCGTGCTCCGTGTCGGTCACGTAGCACAGCGATTTGCCGGCGACTTCGATTCGGTAGCCGGTGGCGCGATTGGGATGGTTGAGCGGGGCCGTTTTGATCACGATGCCAGGGCCGGGGCGTAGCGTGTCACCGATTTTGAAGTCGTTGAACGTCACGTCGGCGGTGAAGATCTCGAGCGGGATCGGGAACAAAGGTGCCTGCATCATTGTCGAGAGCACGGCGCGCAGGCTCGTTTCGGGGGCAAGATGGCCCGCCCACATGCGGAAGCGATTGCGCGGATTGTAAAGCGGATCGAAGAACGGAATTCCCTGGATATGGTCGAAATGGCTGTGCGTGAAATACCAGTCGGCCTCGCACATGGCGGCGCGCGCGGCGATGTTGCGGCCGAGTGGCAAGAGGCCCGTGCCGGCGTCGAAAATCAAATGGCGGCCGGCGGCGTGCACTTCGAGGCACGGCGTGTTGCCGCCGTAGCGCACGGTCGTCGGGCCCGGACAGGCGATCGATCCGCGAACGCCCCAGAAGGTGATGGCAAGACGATCAGTCGTCACTTGCGCACGTCCTTTCCGCGCAGCGCCAGACGATAGCCGCCGGGCACCGTTTCGAGAATCTTGGCGCGGCCTTGGCCGTGCTCGAGCTTGCGCCGCAATCGGTAGATATGGGTCTCCAACGTCCGAGTGCTCACCTTTGAATTATAGCCCCAAACGTCGCGGAGCAAGTCTTCTCGTGGCACGGCTTGACCGGCGGTTCGCATCAGCATCGACAAAAGATGCGTCTCGATTTCGGTCAACACGGTTTCGATCCCGGTGCGGCGATGGCGCAAGCGGCGTGCAGGCGCATCGAAATCGAAATCTGCGTTGCCCAAACGCAGCTGGGAAAAGGCTTTCCGGGAGCTTTTGGCCGGTGCTGCACCACCCGTGCGCAACGCTGCGCGCAACGCCGTCGCCAAGGCCTGCAGCCGCACCGGTTTGGGCAATAGGGCATCGATTCCGGTCAGTTTCACGCGCAGATCAGGCGATACCAGCAGACAGATCGGGCAACGCAAGGCGACGGCAAGAACCCCAAGCGCTGCCTGCGCGCGCCGCCCGAGATTGCCGCGATCAACAACGGCGGCTTCGAAACCGATGGCGCCGGCAAGGGCAAGCGCCGCATCGCGCGCTGCCGTCGTTTCGGCGCGAAAGCCATGTCCCTCGAGCCCTTCGGCAAGGGCTGCGGCAAGCGGGTGATCGGCCAGGATCAGGATGCGCGGGCGGCTCATAAGGTACCGATCCTAGCCCGCCACCCCCTAAAAATGAAACGGGCCGCGCGGGGTTTTGCCCGGCGCGGCCCGTTCCGTTCGTTCAGATGGATTTAGAACTTCTTGATGAACGAAAGAGCGACCTGACCCTTGGTCTGTTCGTACGTGTCGGACAGCAGCACGCCCGGCGTGCCGGCG